>JBLIKP010000152.1:0-3029 GCA_047635375.1 Sphingobacteriales bacterium | reverse complement strand
TCTTCTTAGTTGTTGTTGAAAATGCTCATTCCTTCAAGAAATACTATGAAGATAGAACACCTTTAAGAGTCTAGAATTACATTTCGTAATCTTGCATACCTACTGTCAGAATAAAACCAATTAGAACGGCTGAAGCTCTAGTACAGGTATTAAAACAATATCCATGATTACAAAATGAAACCTTCACTTTCAATAATAGTGATAATTTATATTCTGTAGAAGTTTTAAAGCACTTCGGAACAATAAAGATAAAACAGTTTTTATAAGTTATAATCGCGACGGATTATTATTCACTTTAGAGCGAAATTCGAGATTCGCATTAGTTCTATTAAACTATCAAAATTACGCCTGTGGTATTACTGAGAAGCCTTCCAAAGAGAAAATTGAAGGCTATAGAGATTCCCGAAGTAAATTTTGGGTTATCAAACTAAATAGTAAAAAGGCTTTTCCGCACCTCCTTCATTGCCTTCTAAACGCTAAACGCGATAAAAAAAAACTCCGTTGGCCATCTTAAATTTGTGTAAAGTTAATACGCAGGCCTTAAAAGGAATTCCCTTTAACCAACATGTGCTGGAACTCACTTCAAAAGAAGATATTGAAATCCGTAAAAAATTTATCGAAAATCACTTTTAGGCATAAAAAAGCTCCTTTAAAAATTTATTTAAAGGAGCTTTAATAATATTCTTGGACCTAAGCGTTTTGCTTCTTTATCAAGTTTAAAGCAGAGCCTTCTTTATACCATTCAATTTGAGAATCGTTATAAGTATGGTTTGCAATAATAACATCCTTACTACCATCCTTGTGAGCAATTTCAAGCGTCAAAGGTTTTCCTGGACTAAAGTCTGAAATATCTACAAAGCTAAATGTATCGTCTTCCTGTATCAAATCGTAATCGGACTCATTTGCGAAGGTCAATCCTAACATCCCTTGTTTTTTGAGGTTTGTTTCGTGAATTCGTGCAAATGATTTTACCAAAACCGCAGCGACACCCAAAAATCTTGGTTGCATAGCAGCATGTTCCCTAGAAGAACCTTCACCATAATTGTGATCTCCAACAACAATTGTTTTAATTCCTGCCGCTTTATAAGTTCTTTGAACGTCTGGCACTCCGCCATATTCACCATCTAATTGGCTCTTTACAAAATTTGTTTTTTTATTATAAGCGTTTATTGCTCCAATTAATGTGTTGTTTGCGATATTATCCAAATGCCCTCTGTAGCGCAACCAGGGACCTGCCATTGAAATATGATCTGTTGTACACTTACCAAAGGCTTTTATCAACAATTTTACATTCTGCAAATTGCTGTCCTGAATGGGCGTAAAAGGCTCCAATAATTGTAACCTTTCTGACGTTTCACTTACTTTTACAATAATTCCACTACCATTAGAAACGGGTTCTAAGTACCCTGCATCTTCAACATCAAATCCATCAGGTGGCAACTCAAGACCAACTGGAATATCTAATTTTACTTGCTCACCATCTTCATTAAGCAACGTATCATTCATTGGATCGAAATCTAATCGTCCTGAGATAGCTATTGCGGCTACAATTTCTGGAGACCCTACAAAAGCATGCGTATTCGGATTCCCATCAGCTCTTTTAGAGAAATTACGATTAAAAGAATGTACAATCGTATTCTTCTCTTCTCCCTTTCTGTCACTTCGATCCCATTGCCCTATACAAGGTCCGCAGGCATTTGTGAAAATTGTAGCCCCAAGGTTTTCAAAAACCGCAAGTAGACCATCTCGCTCTGCCGTAAATCGGATTTGTTCAGATCCTGGGTTTATACCAAAATCACTTTTTGGCTTCAATTTCTTATCAATCGCTTGTTGAGCTATTGAAGCTGCCCTTGATAGATCTTCATATGAAGAGTTTGTACAAGAACCAATCAATCCCCAATCAACTTTTAGAGGCCAGTCGTTTGCTTTTGCTTTTTCACCAAGTTGTCCAATTGGTGTAGCCAAATCTGGTGTAAATGGTCCGTTAAGGTGCGGACGCAGGGTAGAAAGATCAATTTCTATTACCTCATCGAAATATTTTTCTGGATTTGCGTATACTTCAGCATCCCCAGTAAGGTATTCTCTAATTTTATTTGCCTCATCAGCAATGTCTTCTCGTTCGGTGGCTCTCAAGAAACGCTCCATAGAATCATCATACCCAAATGTAGAAGTTGTCGCACCAATTTCTGCACCCATATTACAAATAGTTCCTTTACCCGTACAAGATAGGTTTTGAGCTCCTGGGCCAAAATATTCAACAATAGCGCCTGTCCCTCCTTTTACGGTAAGAATACCTGCAACCTTTAATATCACATCTTTTGAGGCAGTCCAACCATTTAGCTCTCCGGTCAATTTAACACCGATTAGCTTAGGGAACTTTAATTCCCAAGGCATTCCTGCCATTACGTCAACTGCATCTGCACCACCGACACCAATTGCGACCATTCCTAAGCCTCCAGCATTCACAGTATGAGAATCCGTTCCAATCATCATTCCTCCGGGAAACGCATAATTTTCTAAAACCACTTGGTGTATAATACCTGCACCCGGCTTCCAAAATCCGATTCCATATTTATTTGATACTGATTCTAGGAAATTAAAAACTTCATTACTCGTTTCGTTAGCTCGTTTTAAATCGGCCGTTGCCCCTTGTTTTGCTTGAATTAAGTGATCACAGTGCACTGTAGTTGGAACAGCAACCTTATCTTTTCCAGCTTGCATAAATTGCAATAATGCCATCTGAGCCGTTGCATCCTGACAAGCAATCCTATCTGGTGCAAAGTCAACATAATCCTCACCTCTACGATACGCTTTGGAAGTATTTCCCTCCCACAAGTGATTGTATAATATTTTTTCTGAAAGTGTAAGCGGTTTACCAACTATCTCACGTGCTTTATCGACCCTTTCGGTCATTTGTGAGTATACTTTTTTTATCATTTCAATATCGAACGCCATAGTGATAATTTTAAATTTTTGAAGTCTTGCGAAACTACGAAAAATTAAAATAAATAACAATTAATAACTAAAAT
>JBLIKP010000151.1:0-3065 GCA_047635375.1 Sphingobacteriales bacterium | reverse complement strand
GGGGAGTTAATTTACAAACCTGTAAATGTGGGTAAATTTGTAACGTGTATAAAGGTGACTTCATACCGCTGCGGACAAAAAATTGCTGAAATATACCGTGATTTCCAAACAGAAATAATAGCCGAGCCTGCAAATTATGAAGACAACTCTCCACCTACTATTGTAGCGCCATTTGAAAACAATAGCCTTTTCGATACTACAGTGTTTGCAGGGAGCACAGTTAAATTTAAAATCGATGTGGAAGATTTGGACAATCCATCTTTCAGCCTTTCGGGATTTCAAAACCTTCAATTAATGTTTAATAGTGAGCATTTTGGAAATGGATATTCGGACACTACTGCCGGTTGCCAATTACCTCCCTGCGCAATCATTAATTTAAGTGAAGACTTAGCTGGAGCAGCACCAACAGAGTTTTTCAATAATGGCGATGCTTTAGGTTGGGGTTACGAATACCCTGGTGCTACCGCAGAAGGAAAGGGTTCGCTGTGGTTCTATTGGCCAACAGCGTGTGAGAATTTACAAGCTACAGATTGCGGACCTGCGCAAGCTCGAACTTTTAGATTTGTTATAAGAGCTAGAGATGGCGCCTGCCCCGCTCCAGGCCAAACCTCAAAAACCATAAGTATTCGTGTTTTACCTGCACCTGAGATAAAATCTCCAGAAATTAAAACTGCCGAAGTATTAAACAATGGCGATGTAAAGCTTTCCTGGGAAAAACCGGAAAGGGACCCTGTTGCTTTTATTTCTCATAATATTTATACATCAACAAGTAAGTTTGCCGCATTTACGTTAGCAGCCTCCTTGCCCGATTTTTCTGCCACAAGCTACACCCATACCGGTGTAGACGCAAACAATAAAACAAGATTATATTATTTTGTTGAAACTATTTCTACTTGTCTGAAAACGGTTTCAAGAGCTCAAGATACCATCCAAGTAATCAAAGCAAATCCTTCCTATAATATTTTTGGCGGGAACATTAAGGTGACCTGGAATCCTTTACGGGACCCACTGGCAACTTCATCTGCAACCGAATACAAGATATTTAGAGAATATCCCGTGGGATCAGGATTTATTGAGGTTGGCACCACAAGTGAAAATGTTTATTTTGATAACCTCGACGGAAAGGCCTGTCAAGACTCTGTAAACTACAAAATCACGATTGCCGACAATGCTATAAATGAAAATTCTGTATCGACCATTGGTAAAACCTACATAAGTAGTATGCAGCCAGAAATAACCACCACAATTCCTGACCAATGTAAAACCACTGTAAATTTCAATGCAAACATCACTTCAGGAGGTGCTCCCCCATTCAAATTTGAATGGAGTGGTGATGATGGTTTTAAGGGAATTGGAAATCAAATTAGTTATGATTTCTCTGGGCCTGGAAAATTTGAGGTAATATTAAAAGTTACTGATAATGCAGATTGCGTAGTGGAAATTAAGGATACAATTAATTTTGAATCGGCGATTGGTGTTTCATTTTCCAATGATGAAGTTTGCTTCGGTGAAACAACAAATTTACAAGGAAATGGGGAGGGAGGAACACCTCCTTACTCTTATGAGTGGAGCACATCTAGCGGAGTCGTTGGCAACGGGATGGAACTTAACCATGTTTTTAACGAGTCTGGGGACCTGCAGGTGACATTAAAAATTACCGACAGTGATAACTGTTCCAATGAAAGGACACAAACCGTTTTCGTTGACCCGTGCGTTCCAAATAGTGAGTCAAGACTCCACCTTCCCGATGCCTTTTCGCCAAACGGTGACGGCAACAACGACAAATTCAATATTCAAGCATTCAACATGAAGGAATATACCTTTAATGTATTCAACAGATGGGGTGAAAGAGTTTACCAAACAGCCGACTTCAATGAAGATTGGGATGGAATGATTAAGGGGAAAGTCGTTAAATCAGGCGTTTATGTTTATGTGCTTAACGCAGAAGGCACGGATGGCCAGATTTATAAACTTAAGGGAACAATAACCATAACCCAATAAACAAAAAAGCCCTTCACATTACATGTGAAGGGCTTTTTTTATATCCATTTTAGCCATTCGGCTAGTTTATAAATTATGCCTAGGGCAAAAACCGTGATTGCAATTCTATTAATCCAATGCATCACCTTTAGATTGAAAGATTTCTTTTTGGTCTCCATTTTTTAAAATTAAGAAAGTGGGTTTAGCGTTATGCTAAAAATATTAATTGAATTTATATCTCTTCCGTAATAAAACTTATCTAAGGCTTCATACATATTTTTAGAGCGGAAATAAGACGTTTGTAAATCGTCCGTCGCCGATTTATCGACCCATTGAATGGTGTAAGTATTTTCCTTCTCACGATGGCTTATAACATACTCCATCATTTTTTTTAAGGCATCAAACTTATCTACCCCTACCACAGAATTGAATAGGAAAGACTGACGGTGAAATGGATTCACAGTAATTAAGTCTAGCTGAATTTTTCCATCCAACGATTTAAAATCAAAAACCAATTCAGTTTTATCATTATCGATATAATTTTCAATCTGCTTTTGAAGACGCGAAATTTCTGCGTGTGAATCCAATTGTCCTGTCATGGTAGGTTAATATATGTTTTCTATTAACAACTAAATTTCAATAAAGTGTGTAATACAGCATCGATTTTCAGCCATCGTTACGCAAATATAAGCGTTACGAGGCACTTTACTTAATCCATTAAGAATTGAAATTATAATGGCGCTAAAGCTCAAAATTAAGCTGACTACCTTCTAGAATGCTAAAATTTGAAATTGACACACCAACTAAGCGAATTGGATTTTCAAATAATTCAGGTTCAAATAAAATATTCACCACATCTAAAATTTCTTTTGCCGACTGAATGTTTGACGAAATAGTTTTGGATCTAGTTATCAGGGAGAAATCCTCATATTTCAACTTCAAAGAAACCGTTCGACCTTTCAAGTTATTCTTTTTCAATCTATTTTGGATTACTTCAATTAGGCTGCGAATTTCCGCCAATACCTCTTCGGGATTCCTTGTATTTTGGTTCAAAGTATTTTCCGCACCCACTGATTTAGACTCTC
>JBLIKP010000150.1:0-3086 GCA_047635375.1 Sphingobacteriales bacterium | reverse complement strand
TGCCCCTGAAAAACAACCCAAGATGTGGGAGCCTCAGGTGTTTGATTATCTGTTCAAGAATTTAACTTCAGGCGGCTTTCTAACAACTTACTGCGCTAAAGGCGTGGTGAAGCGGACGTTAAAGTCGGTAGGGTTTATTGTTGAAGGGGTCCCTGGACCTCCAGGAAAGAGGGAGATGATAATTGCAACAAAGCCATAATGGAAGGTTAGTTAATCCCTGTTTAATTCGGCAAATTCAATTTGAAATCATACCTTTTTTGCCTCTAACAAATAATTAAAAAGAATTATGGAAAAAGGGCCATCCCTTATCGACCGATTTTTATCTATCCGAAAAAAAACTGAAGAGATTTGTTCTCCTTTAAAAACGGAGGATTATGTGGTTCAGCCAGTTGTGGATGTAAGTCCCCCTAAATGGCACTTAGCTCATACCACATGGTTTTTCGAAAACTTTATATTATCACCTCATTTTAAGGGGTATAAAGAATTCCATAAAGATTTCAATTTCCTATTTAATAGTTATTACGAGAGTCAGGGAAAACGTTGGATGCGCACCGATCGCGGAAATATTACTCGTCCGGGTGTTGAGGAAGTTTATTCCTACAGAGCCCATGTTAATGAGGCCATGAAGCAATTTCTATTGAACGATATTGATGAAAAGCTTAAGCCTTTATTCGAATTAGGTCTTCAGCACGAGCAGCAGCACCAGGAATTATTGGTTACTGATATAAAATTCATTCTTGGTCATAATCCAACATTTCCGGTTTGTAACAATCAGGAAGAAAGGCCATCTGCGCAAGCGAAACCTTTAAAATTTATTAAAATTAAGGGGGGAAATTACCGAATAGGCTACAACGGCCCTGGATTTCATTTCGACAATGAAGAAGGAGAACATCAGGTGTATCTCCATGATTTTGAAATCGCCGATAGGTTAATTACCAATGGGGAGTATTTAGAATTTGTGGAAGCGGGCGGCTATGTCGATTTTAATCATTGGCAGATGGAGGGGCTAGAATGGGCGAAAACGAATTTTATTTCAGCGCCGCTTTATTGGCATAAAAATGATCAAGGGTGGAGCATGTTTACACTTTCAGGGTTAAAACCCTTAGCTCTTAACGAGCCCGTAACCCATATAAGTTATTATGAGGCAGAGGCTTATGCAAGTTGGCGAGCCGTGAGATTACCCACCGAGCAGGAATGGGAAATTGCAGCCAACGGTTATGGCGATATTGATTCAGGAAATTTTGCTGAAAACAAATCGTTTGAACCCCTTGTTGCTAAGGGGAATCAGTTTTTTGGGGACTGCTGGGAATGGACTCAAAGCGCCTACCTTCCTTACCCGTTTTTCAAAAGAGAAATGGGTTACTTGGGGGAGTATAATGGCAAATTTATGATTAATCAGATGGTCTTAAGGGGTGGTAGTGTGGCTACTTCCAAAAGCCATATTCGCTCAACTTATAGAAATTTTTTTCACCCACATTTACAATGGCAATTCACGGGAATCCGGTTGGCAAAAAATAGTTTTTAAATGAATCAGTTTGAACGTGATATTATTGAGGGGCTGAGTCAAACGCCCAAAACGTTGCCATCTAGGTATTTTTACGATAAGCGTGGTGATGCTTTATTCCAGCAGATTATGAAAATGCCGGAGTATTATTTAACAAACAGTGAGTTTGAAATTTTTCAATCAAAAAAGGAGGAAATTTTAAGGTTATTCAGTCCTAACGGGGAGCCCTTTAATTTAATTGAGTTTGGGGCTGGTGATGGCACGAAAACTAAGATTTTATTAAATTATTTTGTCCAACAAAATGCCGATTTCACCTATAAACCCATTGATATTTCATCCAATGCCATAGAACAGCTTTCCAAAACCCTACTTGAAGAAATTCCAGAATTAAAGGTTAAAGGAGTGGTAAACGAATATTTTTCAGGGTTGGAAGAGGTAAGTAATGCTGGCGAAACCCGAAATGTAGTGCTTTTTCTTGGGTCAAATATTGGGAATTTTACTCCAAATAAAGCGCAGGAATTTTTAAGCGGATTAAATGCTCGGTTAAACGCTGGAGATTTGTTTTTTATGGGTGTTGATTTAATGAAAGACCCACATCAGGTATTGGCAGCCTATAACGACCCCGCCGGAATAACAAAGGCTTTTAATATTAATCTTCTTTACAGGATGAATCAAGAATTAGGAGCCGATTTTGAAACGCTCCAATTTGATCATTTCCCGATTTACAATCCGCTTACAGGCGAGACGAAAAGCTTTTTAATCAGTCGTAAGGCACAAGAAGTTGAAATTAAAAAGCTTGGAATGACCTTTACGTTTGAAGCAAATGAGGCTATTCATATGGAAATCAGCCAAAAATATTCGCTTAAGCGGATTGAAGAAATTGCCGCAGATAATGGATTTGAAATAGAAAAACACCTTTTCGATTGCAAACATTATTACGTTGACACCGTTTGGAAGAAACAAGATAAATTATGAAAGCAATTTGGAATGAAACAATAATCGCCGAAACCACAGATACGGTTGAATTAGAAGGGAACCACTACTTCCCGAAAGATTCTTTAAACAAAGAGTTTCTGGTTGAAAGCAAATACTCAACCCTTTGTCCATGGAAGGGTGAAGCTTCTTATTTCTCCATTAAGGTTAAAGATGAAGTCAATAAAGATTGTATTTGGTACTACCCAAACCCAAAAGAAAAAGCTCAAATGGTAAAAAACCGAGTGGCTTTTTGGGGTGGTGTAAAGGTGATTGATTAGTCTTTTTTAACCTGCACTCCGTAATAAAAATCGTCGGCCTCACCATCACCGTCCCAGTCGAGGTGTGTCTTAAAATGAGCCAAATTTCCTTTTACTTCTGTGGCATAATAGCTTGGTGTGGTATTTTGTAAAGGCAACATAAAAAGAGTGTCGTTTGCCACGCCCCATCTTCCTTTTAATTCCAAAACCAAAGAGTCGTTTCCGTTTTTGTAGTAAGACACGTAGGTACTGTCGGCGTCGAAGAAGGTTTCAATAGGTTTAATGCCTAACTCCTTAAGCCAATTTGTGGTGTCCACACTGTAAGTTTCTTTTTCCCCTAAGCTATCTAA
>JBLIKP010000149.1:0-3174 GCA_047635375.1 Sphingobacteriales bacterium | reverse complement strand
CTTACGCGATAATGGAAATTTCTCGGCATCAGCCACAACGAAATTTGCAGTCTCATTTTCGGCGGCAAATCGCTTAAACTTAGGCTTCATTACTCGGCAGTTTCCACACCATCCTGCACTAAATTGCACGAAAGTGGTCTCTGATCCTTGAACGATTTGCGAAAGGTTATCTTCTGTTAACTCTTGAAACATAATTTCTATTTTTAGTTGTTAGATAAATAAGTAGCAACACCTATTGTATCGGCAGACATTGCTTCTTTTCCTTCTTCCCAGTTTGCAGGACAAACCTCACCATGACTTTGAACGTGAGAATAAGCATCAATTAAACGAAGGAATTCGTTTACATTACGTCCAACAGGCATGTGGTTAACACCTTCGTGGAATACAGTTCCTTCTTCATCAATTAGGTAAGTAGCACGGTATGTTACATTATCCCCATGGATTAATTGTAATCCAGTTTCTTCATTGTACTCATCGAATTGACCATCAAGAATATCTAAAACTGAAGAAAGGTTGCGGTTAGTATCAGCAAGTAGGTTGTAAGTTACACCTTCAATACCGCCGTTATTTTTTGAAGTACTTAACCAAGCAAAGTGAACTTGTGCACTATCACATGAGGCACCGATAACCACAGTATTACGTTTTTCAAAATCGCCTAACGCAGCTTGAAACGCATGTAGCTCAGTTGGGCAAACAAAAGTGAAATCTTTTGGATACCAAAAAAGCAATACTTTTTTTCCGTTTTTTACCGCTTCTTCTAATACGTTAATTTGAATTTCATCACCCATTTCGTTCATCGCTGGAACGCTGATATTTGGGAATTTTTTTCCTACAATTGACATAATTTAATATTGTTTTGATTTTGTATGACACAAATTTAAGACAATATTAAATTAGATTCAAACGATAAAATCTATATATTTGATAGATATAATCTAACAATGAATTTCCAGCAATTAGAATATGTTCATGCAGTAAACAAGTTTAAGCACTTTGGTCGTGCCGCCGACAGTTGCAATATTACCCAAGCAACACTGAGTGGAATGATAAAGAAACTTGAGGAAGAATTGGGCATCCAACTATTTGACAGATCCAGAAAACCTGTGGTTACGACTCAGATCGGCCAGCGGTTTATTGAGACTTCAACAACAATACTTGAGAAAAAGTCCGAACTGTACGCATTGAATAAAAAGGAGATCACCCACTTATCAGGGAAATACACAATTGGAATAATTCCCACAGTAGCCAACATTTTCCTTCCAATGGTTCTACCCAAACTTTTAGAAAACAATCCAAAGCTTGACTTAACTATTAAGGAAATCCCAACCGAAGAGATAATCCGACGATTAAAAAAAGACCAAATCGACATTGGAATTTTGGCAACACCATTAGAGGAAGAACTTATTGAGGAGCATATTTTGTATTACGAACCCATGATGGTTTATGGGGTTGAAGGTGATGAAAAGAAATTTGTAACCTCAAAAGACATTGCCAACAAAAAAATATGGCTCCTTGAAGAGGGGCATTGTTTCCGTAATCAGGTGCTTTCAATTTGTGAGATTCAGGAAAAAGAAATTTTCAATGAACAGCTCAAATTTGAAGGTGGTTCCTTTGATACCCTTTTAAATTTAGCCGACAAGTTTGGAGGCATCACATTAATTCCAGAGCTATTCCAAAAAGAACTTTCTCCTGAGAAACAGAAAAAAACTAAGGGTTTTCTTAAGCCCATTCCCGTCCGAGAAATTTCGTTGGTTACTTATAAAGGAATGGTAAAAGATTCAGTTGCAGATTTCCTAACAAGTGAAATAAAATCAATAATTACCCCACATTTAAGCACCTCAAAATATAAAAATCACGAACTTCAAATAATCGGTATTTAACGGATTAATCAAAAATGAATAGCAAAATAAAACCAATTGTCAGCTATATATTGGGCGTCCCAAATACGTTGTATTTTAACTTTAGATGACTTCACTGGAGGCAAGCGATACGCTTTACCGTTGTAGTTTCTCATAAAACCAGGTTCCAAGATTTAAGCGGAAAAATTGGGGATGATATTATTGTGGGAACGGGGGCGATTGTCTCCGGAAAGCACCAAACATCAAAACCATAATTGCAGGAAATCCTGCCAAAATAATTAAATCAGATGTTTCTTGGTTTTAATTTTACCCATGTAACTTGAGTCACATAATTCAATTAAAAATCATTCGATATTTGTCCTAAACAAATTAATATGACAGTAAAAGAAATCATTCAAACGGACAAGGGAACCATCATTGATGTCCGTACCCCAGGAGAATTCATGGGCGGAAATGTGGCGGGAAGTATTAACATTCCGCTTCCAGAATTACCCAACCGCCTGGAAGACATCAAGATTTTAGAAGAGCCTTTTATCCTTTGCTGTGCTTCAGGAGGACGAAGTGAGCAAGCGACGCAATTTCTATCGGCTCAAAACATAGAATGTTACAACGGCGGTGGCTGGATGGAAGTGAATTACCTTAAAACATTATAAAATATGGTGAAATTACTAACCACCGGATGGACATTTAAAAGGGTGTTATTCCTCATTGTTGGAATCACCCTTTTGGGCCAAGGAATCACTGAATCCCAATGGGCCTTAATAGCATTTGGTGGGTATTTCACGTTTTTATCCGTCTTCAAAAAAGGGTGCTGTGCCGATAATT
This sequence comes from Sphingobacteriales bacterium, assembly GCA_047635375.1. Lineage (GTDB taxonomy): Bacteria > Bacteroidota > Bacteroidia > Sphingobacteriales > Sphingobacteriaceae > JBLIKP01. The sequence continues at coordinate 490 of JBLIKP010000149.1, read as the reverse complement.
GTGGCCTGTAATATCTTCTTAGGATTTATTTGGCTTACAATTCAAACACATCTTCCCACAGCTCAACATTGTTTCCGTCAGGGTCAATAATCCACGCGAATTTCCCTTCCACAGAATAATCATTTGGACCTTCAATTTAAACACCTTCTTTTTTGATATGCTTGGCTAGTTCGTCCATATTATTCAGCAAGTAATTCACTTGAAACTGTCGCCCTTCTTTTCCTTTTGGAGTTTCGCGTTTCATAATGCTCAATGCGTCTAAACGCTTTCGTTTGACCTCAATCTAATCCCAGTAATAAAACGAAAGATAGAACGCCTCCCTTTCAGTATCAGACTCAAACTCTAAGCCTAAAACACGGGTATACCAAGCGGCTAATTATTTAGGCGTATCCGTGTAAATGAACACAACTCCCAATCCTGCAATGTATTTTTGCCTTTAATTTCGCCCATTATTTCCGGTATTTGTTGGCGTTCGCGTTGTCTCCAAGTC
>JBLIKP010000148.1:0-3355 GCA_047635375.1 Sphingobacteriales bacterium | reverse complement strand
CGTTCTCGTGGATTAAGTGAGGCTACCGCCAAAAAGATGCTATTAAATGCATTTTTAAGTGATGTAGTAACAGAAATTAAAAGTGAAGCGGTAGTTGATTATGTAGAACAATTAATTGCTGATAAAATAAACTAAAAAAACGCTCGTGCCTCAAATAGCAACGCTAAACCCATACGAATTACGCAAGGACTTCCCGATTCTTTCCACGAAAGTGAAGGGAAAGCCATTGGTTTATCTGGATAATGCCGCAAGCACGCAGAAACCACTTCAGGTGATGGATGCTGTTCGCGATCATTACAGTATGAACAACAGTAATATTCACCGTGGAGTACACACATTGAGTCAGGTGGCGACTGATGTTTATGAGCAGGCAAGAGAAAAGTGTAGAAGCTTTTTAAATGCAAAAAGCACTAAGGAAATTGTCTTTGTAAGAAATGCAACTGAAGGGATTAACCTTGTAGTTTCAACTTATGGGCGCAAAAACATCAAAAAAGGGGATGAAATTGTGGTTACAGAGATGGAACACCACGCCAACATTGTTCCTTGGCAGATATTATGCGAGGAAAAAGGAGCAATTCTTAAAGTTATTCCATTTAATGATGCTGGAGAATTAGATATTTCCAATTTAGACGATTTCATTACCTCGAAAACCAAAATGGTATCAGTGGTTTATGTGTCGAATTCCTTAGGTACTCAAAACCCAGTGGAAGAAATCATTGCCAAAGCACATTCCTTAAATATCCCAGTAATGTTAGATGGGGCTCAAGCAGCACCTCACATGAAACTTGATGTTCAAAAACTTGATTGTGAGTTTTTTGTCTTTAGCGGACATAAAATATACGCACCAAGTGGGACAGGGGTATTGTTCGGTAAAGCCGAATATCTTGAAGCAATGCCTCCTTACCAAGGTGGTGGTGACATGATTAAGGAAGTGACCTTCGCAAAAACTACCTATAACGATATTCCTTTCCGCTTTGAAGCGGGAACACCCAACATTGAAGGGGCAGTGGGTTTGGCAGCAGCCATCGATTACCTTGAGAAAATTGGTATGGACAATATTGCCGCATACGAAGAAGAGCTTTTGGAGTATGCAAACCAAGAAATGTCCAAAATTGATGGGATTAGATTAATAGGAACCTCGAAAAACAAAGCCGCTGTGGTAAGTTTTCTTGTGGGTGATATTCATCCTCAAGACATCGGAATTTTATTGGATGAACAAGGAATTGCAATCCGTACAGGAAATCATTGTACTCAGCCTGTAATGCAACATTACGGTCTTCCAGGGACATGTAGAGCATCCTTCTCATTTTATAACACAAAAGAGGAAATCGATGTGTTAGTACAAGCAATTAAGAAAGTTAAAACCATTTTCGGATAACCATGGGACAAGGCATTAAAGAAATCGAGCAAGAAATTATCGATGACTTCGAGTTTTTAGGCGACTGGACCGACCGTTATCAATATATCATCGAACAAGGAAAAGCATTAGCTCCACTTGCCAATGATTTTAAAATTGAAGGAAATAGAATTAAAGGTTGTCAAAGCCAAGTTTGGCTGGTAGCAACACTTGAAGGCAATAAAATTGTTTACCAAGCCGACAGTGATGCGGCCATAGTTAAGGGCCTTGTAGCCCTATTGGTAAGAGTTTTTTCATACCAAAATCCCGATGAGGTTGTTGAGGCCCCCGTGGATTTTATTGAGAAAATTGGAATGAAAGAACATCTTTCTCCAACACGATCTAATGGTTTATCGGAAATGATAAATCAAATAAAAAAGTTTGCAAAAGCATTTCAAACATCAGTTTAATATGAGCGAAGAAATAACCACCACATCAACAGATTTACGTTCGCGTATTATCAATGTAATTAAAACGATTTATGATCCTGAAATACCCGTAGATATATACGATTTAGGATTGATTTATGAGATTAAGATTGATGCTGAAAACAACAATGTTGATTTATTAATGACACTAACTTCGCCCAACTGCCCTGTAGCAGGGTCGCTTCCAGGAGAGGTAGAGGAGAAGGTGAAGTCGGTAAAAGGTGTTGGTGAAGTTACTCTTGAATTGACTTTTGAACCAGCTTGGGAAAAATCACTGATGAGCGAGGCAGCTATGCTTCATCTAGGTTTAATGTAAAATTGCTATTTTCACTCAATGGCAATTAATTTTTACCCACTAAAATTAAAACAAAAGGATCGGCTAACGGCTGATTCTACGGCATTTTACTTCGAAGTGCCTTCAAAACACCAGGATGTATTTCAATTTATCCCAGGCCAATATTTAACCCTAAAAACGGTTATTGACGGTTTAGAGGAGCGAAGAAGCTATAGTATTTGTCAGCCAAAGCTCACAGATACAATTTCGGTGGCTGTTAAGCGCCTTGACGGCGGAAAGATGAGTAATTGGCTCATCGATCACTTATCGCTTGGAATGAAGCTTGAAATAATGCCCCCTCAAGGCCTTTTCACTTCGTCGACTTCAAAAAGCACCACCAAAGGTCTTTTTCTTATTGCGGCAGGAAGTGGAATAACGCCAATAATGGCGATTTTGGAAGATGCTTTATTGAATTCTGATGTCCATATTCATTTACTTTACGGAAACCGAGATGAGAAATCAATAATGTTTTCCAACCGATTGGCAGAACTAACTCTTGATTTCCCAGATAGGTTCCACGCCCAACATTATCTTACTCAACCAGAAGTTGAAGGTTTTGAAGCTTTAGGTAGGATTGATGATACGAAATTAGAGCAGTACCTAGGTGATAATAACCTAGAATCAAAAAATTTAGAATATTACTTGTGCGGACCTCAGACCATGGTAGAGATTGTGTTTAATCATATCAGAGCCAAAGGAGTGAAGGAAGAATCTATTCACCGTGAGCTGTTCTACGTTGAAGAAAAAGAACAAGAAACCCCTCAAAATTCCGATCAAAAACCCGTAAACATCACCGTAATCCTTGAGGACGAAGAAATGCCCTTAGTGGTAGAGCCATATCAAACCATTCTTCAAGCAATGTTGGAGGCCGGTATGGATGCTCCGTTTAGCTGTCAGGGTGGGATTTGCGCAACCTGTATGGGTAAAGTCCTTTCAGGGAGTGTAACCATGAAGGAAAATATGGCGCTTACTGACGGCCAAGTCGAGGACGGTTACGTACTAGGATGCCAGAGTATTCCTACCGAAGGAACAATCATTGAATTTTAATAAAATTTAAATTTTCACGATTGGACAATGTTGAGAATTCGTATTTGATTACGTAATTCATTAAATTCGCACTCCTAAATTTAGAAAAAGCATCAATAAAATTTAATTAACCAAACAAATGGCCAAAAATCCAAAAATCATCTACACTCA
>JBLIKP010000147.1:0-3370 GCA_047635375.1 Sphingobacteriales bacterium | reverse complement strand
GACAATCAACACGGTCTTCTTTAGGCAGTATCCTGAAATCTCAAAAAAATTCTCACTCTTCACCATTGGGACAGGATTAAGGGAGGAAAACAATAAAATCTCATCCACCCTTAGCGACAGCTTACAGTTAAATTCTTTTGGATTTCAAGAAATTTATAGCTTCATTGAAAATCCCGACTCGGCAAAAAACCGGCATCGCCTCGAGGTTACGCGGAGGAATGATAATCTTGTCGAGGGAAATGTTTTCAAGCCATCGACCCAGTCCGATGACATCGGATTTGCATCAAGCTTCCTGAAAAACCCAAAGCAGACGCTTCGATTAAAAGCCAGTTACAGGAATTTAAGGGTAATAAATCCAATCAGAAATCAAAGCGGAAGTAAAGCCATTTTGGGACGCGCAGAATACAATCCGATTTTTGGCAAGGGCTTTTTAACAGGTTCAACTTATTTCGAGGTTTCGTCGGGGCAAGAGGAGAAAAGAGAATTTGTGTATTTAGAAGTTCCGGCTGGCCAGGGGGCTTTTATTTTTATTGACCGCAACGGGAACGGGATTCAGGAAATCGATGAATTTGAAATCCCCCCATTCGCAAACGAAGCGAATTTCATTCGCATTTTCACCCCGACAAATGAATTTATTAATTCTCAATCAAGCGACTTTAATCAATCGGTTTTTATTAATCCTTCGGCAACAATAAAAGCTTCCCGCGGATTAAATAATTTTTTACGTGCATTTTCAAATCAGACTTCAATCGCATTAAATAAAAAAACCAGCGTTGCACCAAGTGTCGAAGCTTTTAACCCTTTCACAATTCCTCTGGAAGACACCACGCTAATTACCGCAAATTCTCAGGTACAGTCTACTTTTTTTATTCTGAGGAACAATTATCGTTATGGCGGACAACTGGGATATCTTGGGAATGAGAATAAAAGTCAGCTCGTTAATGGGATAGATATTTTATCTCGCGAAAGATTATCGGGGCAGGCGCGTTCTATTGTTGGGAAATCGACGGAGGCTGTTTTAAGCGTTTATGGGGAAGAGAAAACGTTTAACTCACAATTTCTTGTGAACAGAAATTACGCCTTGACCTCACAATCGGTGAAGCCGGAAATAATCGTCCAAATTAAAACCAACCTACGCGTGAATTTAAGCTACGCCTTTACGGAGAAAACAAACGCACAAGAATTTGGTGGGGAGCAGAATACTAATCAAGCCATTTCGGCAAAAGCCAGCTACAACGACATTGGAAGAGGTGTTTTCTCTGGCGAGATTACCTTCTTAAAAAACGATTATTTGGGGGAATCTAACTCTGCCGTTTCTTATGAAATTTTGGAAGGCCTACAAAAGGGAAACAACATCACGTGGCAGTTAAACATCCAGCGAGATCTAGGGAACGGACTTCAGCTTAATCTGAATTACAACGGGAGAAAATCAGAATTAATCCCTACTATTCACACTGGAACGGTCCAAGTAAACGCTTATTTTTAGGCAAAAAAAATCCCGCACCTCGTAAAAGATGCGGGACATTTCTCTATTTTTTCTACTTCAAACCGAAGGAAGAAGATCCTATTTCAGACTGTTCAGAGTAAAGGAAAACCTTGTAGGTTCCCTTGGCATAGTTGGAGGCTTTCATCCAATACATGCAGTTTTCTTTCCCGTCATTTTTAAAATTAAGGGTGATTTTCGCACTGTACTGCATGTCATTACCATCGGCCGAAAACTTACTTTCGGTATCATCGGTGATTACTTCAGCATTTCCTTCCGGGTTGATAACTCTCAAATAAACCACTTTATCTCCTTGTGAGGCGATTGGGTTATCGGCGAAAGTATAACAAACCTTGATTTTTTCTACGCTACGTGCGCGGTCGGTTTCTTTTTCCTCACCGTTACGACGCACACGGACTGGAATCACTGAAATTCCGCTAGTCTTAAGAATCTTGGCAACTTCCACTTTATTTGAAAGCCCAATATTCTCATTAAGCAAGTCGCTCGATTTACGCTGCTCGGCAACTACGGTTTCTTTCAATCCTGAATTTTCGTTGGTAAGCTTGGCGTTATCTTCTTTTAACACCTTAATCTCCGTTTGGTATTTTTCGATGTAATACCTAAGCTGGTCGATGTCGTTTTTGTAATCCTTGATTTTCTTGGCGTCAATGTCTTTACGACGAAGAAGCCCTTGAATCATGTCGATCTTCTTTTGAAGCTCTTCATTTTTGGCTACCATCTCGGCATCCATGTTGGTCATCTGCGCTGAAGCGCTATCCAACTCTACTTGTAATTTTTGAACGTCCATCTGAAGTTCCATTCGATCAGTCTCGCTCGAGTCAAGCTGAGTCGTTTTTTTCTCCATTTGCAAAAAAGTAAGGACATTGGTAATTACAAGAATACCAATCACCACGTATAACATTACGCTTTTCTTTTTATTTTCACTGGGCATCGTTTTATTTTCCATACTGGTTTTAAGCTTATTAAAATTTAACTGCAAATGTAAAAACAATCCTTAATAAATAGTTTTTTAAAATTGTAACTTTGAATAATGATTCGATTAAGCGTAAATATCAACAAGTTCGCCACCCTACGCAATGCTAGAGGCGGAGATAATCCAGATATCACCACTGCTGCAACATATTGCGAACGTTTTGGAGCACAAGGAATCACCGTGCATCCCCGTCCAGACGAGCGTCACATCACTTATGAAGATGCTAGATCCCTTAAAAAAATTGTAACTACAGAGTATAATATTGAGGGAAATCCCATTAAATCATTTATGGATTTAGTGCTTTCTATAAAACCAACGCAGGTAACGCTTGTTCCAGATGCTCTTGATGCACTTACGAGCAATGCCGGCTGGAATACAAACCAACATAAAGACTATTTAAAAGATATAATCACCGAGTTAAAAAGAAACGATATCAGGACAAGTATATTTCTTGATCCAGATATTACTATGTTAGAAAGTGCCGCTGCCACAGGAACCGACCGTATCGAATTATACACCGAAAGTTACGCGGTGAATTACAAAAAAAGTGCTTCCATCGCCATTAAACCCTATGTTGAAACCGCCAAGGAAGCCGTGAAATGGGGTTTAGGAATTAATGCTGGGCACGACCTTGATTTAGACAATCTTTCCTATTTCACAAAGAACCTCCCAGGGCTTGACGAGGTAAGCATTGGTCATGCACTTATTTGCGACTCCATTTACCGCGGATTAGAAAGCACCATCGCCGATTATCTTCGTCGCTGCGAATCCTAATAATCAAACAATTCGGCCCAAAATCGAATTTCTTAAAAGACATTCAGGAAAACACGAAATACTGATAAAATAATTCAAGTATTTCTTAACTTTGCAACTCCTAAAAATTAGGAGCATAA
>JBLIKP010000146.1:0-3543 GCA_047635375.1 Sphingobacteriales bacterium | reverse complement strand
TAATGGGATTAATCTTTGTTTGTGTACGGGGTACAAAATTAGGCTTTTTTACCCGATTTGTAATAATAAAATTGGATTAAAAACTAACGACCAAAGGGTTTTCTAATTACCTTGGGATATCTAACCCGTGATTAACAAACAAAATACGCTATATATTGGAATCAGTTTTAACCATAAATAATCTAACCAAACGTTACGGTAAAGTCCACGCACTCCAAGGTTTATCCCTTGATGTCCCTCAAGGATGTGTGTTTGGATTATTGGGCCCAAACGGTAGCGGAAAAACCACAACTCTTGGGATTTGCCTTGGAATAATTAACTCAACTTCAGGGGATTTTAAATGGTTTGGAAAAAATCCTGATTACACGGTCAGAAAGGAGATAGGAGCAATATTGGAAAAACCCAATTTCTACCCTTACCTAAGTGCTCTTGAAAATCTTAAAATTGTAGCCGACATAAAGCAAATGAAGACCCCGAATTTTGAAGAGATTTTGGGTTTTGTGGGTCTGAAAGAGCGTCAAAACCACAAGTTTTCTACGTTTAGCTTGGGAATGAAGCAAAGGTTAGCCATTGGAGCCGCAATGTTAGGCAACCCTAAAGTTTTAATTCTTGATGAACCCACCAATGGGCTTGACCCTTCAGGAATTGTGGAGATTAGGGAAATGATCCTTCGAATTGCCGATAAGGGAATCACCGTAATATTAGCTAGCCATCTTTTAGATGAAGTTGAAAAAGTATGCTCCCATGTGGCAATTTTAAAGAAAGGGGAAACCTTATTCAAAGGAACGGTTGCTGAATTAACATCAAAAGAAGGTGTAAGGCTGGAAATAGGAGGGGATAATCTAAACGATATTAAAGAAAAAGTCATTCAATTGGGCTTTTCTGATGCCGTTATAAACGGAAATCGTGTTTCCTTTCTTCTTAATGATGATTCTATGGCAAGTGAAATAAACAAGGCTTTGGTGTATGCCGAGATAAACATTTCCCACATTTCGCGGGTTAAAAGTAATTTAGAAAAAGAAGTATTAAAAATGTTATCGGCCAATGCTTAGATTAATAAAAATAGAATTTAGAAAAATGATTGGCTACCGGGTATTCTGGTGGCTTTTCTCCCTTTATTTTGTCTTGCTGGGTGCTGTGTTATATAGTCTGCAAGCGTGGCTGGATTTCCTAAAATCTCAGACCAATAAAATGGCCGAAATGATGCTAAGCATGTTTAAGGTGTATTCCTTTCCTGATGTTTGGCAGAATCTAACTTTTTGTGCCGGATTTTTCATGCCGATTTTAGCTGTAATTGTTATCCTATCAGTATCTAACGAATATGAGTTTAAAACTCTTAGACAAAATGTAATAACTGGACTAAGGCCTATTGAATGGCTTTTTTCCAAATTTACCCTCATTTTTGGATTGGCTTTAATGTCGGTAGTGACTTTGTTCCTTGTTTCTGCTACAGCGGGTGCTTTGGCCTTGCCTGAGAGTGCAGTTTTTTTTGAGAATCTTTGGCCAAAATCATGGATGGTTTTGCTTTACGGATTCCAGGTGATTTTCTACCTTTCATTTGCCTTAATGATTACACTTTTGGTAAGGAAATCAATATTAGCCATTGGCTTGTTATTAATGTATAATTTTATCGGAGAAATAGCCTTAAGAGTGTATTTTTCAGATGGTGGAAGCCGGTTTTTACCGTTAAGCTCAAACAATAAATTTATTTTAAACCCCATTGAAAAATATTTGGGACGTGATGTTGAATTAATGGTTTTTTCATGGGAACTTTTCATTATTCCAATTTGCTGGTTGGTGATTTTCGGTTTCATTAGCTATTTGGCAATAAGTAAAAGAGATTTATAATTGAAATTTAGAATTCTATACAAGATATCAATGATTTTCTCCCTTGTGGGGTTAATATCAATAATTGAGGGATGCTGTGCTGATCCACCGCAACCCTTTGAATACGATGTGCGAAGTGTGGAGATTGTGAATTTTGACATTAATACCTCAAGCAAAATAGAACAAGATAGTATTCCAATAAGATTGGGTAATTACGGAATTAACCTGAATTCAATTACTGCCAGAATAGCTGAAAATAAACCTCAAGCACCTTTGTTTGTTTCTGCTGCAATGGCGATGAATTGTAACTACGACCGTGAATTTATTGCTAAAAATAGAGTGGTAGAAGTTAATTTTTGGACGTTAACTGATTTTGATGAAATGCACCCAAAAGGCTCAAATGTTTACGACTTATTTGAAGGGTTTATCTTAAAAGAAAGCTGTGGAGCTGCTGGAGGTGGTTTTTTTGATTGCAGTTCAACAGTTGGTGAGTTTGACACCGAAGAACAATTTATTGAGGTTTTAAATCAAGAATTAATTTTGAATGATTTTCTAAATTTTCAAACTTCAAATAGAAATAGATTTAATATTTTAAAATTGAAGTCCCTTCCTGAAAAACCCTACCAACAATTTAGTATTCAAATAATTATGGATGATGAAAATGTTTATAATGATACCACTAGTATAATAAAGCTAATTCCATAATTCATCAATACAATTGTATTGAATTTGACACATAGTTCCAATTTTGATATTTACTTGTTCGATACTTTTACATTCTTATAGATGAGTGTTTTGACCCCTATAAAACAAGAGTAATATTTTAAATTTCGATTATTAATTATGCTGCCTTGTTTTTCAAGACAATAAGGTGTTTGTCATTATTCCATTTTTCTATTGGTTTAATGCTACCTACAAGGCCGTGTAGTCTGCCATTATTGTAAAAAAGTACATATCGTTTTATTATTTGTTGAATTCCCCCAAATGTGGTGTACTTAAATCTAGAAAAAACCTTCTTTTCAGTATTCCTTGATACGCCTCTATATGTTCATTTTCTTCTGGTGTAGCTATGTGCTTAAATTCTTGTTGCACTCCTATCAAACTAATATATTCTCTTACATTTTTAGCTATAAACTGACTGCCGTTATCACTTCTAATAACTACGCTCTCAGGGTATTGATAATCTTCAAATAAAACAGATAGAAGTTCGATTACTTGTTTCTGTTTTATAGTAAAAGAAAAATAGTCTTTTAGGATTTTACGCGTATGCACATCAATGATAGATGGTAAATGGTAAATAGGCATTTTTACCAAGGTTAGGAATCCATACCATTTTTATGTCCATCTCCTTCCTAAAAAACATACAGATTCAGCTTATATAACACCACCCTTAATATGGGGTATTCTCGTAAAAATTTAGAGAAGCACGGAATTACAGTTTCTGAGGCTAATGCCGATGATTATAATTAGTGACTCAAATGAAAGTGTAATGCATTACGCATCCCTTAAAAATGCAGGTTTGGTTATTATTAGATCTTATAAAGAGAAATCTGTTAAGGAATATCTAATGGGGACAGAAAGTGTTAAAATAATAAACAACATTGGCGGAACTGCCGTTATGTGTGTCAACCCTATTGAAAGTTTATTTAAAATTCAAAGCGCAGTAATGCTAGGAAGCAAATAACTAAAAAACAAAATTTAATTATTGATTTTGGG
>JBLIKP010000145.1:0-3578 GCA_047635375.1 Sphingobacteriales bacterium | reverse complement strand
TTCACTTTGAAAAGCTTCGAATTTCAGCTTATGCTTTGCTAGATCACCATTAATGATTCTCTTTGTGTTTACATTCCCCAGAAAAGCTGCCAACCCTATTAGAACTACTGACACACCGCCGAAGGGTAGTAATATTAGATTTACAAATTCATTTAATTCCATTGATTACTCTTTGGTTTATTTTTTAAACACTAACGCCTCAATCAACCACCGCTTTAGCGGTCAGTTGTATTGATTTGTTAGCTACTTTACACCTTTCAAGTACCTGTTTAGCAACACCGTCATACCCAGGAAAAATTTTTGAACTTCCATAACCAAGTGATTCTAAAACCTGAATTCCACGTGCCGCTTCTGTAGCAGGCAAGATAATTCTTTTAAAGTAGTCGATGTTTTTCTCTGGCTTTGCTTGCTCTAGAATAATCTCATCCAAAGGACGTCTATCAACTAACTGTACCTGTCCTTTCATCATTAGCTGTGACTCTTCTATACCGCTCAATCTTGGAACCGGACAATGTGTAAACAAACCTTTTTGAGCATTCAAGTTTGGATTGGATGCGTAGTGTGGTGTTACAAATTCCACGTTAATTCTATTAACAGTATTCCCAAGAAATGAAATATGGTCTTTATTTAAAGCCCAAATTACAATATTACCATCATATTCAAGCGCCCCTTGGAATGCGAAATACATTGCAACATAGGGATCATAGGTCCAATCTAATAGTCTTGTAGGAATGCCATAGTGTTGTGCTAAAGCAGCCGATTCTAGCAAGTCCTCTGGAATCCATGTTGATCGCTCATGATTATGCCTTTCACCGAAAGCATCAAAAGTTTGTGCTAAATTTTTTCTTAAAGAACTTGATGTAGGCACTCCTAAACCTTGCTGATCGGCAAGTCTATAATACTCCCTGAGAAGCTGAAATTCGGCACTAATTTGAAGACTTAGATGATTTGTTTGCTCTCTTGCAACGTTCCCACCGTTAACGTACATCCAAAGTTCTTCATTATTTTCAGGTCGTAAAGCATTCGGTATTAATTTATAATTTTCTTGTGAATGCCCCCGAAATATAAAACCATTTAACTCCTTCTGGTCGTTCCAAGGCGCAAGAAAATCAAATAATTCATTTAATGACTGAAAATCAAAGTCCTTTATCAATTTCAACTCCTTGATAGCTAACGCCTCAAACACTGGCTTGGTGAAGGTGGCGCCTTTTTTGGAACAAAAAAAGTGACAGCTTTGCCAAGTCCGAGTGCTTTGAATTGTTATAACATTTATCCTAATTCCGGAAGGTGGTTCTTTAGAACTGATACAATATCATCTCTCTTACTACCTTTAGCCAATCTAAGTATAAGACTGACGTATTCACCTTTTTTAAGCCCCAAAACTTCACCAACGGACGTAAGAAGTGCTTTTCGGTTATATAATCGGAGGGCACCAATATAATCATTACTTGCAATCACAACATCAAACTCCCTTGCAACATCAGCATAGATGGATTCAATATCTATATTACTAACAACACTAGAATATGACGCTTTGATTCTGTCTATTCCATTACTTTTGTCATTGAATGACCTAAGTTTATGAACTATTTCACCTGAAGCGCGCTTAGATATCTGTACATCCAATTCATTTTTTAAAGTATCTATAACCTTTGCTGTAATCTCAGGTTTTTTTTCATCATAGTTGAATTCTAATGACTCACATGCGATCTTTATTATTTCAGGTAGAATAAATAGGTTTTCAACTTCAGCCACATCAAGAACAAGAACATCGTTCTTCATCAAATTATCTATTTCCGCCTGGACTCTTCTATCTCTGTCAATTATACCAATAATATTTTTTTCACTAACAATCCCTGATTCATTTAGACCCTTAACTATCTGAATCACATTTTCACAGCTTCCTTTTGGTATAACGAGATAATCAGAATAAAACAAACCATATAATTGAAGATCGAAACTATTGGCAGTGCCTTCTACAAATATTACAGGCGTCCTAGCTCCTAAAACTTCTAGCACCAATTCTTCGGGAAGCTCACCAAATTCTGGCAACACTTCCCAAATCCAATCATGACCATCATATGATTTTATCCATATTTTTTCTGCGCTTGACTTTTGTGCAGCAAAATCTAAATCGTGAGTAATATAAACAAAAAGACAGTCTTTTCTTTCGATTTCTAAAATTGACCAAAGCTTAGAATGTATCGATTTATGAAGATGAAGCTCAGGCTCATCAATTACCAATATAGAATTTTTGTTTGCAGTTAAACATTGCCCTATCAGATAAAATATAACTCTTTCACCATCGCTCATGTCCGAAGCATTATACGATGTTCCTGAGTCGCCTTTAACCTTAGTTTTAACTTTACCTGCTTCAATTATCAATTCTCGATGAGGAAGAACAAGCTCCCAAATACTCTTTATCTTATAAATAATTGCTTTGTTTTCAGTCGTTCTGCCTTCGGAGTGCTCTATTGTCTTTTGAAAAAACTCAGTGAACAAGTACACCATAAGTTTTTCATAGTCGTTCAATAGGAAGGTAGATGGTTTATTTCCCCATCGTGAATATGTTTTATAGTGACTTGGATTATTTTTGGTCTCCTGTACTTGATTAGTACCGAACTCTAAGTCGGCTTCAGCCTCCTCCATAGATGATGTATGACTAAAATCAGGCATTGTTAGAGATTTCTGGGCTGATATTCTTCTTACAATCTTATTTTGACTGCCTTCAAACTCCATCCATACACCCAGCCGAGTTTTCCCAGAACCATTGGCTCCAGTAATTACGACTGAAGAGCTTACAGGGAAATCAATACTTGTCTTTGAGTCTGTACTTTTTGGTAAGTTAACAAAATCTACCACATTAGCCTCTTGATTTTTGGTTGATACTTGAAGTTATAACGCCTACTTAAGCGGAAAAATATAGTTGGCTAAAATGTTGAACGGAGTGAAAACAGCCAACTGTATTTTTTCCGTTTGAAGTTCTTGTTAGGTGAACTTACGCACTACACTCTAATTTTGCTTGTTCAGCACACCTAGCCTTAGCTTCAGCTTCTGTTTTACCACCCATACAAAAATCTAAACGAATGAGTTTTTCTTCAGCCAAGTTAGGCTCACCTGAAATATTTTTCCACTCCCAACTTTTTATAACCTTTTTTGCTGGTTTATAAATAACTTTCTTTGGTATTGAGCTAACCAATTCAACATCATCTGTTTTACCGTTTTTATCTACGGTAACTTTAAATACACCACAACCAACAATACCTTTCATTGCGAGTTTCATAGGATATCTGGGGGTGAACTGCTTAGTTCGAATCCATTGTGCATCTGCTTTTTCTGGCTTGATATGAGTTAGCTTTACATCAGCGTGATTTGCATTAGCACTAGTTGCAATTACGATTGGTAAAATTGACATTAACTTTAAAATTTGAGATTTCATCTAAACTTTCCTTAGTTCACCTAACGATTCACAGCAGCCGCGCCGTAGTTTGGCGTCGGATGGCTGTGCTTGTTAGTGCCCACGGTACACGCAGGCGCTTGATTAATGTGAATGACTGGCATGCAACTCCACAACCTGC
>JBLIKP010000144.1:0-3593 GCA_047635375.1 Sphingobacteriales bacterium | reverse complement strand
ATAGTAGACCAAGGTCGTGAAACCGTTCGCGCGAAACTTGCACAGCATGCAGGGGTTAGCCCTGAAGAAATAGCAATTAACAGAAACACCACCGAAGCTTTAAACACGATAATTTTCGGGATTCCAATGACTGCTGGCGACGAGGTAGTGTTAAGCCCTCAGGATTATCCAAACATGCTTAATGCATGGCGGCAGCGAGAAAAGCGTGACGGAATTGTACTCAAATGGGTGACAATAGACCTTCCATTAGAAAGCGAAGAAGAAATAATTAAAGCTTACACCAACGCGATTACTTCTCGAACAAAGTTGGTGATGATTACCCACATGATTCACCATACAGGTCAAATTCTACCCGTTAGAAAAATTGCTGATGTTGCCCGTTCAAAAGGAGCAGAGGTAATGGTAGATGGCGCCCATACCTTTGGGCATCTTGTGTATTCAATTCCTGACCTTGGCGCCGATTATTTTGGGACTTCTCTTCATAAATGGATGTGCTGTCCTTTTGGGACAGGATTTTTATGGATTAAAAAAGAAAAAATCTCAAAAATATGGCCGTTACTTTCGGCCCCCGAGCCTGCTAGTGATGATATTAGAAAATTTGAGCATTTGGGAACACGATCAGTGCCTAAGGAAATGTCTATTTCAAGAGCGTTAGATTTTCATGATATAATTGGAGCAGAAAGAAAGCAGGCACGGTTACAGTATTTAAAATCCTATTGGTATGAGGGGGTTCGCGAGGTGCATGGAGCAAAATTTCGCGTGAAGCAAGACTTGAAAAACTCATGTGCTTTAGGAAGTTTGGAAATTGAAGGAGCTTCGGCCCGTGACCTGGCATCTCATCTCTATCGTAATTACAAAGTGCATGTTATAGGTTTGGAAAATGAATTTTTGAACGCCATTAGAGTAACCCCACATGTTTATTCAAATTTGAAGGATTTGGATAGGTTAGTAAAGGGAGTTAGGTCGTTTAATACCAAATAATCGAAAAGTGTGTTTAATATTGAGTTTACAAAACCCTAATGAGTCTAAAATCATTTTTAAATAACCATTCTAACGCTTACCTACTCCTGATTTTTCATTGGGTTGTTTTTTGGGCAGGATTATGGTTTTTCCATTTGTGGGGGAATTATGAAATATTTCCCATTGAATTCCATCTTGATAATTGGGATGTGGACTGGTATAAAATGATTGTTGAAGACGGATATTCGTTTGCCAAAGGCCAACAATCGAATGTCGCCTTTTACCCACTTTTTCCTTTAGTATGGAAATCGCTAGGTTCTTCTCTTTTGGGGATAAGTATATTTAATCTTTTGATTTTTAATTCGGCTCTTCTGATTTTTTGGAAGACATTTAAATTAAAAGCCTGGGAACTCTTAAACCTTGTGGCCATTCCATCACTTTTTTTCTGTTTTATACCCTACAGCGAAGCCTTGTTTTTCCTGGGTGGAGCAATCTTACTTGGCGGGTTGAAAAAAGAAAAACTTTGGATGCTCGCGCTAGGATTGTTTATTTGCGGCATTACCCGCTCGGTTTCGGTAATTTTTGTTCCTATAATTTTCGGTGTTTACCTGCTTTCAAGTAATAAAGAAAACTGGAAAATAAATTCACTTCGATTCCTTGGATTAAGCACTCTGCTTTTAGCTTTAAACTGGCTAGTTCATAGATTCCTAGTTGCACAATCTGGCGTTGAATTTACAACCTATGAATTACAAAAAGCCTGGAATAAAGTATTGGCAATCCCTCAACTTCCACTTACCACATGGGGAGGGAGAAGGCTTGTTTGGTTAGATGGAATATCACTTTTTGTTGGGTTTTCAACCTTAATATGGTTGTTGAAAAAGGGATGGAATAAGTTTGAAAACCTAGATTATGCTCCCAAAAAATCGAGAGTTTTTAGCTTTAGCTATTTGTTTCTAGTGACAATTATCACTCTTTTATTTGCTGTAAGCAATGGCAATAGTACGTCGGTTTATAGTCTTAATAGATATATTTTTGCGACACCTTTTTTCTCGATTTTTTTGTTGTCGGTTTGGCGGATTGAAATTCCATGGAAGCCATTATTAAAAATATTTGGGCCACTATTTTTTATTGTCTGTGCCGCATTTTATCGTCTTCCAGAAGCCCCGAATTTTTGGGAGGCGGTTGTTAGATCACTAGAGTGGATTCCCTATTTTATTGGAATGTTTGCTTATGCAGCGTTGTTTGTCTTACCAAAATACTGGAAAAGTCCTTGGTCGTCCATATTACTTTATGTGGTTAATTTGGGTATTGGTTTATGGTTGTTTACCGAATTCCTAAGTGGCGCTTGGGTAGGTTAAATAAAAAAAGCCCCGTTTTTCAACGGAGCTTTCATTTAAATATTTATTTCTACTAAAGGTTTCCTCTAGCGTCTTGTTCTCTTTCAATTGCTTCGAAAAGTGCTTTGAAGTTTCCTTTTCCAAAACTTGTTGCACCCTTACGTTGGATGATTTCAAAGAATAACGTTGGTCTGTCTTCCACAGGTTTAGTGAAGATTTGAAGAAGGTATCCTTCATCGTCTCTGTCGACTAAAATTCCAAGCTCTTGAAGTTTGTCTATTGGCTCGTCAATTTTCCCTACACGGCCTTGAAGTTCTTCGTAGTAGGAAGTAGGAATGTTAAGGAATTCAATTCCGTTTTCTTGAAGTTTGCTAACGGTAGCGATAATGTCGTTGGTAGCCATAGCTACGTGCTGAACACCTTCACCACGGTAGAAATCAAGATACTCTTCAACCTGTGATTTTTTCTTTCCTTTGGCTGGTTCGTTGATTGGAAATTTGATTCTTCCATTTCCGTTACTCATTACCTTACTCATTAAGGCAGTGAACTCAGTAGAAATATCCTTATCGTCAAACGAAATGATTTGTTTGAAACCCATAACGTTTTCGTAGAATGTAACCCATTTGTTCATTTGGTCCCAATCTACATTTCCTACCATGTGATCTACATACTCCAAGCCAACTGGCTCAGTCGTCCAAGTTGGATTGTGTGACACATATCCCGGTAAGAAGGCACCATTATAATCCTTGCGTTCAACAAAAATATGAACCGTGTCGCCATAAGTATGAATACCTGAACGTACAACTTGTCCATGCTCATCTTTTTCAACCGTAGGACGCATAAATGCTTTTGCACCACGTTTTACAGTTTCTTCGAATGCTTTGGTGGCATCATCAACCCAAAGAGCAACTACGCGCACACCATCTCCGTGTTGAGTGATATGCTTGGCAATTTCACTTTCAGGATCTAAAGGAGTGGTAAGTACAATTCTTAGTTTTCCTTGTTGAAGGCAGTACGACGCGCGATCTTTCATCCCTGTTTCAGGGCCCGCATAGGCTACACTTTGAAATCCGAATCCAGCCTTGTAATAGTGCTGTGATTGTTTTGCATTTCCTACGTAAAACTCAACGTAATCTGTTCCTAATAAAGGAAGGAAATCCGTTTCTTGATCTATTTTAATTTGTTCTTGAATGTCAGACATTATAGATGATTTTTTAAATTCTTAATTTTTTTTACGCAATTATTGCGACAAAGGTTTATTGTTAGGATCACTTCCGTCTAAGCTATCAAGCCATG
>JBLIKP010000143.1:0-3819 GCA_047635375.1 Sphingobacteriales bacterium | reverse complement strand
AAGTAAACAGATAAACTTCGTCAGACAATTTCACAAACATTGGCGGTGAAAAAACAAAGGGTCTTCTAAATTCACCCTTCACAGGATCGTTCTTTTTAAACTCAACAGGACTTTCAAAATCCACATTTACACCCTCAATTTCAACACGCAAAACAGCAAGCATTGCCGGCTCATTTTCTGGCTTTGCTGTCATCTTTTTTGAAGGTATCGCATAGGTTCCTAAAGTCCCTTCCTCTATTAACCAATATGGCTGGGAAATTTCCATCTTTTGCTCCACCTTGTATTCAAGGTCTAAATTGCGGACTTCATTTTTTGGTAATTCAATGTTTATTTGTCCGTCAAGGCTAGTTCCTTTTATGTAGTAAACTTTAGCACTAGCTTTAATTGGTGACCTATTTATCATTTCGGCTTTAACCTGCATTGTTTCACCTGGTGCAGCACGAAAGGTAGAAGCGGTAAAATCAATATAAAGCCCCATACAAGCTTTAATCACATTTTCAAATTGTTCTAATTTTTGTGTTTTGTAAAAAGACACGTTTAATGCCTTAAGCTTGGCGTAAGCCTGAGTAAGGGTAGGGACAATCTCCCAAGGTTTTTCAGGATTAAAATCGGCGATGGCTTTTTCAATTAACAGCCCAATAGGCCGTCCTCCATCTATCCTTGACCAAGTTTGATTAATCCCTGAAAACATGCTGTTCATGTCCAAGATCTCACCACGAATTGGGCTTAGGTAATCAAATTCATCTCCTCTTGAGCCTGTGCTTCCAAATCCTTGAGATTTATGCATTGTGCGGCTTCGTGATGCTATTTCTGAATAACTCTCTCCCAACAGCTGGTTATACTCCCCAACATTGGTTTTCAAATATTTGGAGCCATCAAATTCACCTCCTCTAAAAAACCATGACGATGTGTTCCAAAATAACCTTTGAACCTCCCATGCTTGGGTTGTTACATTTATATGCTCAGGAAATTGCTTTGGGTCGGCGGCGGCTATCATTGCCTCCTCCGCTAAAATGGCTGACGCGGTATGGTGACCATGGGTTGTTCCTGGGGAAGTATTAAATCGCGTTATAATTACGTCAGGCTGCCATTTTCTGATTACATAAACCATATCAGCAAGCACCTTTTCTCTATCCCAAATTGTAAAGGTTTCATCGGGATGTTTACTGTATCCAAAATCGTTGGCCCTGGTAAAAAACTGATTTCCTCCATCTGTTCGCCGGGCGGCAAGTAACTCTTGAGTTCTTATTATACCTAATTCTTCTCGTATCTCAGGTCCTATTAAATTTTGACCGCCATCACCCCGAGTAAGACTTAAATATGCCGTTTCAAGTTTTTTTTCATTAGCTAACCAAGCAATTAGTCGGGTGTTTTCATCGTCAGGATGAGCAGCAATATAAAGTGTGCTTCCTAGTACATTCAATTTTTTTAACTCTTGCAAAATTTCTCCTGGACCTGTATGAGGCTGAGGTTGAGCAAAAACCAAAATAGAAACTAATGCAAAAACCAAGGTTAATGCCGATTTAATCTTATTCATAAATGGATAAATTGAGCGCTGAATTTCAGCATTAAACGATGAATTACAAAGAAACGATTCAAATGCGACGGGTTTGTTGCATTTTCAATAATTATTCAACCATTTATAAAGGTTAAATCCTTCTGTTTTTATTGCTTCTTGAATTTTCTCAGTGAGTTCTCTTTTACTTATATCATGCATTCGCTTTTCGCGGATGAGATGGTATGCTTTTTCGGCCAACAGCAAGGTTCTATGCTGTCCGTGAGGCTCTGACTTATGGCTTTTTATTGCCTCAATCAATTCGTCAATTCCCTCGTTTTTTGTTGCAACTGCCTTCAGCACGGGGATGTTCCAATCTCCTTTCGGTCTGTCGTGTATTAGCTTTCTTAGGTTGGAACAGAAAATCTCGGCACCGTCGCGATCGGCTTTATTCACAAGGAAAATATGGGCGATTTCCATAATCCCACTTTTTATAACTTGGACATCATCTCCTGCCTCAGGAACCATAACCACCACTGAAGTATCTGCTAATCCGGCAATCTCCACCTCACTTTGCCCCACACCCACAGTTTCAACAATAATATAATCGAAATTGGCGCTTTTCATTACATCAACAATCTCTATCGCCTTGACCGAAAGCCCTCCAAGTGATCCTCGGGTTGCTAAAGATCGAATGAAAACATTTTCATTTAGAAATAGGCTGGACATTCTAATTCTATCTCCCAAAAGGGAACCAAAATTAAATGGAGATGTTGGATCCACGGCAACTACACCAACCCTATTCCCTTCATTAGCCAGAGCTGTAACCAATGCGTTAACCAAAGTGCTTTTTCCTGCCCCCGGAGGACCGGTTACACCAATTACTTGAACATTATGATCAATGTTAAGATTTTCAAGTATATCTTTATAGTTAAGGGATTCGTTTTCAACAAGAGAAATGGCCCTAGCAAGTGACCTTTGATCCCCTTGCTTTAATTTGTCAATGAAGTTGTTAATTTTGGACATACGTTTTGCCGTTGACACACAAATAAACGAATAAATCCGCCTACATTAAGAATAAAACCGCGCAAAAATACCCTTCAAAACTTGTTAAATGGAGACAAAACTCTCAGTTGTGATTATTACGTTCAATGAAGAAAAAAACATTGGACGATGCTTAGAGTCGGTAAAAGGATTGGCAGATGAAATTCTTGTGGTTGATTCCTTTAGCACAGATAAAACAAAAGAAATCTGCCTATCAAAGGGCGCAAGATTTATTACTCATCCCTTTGAGGATTTTACAAAGCAAAAAAACTACGCATTTTCACAAGCATCGCATGACTGGATCCTTTCGCTTGACGCGGATGAAGCCCTAGAAACCGTGTTAAAAAGAAATATTCTTGAGTTAAAAAAATCTCCTCAACCCTATGCATTCAAAATGCATCGAGTGACACAATTTTGCGGAAAATGGATTAGAAAAGGAGAATGGTATCCAGACGTAAAATTGCGTTTGGTAAATCGGATGGAATCAAAATTCACTGGTGGAAAAGTGCATGAACAATTAACCACAACCCAAAAGGTAAAATTACTTAATGGCGAAATACTTCACTACAGCTTTTATACAATAGACGATTACGTTTTACAAAACAATAAATTCAGCACCCTATCCGCACAAACCATGCACGAATCAGGAAAATCGACCACTATTTTAAGGGTAATTGTTGCGCCAATTTTCAGTTTTGTGAAAAATTATTTTTTTAAAGGAGGTTTCCTGGAAGGCTATTTTGGCTGGGTAATTGCCGTAAACTCTGCACATGGGAATTTCTTAAAATATGCCAAGCTTTACACCTTAAATAAACTTAAAAAAAACAACGACAATGACAACCTGTAATGCCTTAGTCCTTAACGAGCCTGGAGAAAATAGATTAAAAATCGAAAAAATAAGCCTCCCCGTGGTTCACCATGATCATGCCTTAATAAAAATAAAGGCTGCCGCCCTTAACCATCGTGATCAATGGATAAGAGAGGGGAAATATGCTCATATTAAATCACCCTGTGTTTTAGGTTCCGATGCTTGCGGAATTGTCCAAAAAGTGGGGGATTTTGCATTAACTCATCTTGAAGGGAAAGAAGTTATTATTAATCCAAATGTGGACTGGGGTCAGAATGAAAAGGTTCAATCTTTAGATTATGGAATTCTTGGAATGCCTTCTAATGGAACGTTTTCCGAATACTTGGTAGTTCCCATCGATAGAATTCACCGAAAACCAAGCCATTTAACTTCGGCAGAAGCCGCATCCCTACCTCTTGCTGGGCTTACTGCA
>JBLIKP010000142.1:0-3850 GCA_047635375.1 Sphingobacteriales bacterium | reverse complement strand
GCTTTCCGGTAAGGAAGTGAAGGCGCTATTAACGGGTGCAAATACGGTAAATGGACCCTCTCCCTGCAAAGTTCCCGAAAGGTTTGCCAAATAAAGAAGACCCTTTAAGGTTGTAGTTGAGAAATTATTACCCAAGTTTTGAACTAAATTCTCAGAATCGGAGGATAAATCATCCTGGCCCAAAGAAATTGATGGGGCTATAAACCCAATTAGCACAAGTGTACATATTTTAAATATATTCATGGTTGGCTATTATTTAAACATGTTTTGTAAATCTTTGGCATCCATTTTTTGGTATCCTTCTGGTACGATAAACTTATTATCGGAAATATCTCCAAATGAAACTGTTTTTGCCGTCATTTTCAAGGCCATTCCACCTTGATTAGTTGAAAACTCCAATAAGCAGCCGTTAATACCTGAAAAGCTACTAGTTAATTGGTTTTTCACCATTGGTAATTCCTCGGTAAAGTAAACCACTATTGGCTCTGCAGAATCCTTAACCCTAGTGATAGCTTTTGTACATTTATAACCCGCTATCATTTTCGTTTCTTGGGTTATTTCAATATCTACATTGGAAGCCTTAATATCTTGCCCCGATTTTAATTGATCTGTTAAATCCATAGCAATCTTGTTGCCAAACATCTCCATCAAAGTGGTTCCCTCATTTTTTTTCGTATCAATTATTGTAATTGACGTAGTCATCGGAGTCACCATTTCGGTACGAACCATGTCCCCCTTATAGGTTATGACCATCTCCTTCGGCATCATAGATTTTATTGCTTCGTTCATTCCAGGGGTATTAACATTTACACCATAAATGACTGAAAACCCTTCTAATAGAACTTTATTTTGCGCTTTCAAACCGAATGACAAAAACAAAAAAACGGACGACAGTACTAGTATTTTCTTCATTTTTTAATATTTAAAGCTAAAAATAGCCAAAAGACTTCAGCTTTTTCATTAACTATCTACATTAATTGAATAACTATTGATCCTAAGATCGAAATAATCCATTTTCCTTTTATCCAATAAATCTCTCCATTGTTCACGGGCACCAATCGTCATATCATTTGCGATTAATACAAAACAATTATTTTCTATAATAATATCTAACACTTCCCTTTTTGGATAACCATTGGTCCACAAAAAATTCTGATATCCAATTTCTGTATTTAACTGAGTCTTAACCAAATGATAATCAGCATTCAATAATGAAGGATTTAGAATACCAAGTTCAAAATGATTATTTGCTTTATTAACCGAGGGGAAAATTGAATACTTTAATTCTATGGAATCAATTACTACAGATGAAAATACGTAGGATGTATCTCTATCTAACATTTGAATAACCACCCCCTTTTTCATAGAATGAAATATTAGTTTATTTTTTAATTCGGTGGGTTTAATCAATGCTGAATAAAGAACAACAATACCGATTAATACTTGAAAATAAGGCATAACACGTATTGATCGAGCCTTTAGCATTTCAATAAATAAAATCAATAAAAGAATAATAATTCCGAATTGAACTTTATCTATAAAGTAGCTGATCTGGGAATAATCAAAATTAGCAATAATTGTTAAAACTTCATTTTGCCAGGCAACAATAAGACTAACTATGCGGCCAAAAAACAAGGCTAAAACAGGAATAAAACTAAACGTCAAAACACATAATCCTAATCCAATTAAAACCCCAGCCAGAGGCACCACAATGATATTTGTAATTATAAAATACAACGGGAAAAGGCCAAAATAATAAAGTGTAAACGGAAGGGTTCCTAAAGTAGCAGCGATTGAAACTGTCATCAATTGCCAAACCCAATCCACAACGGAAAAAGAAAAATATAATCTAGAATAAATTAAGGGTTGGATTATAATAATTGCCAAAACCGCCGAATAAGAAAGCTGAAATCCAACATCAAATAATAAGTTAGGCTCAAAAAAAAGTAAAACTATTGCAGAAGCAGCGATTGAATTAAAGACGTTAGCTTTTTTTGAAGAAATACGGCCCAATATAATGAAGGAAAACATTAACGAAGCCCTGCATACACTTGGACTAAAACCAGATATTCCGGCAAATGTCCAGATGCCTAGGATAATAAAAGCCGTCTGTAATAAGGCTCCCCTTTTCAATTTTTTTAGCCCATTGGAAACAAAGGTCAATAAAATCATTATAATCCCTACATGCAACCCTGAAACAGCAAGTACGTGCATTACCCCTACTTTGGAGTAAACGGTTTTTATTTCACCGTCAAGACTGGATTTATTCCCTAATAATAAAGATTCTAAAACACCTCTTATTTTTTCATCTGGGATGTATTTTTCTAAAACAGTTTGGGCCGTTTCATTTAATCGATAAAAAACATTCGGTCTCCCATGGATTATTTTATAATTATTCTTGGATGAGATAAAGGTTTGATGATTAATTCCCTGGTTACTTAAATACTCTTTAAAGTCGAAAGAATTGGGGTTTTTAGAATCTTTTGGCGGGTAATACTGGAACTTGCCAATTAATCGATCTCCAGGGTTTAAACTTAATACACTATCCTTTTTTAAGGTCGCATAAACCTTAATTGATTCCTGTTCTAGGTCGGATTTACCATGGAAAGTAATGATTGAATTAGTGTTTTTTTTTATCTTTTCAATAGTGATTATTGAAAATTTTTGGCTGGAATTCCAATTTGTAGAGTTATTGTTAGTACAATAAATTATACTACCGCCTAATCCCCATAAAAGGAATAGTGAAATTCCTCTATAAATCCTTTTTTTGTCCAAAGCCTTGGATAAAAAATAAAGGCAGGAGAAAATAATTAATAAGGGAATAAAAACTTGTCTAGATTCTGGTAATAATTTTTCAGCAATAATTCCTAAACACAGTGGAATTATCACCCTGACAAGGGGGGATAAAGTGAGTAAGTAATTCATAAGCTTAGGTTTGGGGACTTGTTCTGATTTTACATTTAATCGGGCGTTAAAGTGAATGTTAAGGTTGCACCATAGGAACTGGCTGGTTTATTTAAAAATGAGGCTCCTCCTTTGGCCCTATAGCGAATATCCAACAAGACGGGATTGTCAATTAAACTTAAATAGGTGTCGGCAGCGGCATCTACAATTAATTGATCAGAAATAGTTAGAAATCGCTCTGGTTGATCTATACCCACTGGGGTTAACACCTCTATGCCGAAACTGTTGGCTGATATTGTGTTGGCTCCACTAATAAAATCGCCATCTGATTTAACTGACAAATCCCAGTTTACATCTGAAGAAATTGAAAGAGCCGCGGTAACCAAATTTGAATTTCCATTTTGATAATGGTCTATGGATGACATGGGAATATTGACATTTGAAACCAAAACTAATATGGATTGAACCTGTGCGTTTAAAACACTGGTTAAAGAAATTAGTAGTGTAAGAAGGGTAAGGATTTTTCTCATTTATTAAAAATAACAAAAAAGGCCATAGTAAACTATGGCCTTTTGAACAATTTTATATTTGTTAATCGGCGGTAACAGTAAACACATATGTATTAGTGTAAGCACCCGCTGCCATTCCAATAAACGCGCTTCCACCAGCTGCAGCATAATTTACCGCTAAACTCGTTAAAGCAACTCCAGAGGCACCGTTGATCAATACTTGATCAGCTGTAGTTAAAGCAGTTGCTCCGCTATTAACACCATCTGCCTCACCAGATACAGTTACACTGAAGTTTCCAACAGGAATGTCATTAAGTAAGTAGGATGAATTTGCATTTTGAGCTTTTACTGATAAATCCCAAGCTTGATTCGTAGAAATAGTTAATGCTGCAGGAATATCTGTGCTTGTTCCATTTTGATAATGATCAGCAGATGTC
>JBLIKP010000141.1:0-4079 GCA_047635375.1 Sphingobacteriales bacterium | reverse complement strand
TTCCAAATTGCCCTTTTCGTCAAGGCTGATTAAGGATACCCATAAGATTCTTTTGCAAGGGGTTAGAGGCAAACGCAAGCTTCCTGGAGAGTTTAGAACGAGTCAGAACTGGATTGGTGGTGCGAGCATTAATGATGCCACCTTTGTTCCACCGATATTCGCTGAAATTGACAAGTTCATGAGCGATCTAGAAAAATTTGCTCATAATTCTGAGTCCTACTTTCCTGATTTGCTTAAAATTGCCTTAATCCATTATCAGTTTGAAACCATTCACCCGTTTTTGGACGGAAATGGAAGGGTAGGGCGCTTGATGATTACCTTATATCTTGTTGAAAAAGGCATCCTGAAGAAGCCAATCCTATATCTTTCTGAGTTCTTTGAAAGAAATAGAATGCTTTATCACGACAATTTAACCCGTGTGAGAGAGAAGGACGACATTAACCAATGGTTTAAGTTTTTCCTAGTCGGGATTATAGAAACCGCTCAAAGCGGAATAGCCACCTTCGACTGTATTTTAAAATTGCAAAAGGAGGTTGAAGCCAAAATTCAAACTTTGGGTAGTCGGGCACGGAATGCTACCGTTATTTTAAACCATTTATTTCAAAACCCAATCTTGGATGCTCCAAAGGCTAAGGAGTTGACCAGCCTTTCTTTCCCATCGGTATATAAGTTAATCGATGATTTGGAAAGCCTCGGTATCCTAACAGAAATAACCGGTGCCAAAAGAGGGAAAACCTACATGTTTAAAGAATACATAAACCTTTTCAATTAACAACTAACCATTAACAATTAACCCATTACCCGTTCAACCAAAAAACCCACTTAACTTTACGTTAAGTGGGTTTTTCATTTATTTATTTGAATCTTATTTCTGCTCGTTTAATCCCCACAGGTAATCCATGTGGTCTATGTCGGCGTCTTTGTTAAGTTTTACGTCTGAGTATTTATTGATAAATTCAATAAGGGTCTGATCGTTCGTGAAATCTCCTTTAAACCAGCTGAAAATCTTTGATAGCTCAGCTTTATTTGGCGTAATCTTATTCCTAATCGGGTCGTTGATAAACGATTTTGAAATTTTGGTAAGCTGAGCCTCTAATTTACTAGCCTCGTAGGCTTCGTTTAATAATTTAGGACAACTAAAAGATGCGCAGTTAATAGCAAAGTGAATTCTTGGTTCGTTCATCTTTCTTAATATACTATGCTCAATGTTATTGATGTCGTAATTTTCCCCTTCAATATTGATAAACTTGATATCCCACACCGTGTTTATAAAAGGTAAACTCAACGACGGACCAATGTCCTTAATGCTTTTAACAGGATAATTTCTAATTATAATTTGAATGGTAAATGCATTGTAAGCATTCATCCAATACGCTAATTGCTCATTTCTTGACCATTCCTTTGTAGGGTGGTTTGAAGTGATTTGCTTGATGTATTTGTTAAATGTATTGCTATCAGCAATCATTCCCTTGTAGTTCACATTCCCCTTGGAGTTCACGTGTTTTTTAAGCAAGCCATCAAAGATTTGGTGGGAAAATGGTTGTGCCTTTCCCTTAATTGTTCCTTGGGCTGAGCATGCTGAAGTTCCAATAAACATAAAGGCAACAAGAATGGTAAAGAATGATTTTATTGATTTACTTTTCATAGTAGTCGGAGTGTTATAATTCCGTTTAGTTTAATGTAATAAACTGAATTTTATATGGATTGGTTTTTGAATCACGTAAATTAAACGTGACTGATTTAGTTTTTTGCCCTCCAGAAAAGGGTATGTACGTTTCCGTTGATGTTTCCTGTTTGAAGCTTCAGGGTGTCTCCGCTAAAGCTGAAGAAGCGTTTTTGGTGCAAGCCAATCCAGTTTGGGTAGGAAGAAATGTCGATATGGTGTATTACCGCACTTCCTGAGGAATCAATGGAGTAATCCCCTGAGTAACCCATGTAATTTTGAAAAACTTCCACAGCATCATCCACAGTAGGCATGCTCACCACGTTTGATTCCAATGGGATTCTACCTGTTTGCATCAAATGAAGCGACATTCTCCCGTTCTCCAAATAGTTTATTGATCCAACCGCTTCAGGGCCGTAAGGATAAAATTTTGACCCATCTTTTCTTTCGGCACTCCAGGAAAGCAGCGCGTAGTCACCAAGGATAGGATTCTCTTGGTTTGATATTATTTCGCTGGAAGTAGTGTTAACCTTAAGCGGTGATTTGCTTTCGTTGGTGTTACAACCATAAAAAGCGAGTATAGCAATTACTGGAATCCATTTCATAAAGTAAATATTAAAAATAAAGCCCGGTAAAACTATTTACCGAGCTTTAATATTTATTTGTCTCCTCTTAAAAACCTAAGCCTAAAACTAATTTAATTTATACTTCGAATTAGGCACAAACCTGTGGTAGGTCTTTATCATGGTTTCTTGTGAAAATCCAAGGAAAAACATGCAAAACACCAGCAAATTGGTGAAATTGGTCTGAAAATACTTGCCATTCTCCCTAACCTTACGCGCACTTACAAGTACTTCGGTCTCCATGATTTTGAGCTTGACGTAATTCTTTAACCTAAGTATTATGTCATAATCTTCCATCATAATAAACTTCTCGTCGAATCCGCCAATCTTATCGAATGCGGTGCGTGTTACGTAAAGGGTTTGATCGCCGCCTCTAAAACATATCGGTTTAAACCTACTCATGTACGCGTTGAAATTCAGTCCGCGATTATCCATATCGAATTTCACCCTAAAGCACCCTGTTTCATAACCTTCTTCAAGGCTTTTTTTGATGTCTTCCACAAAAGTGGGAGGAGGAACAGTGTCGGCGTGTACGAAAAATAGGATGTCACCCGTTGCTATTTCTGCGGCGCGGTTCATTTGGTTTGCGCGGCAACATTTGAGGACACTTATCACTTTTGCGCCATGGGATTGGGCGATTTTCGCAGTGTTATCGGGGCTTTCAGCATCAGCTATAATGATTTCGGCAATCGAATCTCCACCATGTTTTATTAAATAATCGACATGGTTTGCAATCCGAAGGGCCTCATTTAGCGTAGGAGTTATGATGCTTATCTTCATTTTAAACATTTTTCTTAATTACGGACAAATTAGTAAGTCGGTTTGAATAAATCAATTTTATGAATTTTACCTTAACTTTGTCCGCTATTGAAATGAAGAATATTTCCCTTTTAACCACGTTTGTAATCCTTTTTTCGGCATTCTCTTTTTCGGATGTAAGAGCTCAATCTCCCGGTGCGATTGATACGGCTGTGGCCGATAATAATTCCATTTTAGTACTGCCCATAGTTTATTTCACCCCTGAAACACGTTGGGCTGGGGGTGTGGCTGTGGTCGATTTATTCACCATGGGCGGAAAAAGTGAAAAACCTACCGCGCAATCGTCCATCCAACTGGGGCTTATCGTTACCCAAGAAAAGCAATTTTTAGCCTACGCACCTTATCAACTGTTTACGCCAGGGAATAAATACAATATTTATGGTGAGGTTGGTTATTATGTGTATAGCTACCTATATTTTGGAGAAGGAAATAATTCAACACCTGAAAATCCAGACATTTACGAAGTTAATTTTCCGCGGATCAACATAAACGCGGTAACACGTGTGGGTAAAAACTGGAATGCCGGGTTGGTTTTTGGATACGAACGGCACGACATCACTTCCTTAGAAAGAGCGCCAATGCTCGCTTCTCTGCGCCCAAATGGAGTTGATGGCGGGACAGTTTTAGGCCTTGGTCCATTAATAAGGTATGACAGTCGCGACGATGTTTACTATCCCCACTCCGGGATTAATTTTGAAGCTAAGACCATCACGTCTTTGGGACGTGGTGCTGTAAATTCAGTGCTGCCCTATTATGGATTCACGCGGTTTACCGCTAATTTCTCCAATTTCACCGACCTTAAAAAATATGGTGTATTGGCAATAAACGCCTTCACCGAAAATCTTGCGGGTGATGTTCCATTCTTCTTATCAGCCTTTATGGGCGGACCAAACAGGTTTCGAGGGTATTATTTCGGACGTTTCAGGGGCAATCACTTTAATGTGCTAGCGGCAGAATACCGTTTTCCCATCGTT
>JBLIKP010000140.1:0-4105 GCA_047635375.1 Sphingobacteriales bacterium | reverse complement strand
ACCCCCTAAATACCAAATTAAACCACCGTTTTCACCTTGGTAATTATTTTGATTGAGTAGGCCGTTGTCCGACGGGTTTTCAAATTTATCGAATTGAATGGAGCTCACTGGGCCAGCATAAACATTAGGCAAAATTTCTTTTTCCCAATTTGCGACAGCACCAAATTTTCTGGTAATTGTTAATTCTTTGTCGGCCTGTTTGGTGTCATTTCCAATTCCGTAAAAATAGTCAGGAAATTTTAAATAGGTAAGGTCACCAATGTAGTGACTGCCGTTTCCCTTGGTCCAGCCGTCGGCATAAATATTAAATACCGCTTGTTTATTTAAAGTGTAAACGGCTTGGGAGATTATTGACGATGGTCTTTGCAGGCTATCTTTATAATCGGCCTTAAAATACGCCAATACTGAGGCGCCAAAAAGGAAGGAAGTTTCCTCTGAGTATGACCCTACCGGAAGCGGATAAATTCTAATTCCGTCGGGTTTTGAAAGCTGCTTTTCAATTAAATATTTTATCCCTTTTTTTTCCTTTGCATTAGAATCTTGAGCAAATGAATTAAAATGGCATAGGATAAATGAGGAAAGAAGTAAGGCAGACTTTAGGAATGAGGTCAATTTTTTAATATTTCGACGTGGTTGGGAGCTGAAGAATTTTGTGTCAAGAGAAAATCTCTAAGCAGTGAAAATACATTTTTGTATTCGTACAAAGTTAAATTTTTGACATTATCTTGGATATCATGATAAGCTGGACTCCCTCCAAGTGTGTAAATAAAAAAAGCCTTAACTCCGTTTTCAGTAAAGTAGTAATGATCGCTATTTCTTGCTTTTCCACGAGAAAAAACCCCAGATAAGTACCCTCCTTTTTCATTCAAGGCTTTCAGCTGGTTAAATTCCTTGGGGTATTCATTCCCATTTACCACTTTTATACCGTTATCCCCAGTTCCTACAATGTCAAGATTTAAAACGAATTTTGTTTGTGCAAGCGGGTAAATGGGACTGTAGACGTAATGTTCACTTCCCTTAAGACCTAATTCTTCTCCTCCAAATGCAATAAATACAATTGTGTAATTTCTAGGATCAGCGTGGGTATCGAAATATTTTGCCAATTGTAGCATCATTGAAACTCCACTAGCATTATCATTTGCCCCTGGGAAATAAACGTCCTTTCCCAACGTTCCCAAATGGTCGTAATGAGCCGAAACAACAATGAAGGTGTCAGGATGCAAAATTCCAGGTATGTGTCCAATTACATTTTGTGAGACAACATTTTTAACCTTTGCATCAATATTGAATTTAACCGATTTTACAATTGTTGGGAATTCCTGGGCTTTGAAAATTACAAAGGGAATATTTATTTGAAAGTCGCTATAGGAGGCTGTTAGCTTTTCATGGGTCACTAAAATGATTGCTTTTGGACTAATTAACTTTTCCTTTAAAAGATATTTAAGGACATTTTCGTCGTCCTTAATTTTATCAGCCTTGCCTTGCTCAATTACCAAAACCTTTTCGGTTAGGTCTTTATTGATAAATTCCTCAAGTCCTTCCTTTGTCTTTAAGTTTTTTGATTTAACAATAAAGGGTTGAAACGTTCCCTTACCTCCACCACTATATGGCATTAAAATAAAATCTTTCCCAGGCTTTGTTTCACATCCATTAAATGCCAAATCCATTGACCCACCAAATGTGTTTACCACCACATTGAAATTCTGAAAATATCCAGATGGCCCAGGCTTCAATTTTAGGGACCTGTATTGATTTTCAATATATTGGGCAGCCTTTAGATGGCCGCCATTCACGTATCCACGACCTGCGAATTCTTTGCTGGTTAGCTTTCCTATAATATCATAGGTATATTGCATTTCCTGAGCGACAGCCTGCGTCAGGAAAAAGAGAAGGAACGAAAATATTGTGATGATTTTTAACACTATTAACCAGAAGTTTTATTTCAGCGGATTTTAACGGTAAAAATACCATTATTTTGCTGATGGAATTAAAGACCGAAAGGAGAGGGTTTAAAAATTAACCCAAATTTCAATAAATATAATATCGCAATAAGAGTCTACGGGTGTTTTAAACCTTGTTTTATAAAGCGTTAACTTTATTTATTTCATTGCAAATATGAGTAAAAAAGATAGAATCAAAAAGGGAAAAAAGGCAAATCAATCGGTCACTAAAGTTTGGTTTTCAGAACATAAGAAGCCGCTGATTTTATTTTTAACTATTTCCTTTATTCTTTACGGCGCTACCATTAATCATGAGTTTGTACTTGATGATTACCCTACGGTTGTTGAAAACAAGCACGTTCAGGAAGGGATCGGGGGAGTTGGAATGATTTTGACCAAGGCCTATTGGCACGGAGCCTATGGAATAAATGAAGGGGTTTACCGCCCCATTTCCCAGGTGATGTTCGCTGTTGAAAAATCTTTCCTTGGCGGTGGCCCCGGCGTTATGCATTTTTTCAACGTGTTGCTTTACGGATTAACAGGTTGCCTTTTATTTATCCTTTTAGGCCGATTATTTAGCGCAACATGGATTGAAAAACACCCAATTCTTAAACACCTTCCTTTGGTTGCAACCATTCTTTTTATGGCACATCCCGTGCACGTTGAAGTTGTTGCAAATGTGAAGGGGAGGGACGAGATTTTAGCGTTTATTTTCGTGCTATTGGCATGGGTTAAATTTTTCGATGCCTTGGAGAAACCAAAAGGAAAACATGCCTTATGGACGGGGATATTTTTTCTGCTTGCAGTCCTTTCAAAAGAATCTGCATTAGCATTTGTGGTAATAATTCCACTAAGTTATTATGTGTTTACGGGTAAAAACCCCCTTAAAGCGGATGGCCCGATATTACGATTAGGAGGAGCAATGATTGTTCCCTTGTTGCTTAGGTTGATTCTTCTTGACGATTTTTCAGAAGGAGAAGTTCACCGGGAAATAATTAACAATACGCTTTTTGGAGCTGAGACTTTGGGTGAGCGTTATGCAACAGCCTTTGCGATTTTAGCCGAGTATATTCACATGCTAATTTTACCCCTTACCCTAATAAGTGATTATAGCTATAGCCATATTCCAATTGTTGATTGGAGCCATACCAAGGCAATAGGCGGATTAGTAATTTATGGTGGTTCGGGAATATGGGCGCTTACGCAGATAAAAAAACGAAACGTTGTGGCTTTTTGGATCCTGTTTTACCTTGGAACCATGTTTATTGTAAGTAACCTTGTTTTACTTATAGGGAGCACAATGGCCGATAGGTTTCTATATGTCCCTTCACTTGCGTTTGCCGTTGGAGTTTCATGGTGTGTTTTGGTGATTGCCAAAAAAATAAAAAGTATAAAAGTGATGCAGATTTCAGTTGCAATTGCTGGACTTATATCAGTAGGTTATGCTTTTAAAGTTTGGGAGCGTGCTAGCGAATGGGAAAATAATGAAACACTGTTTGTCGCCGATTTAGAGAAATCGCCCAACAACGCCAAGATGAATTACTTTCTAGGAAAAACCTACTTCATAAAAGCTAGAAATGCGAAAATCCCTGAAGTGGTTAAAGCCAATTATTTAAAGGCCATTCTGCCCATGGAAAAGTCTATGGAAATTTATCCTGAGTTTAAGGAAGCGCCACAAGAATTAGGGATGGCTTACCTCCGCACCGACAATATAGATAAGGCATTATTTTGGATGCAACGTAGCGTGGAATTAAAGCCAAATGACGTGCAAAGTTTTATCTACTTAGGTCAGTTTTACGGAATGAAGAAGAATCCAGTCAAGGCCATTGAAAGCTTAAATAAAGCATTAGAAATAGAGCCGGGAAACTTTGACGCAATGAAAAACATGGCAGTCACTCACGCTATGTTTGGGAATTTTATTGATGCTTTAGCTGCAGCGAAAAAAGCGGAGGCTATCTCTCCAAATGATGGTTCTATGAGAAAATTATTATCACAAATTTATTCGCGATTAGGTGATAATTCGAATGCCAACAAATACAGGAAATAATGGGCGAAATTAAAGGCAAAAATACATTGCAGGATTGGGAGTTGTGTTCATTTACACGGATACGCCTAAATAATTAGCCGCTTGGTATACCCGTGTTTTAGGCTTAGAGTTTGAGTCT
>JBLIKP010000139.1:0-4212 GCA_047635375.1 Sphingobacteriales bacterium | reverse complement strand
GCGAAACTATCCCAAGGAAAGGCCTCTATTTGCTTCCGCGGATCACATAAACCAGGAAGTTTAGCCTTACTTTTGCAAATGATGGGCTCACATGAATTAAACCTGACCAAAATTCAAAGTCTGCCTGCTATTGGCGAAGAATGGAGTTACCTTTTCCATTGCGACATAGAATTTAATGACCGTAACGCTCTTGATTTAGCGATTACGGAAATGAAAAAAGAAACATTATCTCTGGATATTCTTGGAATTTACCCCAGAGGTCAGCACGAATTAAGCGTTTAAATGAATAAGATTAATTACATACCACACCCTGCGCAACGACTCAATACTTTGGGCGAATTTTACTTTTCGGTGAAGCTGGAAGAAATCCGCAAGATGAATGCTCGTGGTGAAAACGTACTAAACTTAGGAATCGGCAGCCCCGACCTCCCACCCCATCCAGAAGTTATCAAGGCACTCACCGAAACCGCAGTCCTTCCAACGTCCCACGGCTACCAAGGCTACAAGGGAATTCCTGAATTGCGCGCTGCGATTGGTCGGTTTTACGATAGAAATTATAAGGTTCTGCTTGACGCGGATACTGAGATTCTTCCTCTAATGGGAAGCAAGGAAGGAATAATTCATTTGAGCATGGCTTATTTAAATCCGGGTGACGAAGTTTTAATTCCTGATCCTGGATACGCCACATACACTGCCGCCGCGAAATTATGTGGCGCTACTACGAGGACGTATGCCTTAAATGAATACAACGATTTCCAACCGGATTTCGATGCCCTTGACGATACTGACATTAGCAAGGTGAAAATTATGTGGGTTAATTATCCGCACATGCCTACAGGTACCTCAGCCAATAAAAAGACATTTGAAAAATTAGTTGAATTTGCAACTAAAAACAACATTGTGCTGGCGCATGACAATCCGTACAGCTTTATTTTAAATGATAATCCGCAAAGTCTCATGGCTGTAGAAGGTGCAAAAGACATTGCAATAGAATTAAATTCCCTTTCAAAGTCCCACAACATGGCGGGATGGCGCGTTGGAATGGCAGTAGGAAACACAGATATTCTTTCGAAAATGCTGCTTGTCAAAAGCAATATGGACAGCGGGATGTTCCTAGGATTGCAGAAAGCGGCTGTTGTAGCGTTGGATTTACCCAATAGCTGGTTCACCGATTTGAACAAAGAATACACAGCTCGCCGAAAAAAGGTAGAAGCAATTTTCAATCTTTTAAAATGCGAAATCACCCCCAATCAAACGGGAATGTTTGTCTGGGCGAAAGCCCCAAATGGGGACCTTTCGGCGGAAGCCTTAGGAGACAAAATATTACAAGAAGCCAAGGTGTTTATTACGCCAGGCAAGATTTTCGGGGCAACGGGAGAGAGATATTTACGGATATCCCTTTGTAGCACCGAAGAAAATTTAGATGCGGCTTTGGAGCGAATAAAAACTTCACTCGCCTAAGTGCATAAATAAAAGTAATGATAGTAACGGTTATAGGATTAGGATTAATTGGCGGCTCAGCCATTCGTGACTTGCAGAACAAGAGTTTTGCGCAGCGTTACATTGGCGTGGACAACAATCCTGAACACGTTAAAATCGCGCTTGAAATGGAATTGGTAAATGAGATTCTTCCAATGGAAGATGCCATTAAAAAAGCCGATATCATCCTAATTTCTATTCCTGTAAACGGGATTATTTCTATCCTACCTAAAGTCTTGGATCTTGTGAGAGAAGATCAAACGGTGATTGACATGGGTTCCATAAAAAAGGGAATTCTTGACACCATAGTAGACCATCCTAACCGAGGGAATTTCGTCGCGGCGCACCCGATGGCGGGAACAGAATTTTCGGGCCCTACAGCAGCGATCGAAGGTCTTTTTCAGGACAAAAAATGCATTCTTTGCGATATGGATTATAGTTTCAGCCAAAGTTTGGCTGTCGCCGAAAGACTTTTTTCAACTTTAGGCATGGAAACTATTTTTATGGACGCACGCGAACATGACCTTCATGCGGCCTACGTTTCGCATATTTCACATATCACCTCATTCGTATTATCCCTTACTGTACTTGAGCAAGAGAAGGATCGCCAATCGATTTTCGACATGGCGGCTGGGGGTTTTGAGAGCACGGTGAGGCTGGCAAATTCTTCCGCAGAAATGTGGACACCAATTTTTGAGCAAAATGCGGAGCATCTTAGCACAGTTATTGCTACATGCATCGACAAACTTGAATCCTTCAAGAAACATATTGAAAATAAAGACACCAATGAGATCACCTCGTTGATCAAAGAAGCAAACAAAATCACCAAAGTATTAGGGGAGAAAAAACCATCGGCTGGTACCGATGATTTTAAATCTGAGTACTTATTATGACCCATCACAAAAGAAAACCACAATGGAAGTAAATTTAGACATTCAATCACTAAGTTCTTGGGGAATTATCCCAGGAGAACGTCCTCTAGTTATATCTGGCCCATGTAGCGCCGAATCTGAAGAGCAACTTGTAAGCACAGCAAAACTTCTTTCTCGTGAGAAAAAAGTAAACGTATTACGTGCCGGAGTGTGGAAACCACGTACTCGCCCTAATTCTTTCGAAGGAATTGGTGCACCAGCCTTGGAATGGGTAAACACCGCCAAGCAAGAAACTGGATTACCGACAGCTGTAGAGGTTGCTAATGCTTACCACATTGAAGAATGTTTAAAAGCGGGTGTAGATATCCTTTGGGTAGGTGCACGTACAACTGTTAATCCGTTTACCGTTCAAGAAATCGCCGATGCCCTTAAAGGTGTTGACATTCCTGTGATGGTGAAAAATCCAATCAACCCCGATCTAGCTTTATGGATGGGTGCGATGGAGCGTTTGAATCAGTCGGGAATTAAAAAACTTGCCGCTATTCACCGTGGATTCTCCACTTTCGAAAAGTCGAAATACCGTAACCTTCCAATGTGGAACCTTCCAATTGAATTACGTCGTCTAGTTCCTGAACTTCCTATCATTTGCGACCCAAGTCACATCTGCGGAAACAGAGAATTACTTTTCGAAGTAAGTCAAAAAGCGCTGGATTTAAACTTCAACGGATTAATGATTGAGTCGCACATCAACCCAGCTAAAGCCCTGAGTGATGCAGCTCAACAATTAACGCCAGATGCCTTGACAGAAATGTTAACCGCTCTTGCTCTTCGTGAACCTACTTCAACTGACGCCTCATTTCTGCATACTTTGGAAGAACTAAGAACCGACATCGATCAAATCGATAACGAAATCATCAATATCATGGGTCGTAGAATGGAGATTGTAGAGAAAATTGGTGCATTCAAAGCCACTCAAAACATTACTATCCTGCAAACAAAACGTTGGGACGACATTGTTAAATCACGACTGCAACGTGGTGGAGACAAAGGATTAACAGAGAAATTCATCGTTAAAATGTTCGAAGCTATTCACCAAGAATCCATCAGAAAACAAACTGATGTAATGAACGCGAAAAAAGCATAAGAAAGGAATAAAATAAGCGTAAAATAAAAAAGGGGGTGAAATTAATTTCACCCCCTTTTTTTATGGATAGTTGCAATAGTGGTATAATCCTAAAATGGTATATTAGTATATTGTTTTAATAATTACCCCGCTTTTTTACTCAGTGTATCATGAAAATTATTTTATATTTCTTAGTATTTACCTTGAGTTTTCCCTTATTTTCTCAATCTCAAAACCCACAATGGGAACAAATGGGATTTGGTATTGATCAATTTTGGGATGTGGTAGAAGAATTCCAAGGGGAGTTATTTTTTGGCGGTAGCAGATACAGAAAAGAAGGAAGTGCAGTAAGCAATCTGTTTGCAACAGACGGAAAAAACACAAGGATAATCCGCGGCCTTATAGACCACGGATATGAGGGGACTATTGAAGCTATGATAGTAAGGAACAGTAATTTGTATATAAGTGTTAGGAAGGGAATAAGAGATCCCACTTATTTAATGGGAGGAATTTTCAAATTTGATGGGCAGCAATTCACGCTTTTAGCAGAAAGAAAAGAATTTGGACCACCCAGAGATTTTACCATTTTCAAGGACTCCATATACATTCGTGGAGCTTTTGATAAGAATAGTTCAGTTTATGACATATTAATTTATAGGGATACCACTTGGGAGCGATTAAATTTGATTAATGGAGAACACCGATTTTCTGCGGGAGTCCCTTTAGTTATCAATGATA
>JBLIKP010000138.1:0-4397 GCA_047635375.1 Sphingobacteriales bacterium | reverse complement strand
GACATCACCCAGAAAAAAGCAATTGAGAAAATCTGCCGACTAAAAGGAATTAAACCCGATAAAGCCCATTTATCCTTTATTTGCTCCGATTTAAGCCATATTTCAGACTATGTAAAAAACCCTGATACAGCGCTTTTTAAGGTGATGAAGAAAAATCTACCCGGGCCTTTCACTTTTATCCTTAAGGCTAGTAAAAATGTTCCTAAGTTGCTCATGAACAATAAAAAGACCGTAGGAATAAGGGTTCCTGATAATAATATTGCTCTTGCCATAGTACGTGAATTAGGGAATCCAATTATATCAACATCCTTGCATTTAAGTGACCCTATAATGGAGTATCCCACAAATCCTGAATTGATGTGGGAGTATTATGATGATCATGTTGATATTGTAGTCGATGGTGGAGCGGGAAGCTTAGAAGCGAGTACTGTTTTAGATTGTACTGGCGATGAGATTGAAATATTAAGACAAGGAAAAGGAATTCTATAAAACATGACCCCATGAAAAATTCAATCAAATTAATTTTAATCGGTGTGGTATTATTAGTTCCCTATTTGGGGATAAGTAATGCCCAATCTTCAAAACTAGAGCAAAAAGCTAATGCTGCAGCCGATAAAATCGAACAAAAAGTAATTGAATGGCGTCACCATATTCACCAAAACCCAGAACTAGGGAACCGTGAGTTTGAAACTGCAAAAATGATTGCAAAGCATTTAAAGTCCCTTGGAATGGAAGTTCAAGAAGGTGTTGCCCATACAGGGGTGGTTGGGCTGCTAAAAGGCGGTAAACCAGGCCCTGTTGTTGCTCTTCGAGCCGATATTGATGCCTTGCCAGTAACTGAAAGAACTGACATTCCCTTCGCTTCTAAAGTAACTACGGAATATAATGGTGCACAAACTGGAGTAATGCATGCTTGCGGGCACGATACTCATGTCGCAATTTTAATGGGTGTTGCCGAAGTATTGGCTGAAATGAAAAAAGATCTTAAAGGTTCCGTAAAATTTATCTTTCAACCTGCAGAAGAAGGGCCACCAGCTGGCGAAGAAGGTGGAGCCGAACTAATGGTGAAGGAAGGTGTTCTAGTAAACCCGAAAGTGGATGCTATTTTTGGTCTACACATTAACTCCCAAACTGAAATCGGCAAAATCGCCTACCGCTCCGGAGGAATTATGGCTGCGGTAAGTGATTTTAAAATAACTGTAAAAGGGAAATCTTCCCACGGCGCTGCTCCTTGGAATTCTGTTGATCCGATTGTGATATCGGCACAAATTATTAATTCCCTACAAACCATTGTGAGCAGGAATATTCAGTTAACTGAAAATCCTGCTGTGGTTACCATTGGCGCAATTCATGGCGGAAACCGTTCAAACATTATTCCAGAAGAAGTAGAAATGCTAGGTACTCTTAGAACACTGAAAAAGGAGGACCAAGATTTAAGCTATAAGAGGATTAAGATGATTGCCGAAAACACGGCTAAAGCCATGGGAGGGACTGCTATCGTGGAAATTCCGTATTCTGCGTCTTACCCTGTGACCTTTAACGATCCTGAGTTAACCAAAAAAATGGCGTCGTCACTAGAGAAAGTTGTTGGGAAAGAAAATTTAATAATTATTAATCCGATAACCGGAGCTGAGGACTTTAGCTTTTTTCAAGAAAACGTGCCTGGATTGTACTTTTTTGTAGGTGGAATGCCTAAAGGCCAGGATGAAAAAACAGCTGCACCGCATCATACTCCAGAATTTTTCATTGATGATTCAGGAATGATCTATGGTGTAAAGGCCTTTACAACACTAGTTTTAGACTATTTAAATTAATAATATACCGGGGTGTTGTTGAATTAAAACCAATAATACCCCGCTAAAAACACAGCTACTCCAGACAAATACCCAGCAAGGGCAAGTCCGCCAATCTTTTTTAAATACCATATAAAATCGATTTTCTCGATTCCCATTACAGCAACTCCGGCAGCAGACCCAATGATTAAGGTTGAGCCACCTGTTCCAGCGCAAAAAGCAATAAGCTCCCAGAACTTCCCGTCAGTTGCCATAGTTCCAGTTGCGGCAATATCATACATCCCCATAGAAGCAGCCACAAGAGGGACGTTGTCAACAATAGCCGACAATAACCCAATGGTTATAGCAATTAAATCTTCATTTCCAATGTGAGTGTTTAGTAATTCGGCTAAATTGTGGAGCTGACCAATGGTCTCCAAGCAAGCGATACCTGCTAAAATCCCAAAAAAGAATAAAACTGAACTTGTGTCAATTTTCGATAAGGCCTTAATTGCTGAATACTTGCTCTTTTCCTCGATATCCTTGGATTTATGAAGTATTTCGGTAATAATCCACATAACCCCTAATCCAAAAAACATACCCATAAAAGGGGGGAGGTGGGTAACGGTTTTGAAAATAGGAACAAATATTAGCGCCGAAACTCCGGCCACAAGGACTGCCGTACGCTCTGTTTTTGTGGTAATAAATTCTGTTTTTTCAAGCGGTTTTGAAAAATTTCCGCGCAAGCGAAATGTGATTAGTAGTAAGGGCACCAAAATAGCAACCACACTTGGAATAAATAATCCGGTAATGATGTTCATTGAAGTGATTTGCCCTCCAATCCAAAGCATTGTTGTGGTAATGTCACCAATTGGGCTAAATGCGCCGCCTGCATTAGCCGCAATAATTACCATACCTGCGTAAATCATTCGAGCGTATTTCCCTTCAATAAGCTTACGAAGCAAAGAAGCCATTACAATTGATGTGGTTAGATTGTCAAGAATTGCACTTAGAAAAAAGGTAATTCCACAAACTAACCAAAGCAATACACGTTTGTCGGTAGTTTTAATCTTACTGGTAATAATGTGAAATCCGTCATGCAAATCAATTAATTCAACAATGGCCATGGCACCCATCAAGAAAAATAAAATGCTCGCGATATCAGCGAGATGGTGTAGGAGTGAAGCCTCCTTAAGTTTGGATGTGGGCTCAGTTAGGGAAAGCTCCCTCAAATAATCTTGCCATGCACCATCACCAACTAAGTAATCAAGAGGGTTTAAATCGCTTATTGCTAAAAAGCCCCAAGTCATCGCTCCAATGAGTAATGCGCTTGCGGCTTTATTAATTTTTAAAGGATGCTCAAAAACGATGCATAAATAGCCGATTATAAAAACGGCAATAATGATTGATATCCAAACCATATACGTGAGTTTTACTCTCTAAATTTAGGAATAAAACCTCATGTAGCAATTCAAAACTAAGATAGCATCTACTTTTTTACAAAATCATTCAAATAATCGTAGAAAGGGTTATTATGCCACCTTAGCATGGTTCCCATATCAAAATGGCCTTTACGTTTGAAAGTTTGGTAATTTACCTCATGACCTTGGTTTTTTGCAGTTTCCGTAAAACTTCCAATGCTTGATTTTATCGATTTCACGGTGTTTTTCCCATGAAGGATAAGAAAAGGTAGGTTATTTTGCCCCAAAAAATTTGCTGGAGTTGCCCGATCTCGTTTAAGTTGGCTTTCGCCGAAAGGCTTTCCTATACGTTTTGCTTTTTTATCCGGGTAACTTGCCAATATATCGGCGAGTTCTAATCCATAGGGATCGATTAAAATCACCCCCTTAAGCGCCGATTTTTCATCAATATTTTGAAAAAACTCCTTATTCAAAGCAGCCATTGCTGCCAAATGCCCGCCTGCACTGTAGCCAGCAATGTAAACTTGGTTTCGGTCGCCACCATAATACCCACTGTTATCTTGCGCCCAAACCACAGCTTTAGTTACGTCCAGCATCATTTGATCATAATTAGCCTCAGGAGAAAGCCTATAATTAGGGATAACAGCGATAAATCCGTGTTTTGCAAATTCCTTCCCCACAAATTTATACCAGTTTTTGGATTGATGGGTCCATGTGCCTCCATGGATAAAAACTATGACAGGTGGAGCTTGAGTAATTGTTTTTGGCCTATAAATATCAAGCAAGTGCTTTTTATTATCAAATGTTGGAGAGTTTGCCGGTATATAGGGAATGTCCTTTGTGCGGATAACATTTTGAGAATAAGAATCATACCCCACTACAAGCAGAACACCTGTGAATATGAAAGGAAGCCAATTTTTCATTCCCAAATATGGAAACAAAAAAGGGAGAAGCAAAATGCTTCTCCCTTAGGTTTTTTAAAAAAAATATCTAGGTTACTTTGGTAGAATAACTTTTCCGCGTCTCAATTGATTTCCATATTCAATCGAAATTAAATAGGCACCATTAGAAAGGGTTGAAAGGTCTAATGTGTTGTTTTGTTGTGTGATTTTATCTTCCATTGGTAGAATTAAAACACCTGTAATATTGTAAACCTTAACATTTAGCTTGTTTTCCTGAGATTTAACATCCAAATTGAAGCTTA
>JBLIKP010000137.1:0-4411 GCA_047635375.1 Sphingobacteriales bacterium | reverse complement strand
CTTGTTTTTCAAAGCAATACGTTAATTCCACATCAAAATTAGGGCTTAGGGCAATGGCGATTTCTGAGGCAACGGTGTCGGCATTTGTGTTGAGCAATTGCCCATTTCCATCGTGGCTAATTGCACTGAAAACGGGGGTAAGACCGTTTTGCAGAAATAGATTTATCGCTTTAGCATTTATACTTTTTACATCGCCAACCCAGCCAAAGTCAATAGGATCTTTAGGTCTTTTGGTGGCCAGGATGCAATTCCCGTCAGCACCTGATAAGCCAAGCGCGTTGCATTTGTTGCCTTGCAGCTTGGCTACAATCCTTTTATTGATTAGCCCAGCGTAAACCATGGTGACAGTATCTAAATTCTCGCTGGAAGTGATTCTTCTCCCTTCATGGAAAATGGTTTTTATCCCCAATTTATCATTGAGCTTGTTGGCGATTTTTCCGCCCCCATGAATCAAAATTTTCGCATGATTAATAACTGAAAAGTCAGCTAGAAAAGAATCCAGAGCGTTTTCATCGTCAATAATGTTTCCACCAATTTTTACAATGGAGATCTTACTTTTCATCTTGTAGCATCTTTAATAATACGGTCTGCGCCGAATATGTTCTGTTATCAGCTTGCTTCAGTACCAAAGAATTTGGACCATCAATAACCTCATCGCTTACTACCATATTCCTTCGTACAGGTAGGCAGTGCATGAATTTCCCATTATTGGTGAAATCCATTTTTTGCTGAGTGATTTGCCAGTCGTCTAAGCCCGTTCCAATTTTTCCATAATCAGAATATGACGACCAGTTTTTAGCGTAGACAAAGTCTGCATCCTTTAGTGCCTCATCTTGGTTATGGATAATTTTCACTCCTTGGGTTATTTCTGGTGCAAGGTCAAAACCTTTGGGGTTGGTAATCACTAAATCCATTTCCGATTTAATCATCCATTCCACAAATGAATTTGCAACTGCCTGTGGC
The DNA here is from genome assembly GCA_047635375.1 of Sphingobacteriales bacterium. Lineage (GTDB taxonomy): Bacteria > Bacteroidota > Bacteroidia > Sphingobacteriales > Sphingobacteriaceae > JBLIKP01. Next base: position 3,448 of record JBLIKP010000137.1, on the reverse strand, counting down.
AATGCTTTGGGATGTGGCGCCCAGGTTAAAACCACCTTCGGCCGGTCGGTTTTTTGGTGCTCTTTGATTGTTATTAAATCGGCGAGGGACTGTAAGGGGTGAAGCGTCGCACTTTCTAAGGAGATCACCGGAACGGTGGCACTTTTTATGAATTTGGTGATTATCTCTTCTTGATAATCGTGTTTTTTGTCTTTTAATCCTGCAAATGTCCTTATTCCAATGATATCGCAATATTGGGAAATAACCCCAGCAGCCTCTTTTATATGCTCCTGAGTACCTTGGTTCATGATAGTTCCATCTTCTAGCTCAATGCTCCAACCGTCGTTATTTAGGTTCATCACCATAACATTCATACCCAAGTTCAACGCTGCTTTTTGTGAGCTTAATCGCGTTCTAAGGCTAGGGTTGAAGAATAATAGACCCAAGGTTTTGTTTTCACCAAGGGATTTGAAACGATATGGATTATCCTTGACTTTTTTTACCAGATTCATTAAACCTTGTAAATCGTTTATGTCCTTTGCGGATGTAAATTTTTTCATTTTAAAATTTCTTTTAATGCCGAAATAAAAGGTTTTACCTGGTCTATGGTAATTCCTAAAGGGGGGAGGATCCTCAGCAGATTAGCATTTGAAGAGGCTCCTGTAAAAATGTGATATTCATTAAGCAGCTTGGCGCGGATGTCCTTAATTGGAAAGTCGAATTCCACTCCTAACATCAAACCCTTACCCTTAATTTGCTTGATAGCGGAAATACTTTTTAGCTCATTAATTAAATAGTCACTTACTAAATCCACATTATCCATCAAGTTTTCATCCTTGAGCGTATCTAACACCGCGATACTTGCAGCGCACGCTAAATGATTACCGCCAAAGGTTGTTCCTAGCATTCCTGGGGTAGCCTCAATTTTAGGGTGGATTAAAACACCGCCCACTGGGAAACCGTTTCCCATTCCTTTTGCCATAGTGATAATGTCGGCTTCAACATTTGCATGTTGGTGGGCAAAGAATTTTCCAGATCTACCAAATCCACTTTGGATTTCGTCAAGGATAAGCAGGGCGCCGTATTTCTTGCAATTTTCCGATAAAAAAGTAAGGTATTCAGCCGAAGGGGCATCTAAGCCTCCAACTCCTTGTATACCTTCCACAATAACGGCGCACACATCTTCAGATTTCAAAGATTCTATTAACTGCTCCTTATTGTTGAGATCGATAAAAGCTACAGGGAAGTTTCCCGAATTTATTGGAGCCGATAATTTACTGTTATCAGTGATGTTTAAAGCCGCAGCAGTTCTTCCATGGAAACTTCTTTTAAAGGCGATAACTTTCTTTTTTCCTGTATGGAAAGAGGCCAGTTTAATTGCGTTTTCATTCGCCTCAGCGCCACTATTGCAAAGGAAAAGAGTGTGTTTAGGATAGCCACTTTGTTGGCCTATTTTTTCAGCAAGCTCATCCTGAATAGGCATTAGAATTGAATTGGAGTAATACCCAATTGCATCCAATTGACTCCTTAATTTTTCAATATAATAGGGGTGGGAATGACCAATTGAAATTACCCCATGACCTCCGTAAAGGTCTAAATATTGCTTTTTTTCCTCATCAAATAAATAGACACCTTTTGCAGATTCTATTGAGATTTTAAAACGTGGGTAGACATTGAATAAACTCATACTAAAAATAATTTGCTTTGAATTTAACGCCTGTGGTTTCCTCGATTCCAAACATTAAATTCATGTTCTGAATCGCTTGTCCTGCTGCACCTTTTAATAGGTTATCAATGACCGAAGTCACCAAGACCTTGTCGTCGATTTTTTGGACATGAATTAAGCAGTTATTTGTATTAACCACTTGCTTTAAATTAATGGGGTTGTCACTTATGAAAGTGAATTTGGCATCCTTATAAAACGCTTTGAAAAGGTCTATTAATTGAGGTTCAGAAAGGCTGGATTTGGTATACATTGTGGCATGAATTCCTCGGGTGAAATCACCACGGTGAGGAAGAAAATCAATGGAATGGCTAAAGTCACTTTGCAATGAATTTACACTCTCTTTAATTTCGTCGAGGTGTTGATGTCTAAAAGCCTTATACACCGAAATGTTATTGTTTCTCCAGCTAAAATGCGTGGTCGCAGAGGGAGATTGTCCCGCTCCAGTGGAGCCCGTTATGGCATTTACATGTACATCGTTTTTTAATAATCCGCCATCCGCTAAAGGCAAAAGAGCCAATTGAATTGCAGTGGCAAAACAGCCAGGGTTGGCGATTTTTGTTGCCGACTTAATTTCTGATTTATTTAATTCGGGCAAACCGTAAATAAAACCGTTGGCATCGTTTATCAATCGGAAATCGTTGCTCAAATCGATTATCTTGGTAGCTTTTGAAAAGGTATTTTCCGCCAAAAATTTACCTGAATTTCCGTGACCTAAACAAATGAAAACCACATCAACGTCCTCCTTAATTTTATTTGAAAACGTAAGTTCTGGATGAGTATACATATCCTCATGTACATCGGCAACTTTTTTACCATGTTGTGAGTTGCTGTATATAAAGTCTATTTGAACATGCGGGTGATTCACCAGGCAACGAATTAACTCACCGGCAACATAACCACCACCTCCAATTATCCCTGTTTTTATCATGATTTCTTGGGGTTTACGTGATTGAAAATCTGCATTGAATTGGCTAGGATTTTAGTAAATCCTTTGGCATCTTCTGCACTCCAATTTTTATTCATTTCACCGTAAGTGCCGAAATCGGAAGTCATCAAGTCATGTGAAGATTCAATGCCTTGAACTATAAATCGGTAGGGGTGTAGTTCAATTTTTACTTTTCCTGATACGTTTTTTTGTGAATCGGTAAGGAAGGTTTCAATATTCCTCATTACCGGTTCAAAGTATTGAGACTCATGGATAAACATGCCGTACCAGTTAGCGAGTTGCTCTTTCCAATGCAATTGCCATTTTGAAAGCGTATGTTTTTCTAGCGTGTGATGGGCTTTAATAATGATGCTTGCCGCAGCAGCCTCAAAACCAACACGGCCTTTAATTCCAATGATGGTGTCACCCACGTGCATGTCACGACCAATGGCGTATTTATTGGCTAGTTCTTCGATAAGTTGAATTCCCTCAACAGGATCCATCTTTTCATTATTCACACCGCATATTTCCCCATGATTAAACTCAATCTCAAGAATTGATGCTTCAGTTTTTTCCAATTGGCTAGGAAATGCTGATTCTGGTAGGGGAAGGTTGGAGGTTAGGGTTTCAGATCCACCGACACTGGTGCCCCACAGGCCTTTGTTAATTGAGTATTGTGCTTTCTTCCAATCTGTTTCCACACCATGCTCAGATAAGTAAACAATTTCGTCTTTTCGAGATAATTGATGATCCCTGATAGGAGTGATGATTTCAATTCCTGGCGCTATAAGCTGAAATGCAAAGTCAAAACGTATTTG
>JBLIKP010000136.1:0-4423 GCA_047635375.1 Sphingobacteriales bacterium | reverse complement strand
ATATTCAATAACCGTTGATGGTGTTACTTATGGCGACTGGTATTTACCTTCCAAATCTGAGTTATCTTTATTGTTCTCACAAAAAAATGTGGTTCGCGGTTTTGGTAATGGCGATTATTGGAGTTCTACGGAGTTTGATAACGCCACCTCGTGGAGGCATGGTTTTGTCAATAATAACCAGAGAAGTAGCGATAAGAACGTCATCAGTTATGTTCGCGCTGTCTGGGCTTTTTAACTATTTATCAATTTATCCATTTAACTATTTCTTCCTCTAGCAATTTGACCGTCTAACTTATTTTGGTCTCTTTCAAAGACACAAAATAGATGCGTTATTTTACACTCTACTTAATACTAGATGAGTTTTGTGGTGATTATATATTTTTTATGAATTCATGAAAACTGTTATTTTTAAAGGCAGGCTCTCGTACCCCTTGGTGGAAAGAGATATCAAGAATTTAAGGTTTAATTTTCCACTTTCTCAAGAAAATAAAGGGGATAATGATTTTGAAAATTGAACCCTTTTAGAATGACCGCTTTTTCATTCTAAATAGAACGGCTTTTTTGGTTGTTAATATTACCAGTGGGTCCATTATGGGAGAATCTTTACTAACTAATTCAAGATGGAAGTTTTTTATAATTGCAGGTATAAGCATTCGCATTTGCATCATGGCTAATGCATTGCCAATACAAACCCTTTTTCCTTGGCCAAAGGGGATATAGGCGAAGGGATGTCTTGGTTTAAATCCTTCAATAAAACGGTCTGGGCTAAAACTTTCAGGGTTATCCCAATATTTGGGAAGTCTATGGGTTAAGAACGGAGAGATAACAATAAAGGCATTTTTCCGAACTGCATTTCCGTCAACGTCATCGTGGCCCAATGCAATACGCGGGAATATCCATGCAACAGGATACATGCGTAAGCCTTCTTGCACGACCGCTTTAGTATATGTTAAATTTTGAAGATCGGTAACCAAGGGGAAGCCATCAATTGGAATGATTTCCTTTAATATGTTATTTAATACTTTGTTGGATTTGGCAATTTCGTAAAGGGTAAAAAACAGAGCCTCGGCTACAGTATCAAAACCCGCAAAAAGCAGGCTCATTATTTCATCCCTTACTTGACGTTTGGTTAGTTCATTTTTTTTATAACTTTCAAGTAGCAGGGATAGTGTGGCGCCTGAGGTTTGTGGAGTTTCAATGGCTTGGTTAATGATGCTGTAAGCGTATTTGTCCAAAACGCCAATTGCCTTCTCAAATTTTCGTTGTTTTTTCTTGTTAGTAAGCCCAAATGCACTTCCTAACACTTTTAGCGACTGCTCTTTTCCACTAACAAAATGATTGCAAAAGGCCAAAGCACTGATTATTTCATCAATCTTGTCAGGGTTGGTTAAAATTAATTGAGTATCCATTTGAATGGAAAGCATTAACCTTTTTAACTCAATTTGTAAGTCTATTTCCCTATCAGTCTTGGCTTCTATTTGATCACAAAATATGATGAAATGTTTTTGAAATTTACTCTCGTAATCTTTTAAGATTTTACCATGAAATGCAGGTTTTAACAACCTGTTGTTGTGCTGCCAATGTTTCCCTTCAGAAGCAAATAATCCCTCACCGAATAAATCTTTCAATTCCACCAAAGCTTTACCTCTGCTGTAGTTATCTTGATTGTCCTTTAGTATATGCTTTATGTGTTCGGGTTCAGTAAATACAAAAAACTCCTCGGATGCTATTTTGAACTTAACGGTTGTTCCGTATTTTTTGACAACTCCAGTATAAGCTTTAAGTGGGTCGGTTATTAAACCTGGTATCAATCCAAGAATTTGAATCAGACCTAATTTTTTCATTTCAAAGTATTTTGGTCATTAATTATTTCTACATAGCCATTCTCAATTTCTTTTATTAATGCATTGGTGCACTGAGAAAGGTAGTTACCATCTACCATGTTATGATCAACCATAACCGTTAGCGAAATTTTGGAACTATCTCCTTTTTTTACAATGCCAGAAGTATAAACACCCGCTGTATGTGTTGGTATTCCAATCCCCAGCAAAGGATTTGTAAAGTTTTTAAAATACATGTGTAAAGGGCTATATAAAATAGTGCCTATTTGTTTCCTTATATTTTTTGGGGAGGAATAAAGTATCCGATATCCGATTTTTCTTAAAAACCAGGGTAGTCGAAGAAAGAAATACTGTTCAGGATATAGTCCAAATGAATTTATCTTCTGAGTATCTGCTAACTCTAAAAAAATTTGGGAGCAACTTTTAGATTCAGCATTTCTAATTACATAGTGTTTCAATGCTTTCTCACCCCCGTAAACGATTTCTATAGGAACCATTAAATCCACTGTATTGAATGACCATATTTTTTGCCTCCAGCTTTTGTAGGATTGCATTTGTGGATATTTCTTAACAGTTTTGGCAATGCACTTAATTAAATACGAGGTTAGCGAAATTTTATTTGTTCTACCTTTATTGTAGCATTTAATTGCCGCCCGTGCCTCCGTTATATCAGCCTCGGTTAATGCTTTGATGAAAGGCTTTTCAATTCCTAACCTAGTTGCATCGTGAATCAATTTTCGGTGCCATGGGTAAGGGGATACGGTGTGGTCTAAGTCTTGCTTCAAGGTGCTATCTAGTTTGTCTAAAAACTTAAAAGGATTAATTTCCGAAGGTAGAATTACGAGAAGCGGCATAGGATTCTTTCGTTAATAAAGCCAACCTTACTTTCCAATAGATTTCATTAAGATTTTTAGTTTCCATTTTTTTCGGGTCTTTTGCTATATTAATCGTAACGCGTTTGTATAGGTTAAATTCTAGAAATAGGGTGCGAAGTTAGTAAATAAAAACCAAATGGAAAACGCGTTTAAATTCTAAAAGTGACCTAGAATGTGGTTTTAATAAAATTTATCATGCCACAAAAACACTTTAATTTATTTTCACATGTTTCCTTTTGGAATCATATTTTGCTCAAAACTGGAGTTTAATTCAAATAATTCTACAACGTCCTATTTTGGACATTATTAAGATTAACCTTTAAACGTATTGCTTTTGTAAGTAATTTATTGCCCAAGAACACTAATCATATCGTCAAAAACATTAGTCTGTATAATTCTATCCTGTTCGGTTACGGTTTCACGCCCGTCTAATCGGTTAGCCACATGGAGTTTTGAATCAATCATGTCAACTTCAATATTCGATCCATCGCTGTTTTTTAGTCCTTTGTAAATAAGAACAGCACTTACCGGATCAGCACTAGAATCATGGGTAGACTTGTAAACTTTCATTTGATTGCCTGTAGGCAGATTGAATCCTTTTTGAAGATCCTTGCGCACTTTGCCAATCAAATTCGATAATTGCTTCAAGGTTTCCTGTGGCCTGAAACGATACCAACGGCCTTCCTCGCTTGGTGAATTATCAGAAGTCATATTCTCCGTCAATTGACGGAGAAGGACTGAACGTTAATCTTCTCGAAATTGAATTGGGAGTAATTTCTGCGTTACGGATAATTTTCCAGTAGGATTATAGCCCATTATGAAAGTAGAGAATATCTTCAACTGGTTTAAAGAGCTTTTGTGGGGATGGTTAGCGAACCGCTCCCGACTTTTCGGGAAGACCCGCACTACGCAAAATTATTGGCGGAGCCGTCTACTCGACTATAACCATTTCTTCCTTCTCACACACACACACATTGTAAATTTAAGACTACCTTGCCCTCCTAAACATGTTAACTTATGATTAAGCACACTTTACTATTCTTAACACTACTTACTAGCTTGTCTGTTACAGCACAGGAAGTAGTATCCACGCAAGGAGACTCATACTCCAATGCAAGTGGAAGCATCGACTTTACGATAGGCGAAGTGATTATAAACACCGGCACCGATGGAACCAACGACCTTACACAAGGTTTTCATCAAACCAACTGGAACTTTTTAGGCGTGGAGGATTTTGCTCCTAACTACGAAGCAATTATTTATCCCAACCCAACAGAAGATGTGTTAAACATCAGAACGAGCGCGTTCGAGAATGTAACGTACACGCTTTATGATGCACTGGGGAAACGTGTAATGCAGGATAAGCTTTCAGCTGAGCAAACGCCAATTCAAGTAAGTCAATTGGCTCCTGGGAGTTATTCATTGACCTTGAATAACGAAACACAAAATCTAAAGACATTTAAACTTATTAAAATTCAATGAGACCGTATTTTGTAAAAAATACGTAGTCGAATTAATCCCGATTGAAGCAAAGCGTAACATCGGGGCACATTAAACAAATAATCATGAATTGCGAAGCAATCATGCATTCCATTAAAAACAGATAAATCATGTATAAAAAATTACTACTCTCACTCGTTGCCATAGCAACGATCTCACTAAGCTCTTTCGGTCAAGCACCAGAAGGTTTTAAATACCAAGCAGTCG
>JBLIKP010000135.1:0-4535 GCA_047635375.1 Sphingobacteriales bacterium | reverse complement strand
AAAAGAAAAAATTATGACGTTTCCCCAGGTTGAAGAATTGAAATACTGATAAAATGCTTTCAACCATGAGCCGATTAACAATTGTGGCATTGGCGTGATCTGATCTACAATTTCCAGTTGCGCTCGCCTTAGGTTAAAGTTTAAATCTTCGTTTTCTCCTTCAAGTTTTTTGGCTTTTTCGTAGTGAAGAATGGCTTTTCCGATATTATTGGTTTTGAAATAAGCATTCCCCAAATTGAAATACACATTTCCCGACTCCAATCCTTGGTCAAGAATCGTCTGATATTCGATTATGGCTTGATCGTAGTTTTGCGCGGCGTACAATTCGTTGGCACGATTGAATGCTTCTTTGGCCGAATTCCCATCCGCCTTAGCGGAAAAAACAAAGCAGAATGTTAAAACCAGAATTAGGTTGAATTTTATTTTAGCCATGATTTACGCGTGTTTTTCAAGGTTATCAATCAAGGTTAATGCCTTGGAATAGTGATTCTCACTTCCCGACGAAACGCTTCCTGGGGCATATCGCGCCATATCACAGGCATCGAGTATGGTTTTTAAATCCTGAATCTGTTCCATTGGAATCTGCATTTCATGAAGTTTTTCAATCGCATTCTCGTGAGTAAAAGACGATTTATCCATTTTATATCGGTCTACCAAGTAACCCTCAAGCGCTAAGCCCAAATCTTGGTAAAAACCGGGGATATCTTGCGAATTGAGTTTGTTTCTTGCCGATTTTAATCGTTTGAGCCCCACTTTTCCAGCAGACTGACTTCTTTTTGCATCTTCGGTCATTCCCTCTTGTCGGCGACGGTAACCTAAAATTCCTAGGAAAAGTAAAACGGGAGCTCCTAGTCCTAAATAGAAAGGAGTAGAGCCTAGGAACGATTTACCCTTTTCATTTAATTCACCCACATTGGTTTTTATATAGCGAATGTCCTCGCCAAGCAATGCAATTTCTTCTTTATCTAGGCCTGTAACTGTCGTGCTCTGCGGATTTGTACCACCCTCAATTACCAATTCATATTCAGGTGTGGTAAGGGTAACGTATTTTTCCTTTGAAGGATCAAAATAGGAGATCGATTGCTGAGGGATTGGGAAGGTTCCGCCACGGCGGGGAATCAAAAGGTAATCAAAAGCTTTGGAGCCTTTTATGGTAGTTCCATTCTTTCCTCCACGTTGCTTTACTTTTGGTTCATAAACCTCAATATCGTTAGGTAGCGACAGTTTTTGCGGAGTAAGAATATTAATATTTCCCGTCCCTGAAATCTCCATTTTTAGGGTAATCCCATCGTTGGTTTGTGCGGTGGTTTTATCGATGGAAGATTTTAAATTATATCTCCCTACCAGCCCCGAATAGCTTGCTGGTCGGCCTTTGTTTGGCAGTGCTTCTACGGTTAATTTTCTTTTATTGCTAGCAACAAAATGCTGCTTGTCTGAATATCCACCGAACATGTCTTCAAAGATGGAATTTGGGTTTCTACGACGTTGTTCTCTAATTGTTAATTTTAGGTCAATCTGCGAAATGTCAAGTATCCCTGCTCGCTGTGGGAAAAGCGCCACTTGATAAATTTTGGCAGCTCTAAATTTCCTTCCGTCAATGATTTCGTCTCGGGTTTCAATTCCTTTTTTATCGTTTAATTCTTCTACCCAAAACCCTTGGTAGGAAGGGCTACCATCCAATTCGTACCCCACAATATTAACTGCTGTGTAAATGGTGTAGGTGGCGGTGACTTGTTCACCTACGTATACCTTTGACTTGTCCAGGGAAAGCTTGACGAATAAATTATCTGAAATAGAATTTCCTTCAGCCCCAGCTTTTGGCGCTTGTTTTAAAATTTCAATCGCCACCGGGTTGGATTCAGTTTTTCGGCCGTTAAGCACCACTTTTGCTGCACCAATGGTGAATTTTCCAGCAGTTTTTCCTCTTAAAATGTAAGAATAACTTTGTGATCTTGTGGTACGTCCGTTTATCGACTGAAAACTGGTTTGTGAATTTGGTCCAGAGAGCATTCTAAAATCGCTGAAAGAAGGAGGGGTGAAGTCGCTAATATCTCCCTGGGTGGTGAAGGTGATTTGAAAGTTCTCCTGCAATCCAACCTTATTTCGATTCACACTCGCGGTAAATTGCCCATAGGCTGTTGCCGATAAAATAAATAACAGAAAAAATGCAAATGTAGATTTCTTCGTGTTAGTTATTAAGGTGTTATATGTTTTTTTGGTATTCATTATTACCAATCTTTATCCGTTTTTGTTTTCTTTCCTGGCTTCATTTTTTTAAGCATCTGTTGTTGAACCTCTTTTTCACGGTTCTGTAATGCTTGAAGCAGACGCTGAGCCTCTTCTTTGCTCAATTTTCCTTCTTTAGGTTGGGGCTTTTTCTGCTCACCATCCTTTTTATCGCCGTCTTTTTGGTCACCCTCTTTTCCGTCCTTATCCTCGTCTTTTTTGTCGCCGTCTTGGTCCTTTTTATCTTTATCGCCGTCTTTATCTTTTTGATCGTCTTTCTTATCCTGATCTTTTTTGTCTTTGTCGTCCTTTTTATCCTTATCCGGATCTTTATTTTCTTCCTTTTGCTTGTCCTGCTGTTTTTTCATTTGCAGTGCCAAGGATAAATTGTGTTTGGTGTCGTTGTCGCGAGGATTTAATCTGAGTGATTGTTTGTAGGATTCAATGGCATCTTCCAATTTTTGGGCTTTTAATAAAGAATTTCCCGCATTGTAATACGCCTTGGCTTTTAACTCTGGAGTAGAAGCAAGGGTCGCAGCATCATTCATGTGCTTTAAAGCATCTTCATAGCGCTCAAGCTGAAAAAGTGACGTACCAAGGTTGAAATTTCCTTCGGCTTTTTCTGTGCCATCTTCTTTGATTAACGCTTTCCTATAGTTTACCTCGGCCTTATCAAATTGTCCAGCCTGGTATTCTTTATTGCCATCACGAAGTAATTTCTTCTCCGATTGTCCCTGAACCAAAAATGGGGTTGAGGCTAATATTATTAGAGCTAATAAGTTCTTCATTTTATTCTCCTTCTTTCTAAAATCAATATTTCGGCGAAAGCCAAAAGGAAGGCAAAACCCAAGAAATATTGAAATTTATCGTCATAATCGGCGAAAATTTGCGTTTCCTGCTCGTTTTTCTCCATTTTATCGATTTCGGCGGTAAGCCTAGAAATCTCCTCACGACCATTGCTTATCCTGAAATAATTTCCATTTCCTTTGTCGGCCAAATCTATAAGCATGGGCTCGTTTAATTTACTTAAAATGATGTTGCCTTCTTTGTCGCGGCGGTAATCACCTGTTCTTCCCACGGGTATTGGTCCACCTTTTTCGCTTCCCACGCCTACGGTATGGACAATTACACCTTCCTTGGCAAGTTCCTCAATTTTTTCGATAGCGCCAGGCTCATGATTTTCTCCGTCGCTAATAATTAGCATCACACGGTTTTTTTCTGCCGTCTGGCGGAAGGCTTCTCCTGCCAAATCGATGGCCTCACCAATCGCCGTGCCTTGAGAAGGCATAATGTCTGTGTTTAATGAACTCAAAAATAGTGAAGCGGCGTCCTTATCGGCAGTTAACGGCATTTGAACGTAGGCATTTCCCGCGAAAATTATCAGACCCACACGGTCGTTGCCTAGATCATTTAAAAGTTGTGAGATGAAAAGTTTCGCTCGGTCTAATCGGCTCGGACTAACATCCGTGGCTTCCATACTTCGGGAAAGATCCAGGGCGATCATCATGTCGACACCCTTTAGTTTAACCTCTTTAAGCTCGCTTCCCTGCTGAAGGTTGGCCAAGCCAAGCACGGTAAATCCAACAGCAATTATTATTAAAGCAGCCTTCCACGCGCGGTTTTTTGTGGAAACATGTTTTAGCAGACGTTGTGCGCTTTTGGGGTCACCCCAAATTGCTAATTTCTTTCTTCTCCACCGCTTGTAAAGGGCGAAAAGGAGCCATAGCACGGGAACAAGAGCCAGTGCGTATAAATATTCGCTATGTTCAAACTTTAGTATTTCCATTTTATGGCCAAGTTCTTAATAGTGTGAATCTTAATAGGGTTTCTAATGAAATTAATAGGAGTGCCATCGCAGCATAAGGGTGGAAATGTTCATGCTTTTTTTGCGACGTGGCGACGTTTATTTTGGTTTTTTCTAGTTTGTCAATTTCACCGTAAATCTCGCGCAAGCTTTTCTCATTCGTCGCCCGGAAATACTTGACTCCAGTCATCTCGGCGATTTCTTTCAACAAGGCCTCGTCGATTTTAACTTCAACGTCTTGCATTATTGTTTGTCCGGTTCTGGTCTTAAAAGGGTAGGGCGCTCTACCCATCGTTCCTACACCTATTGTATATACACGAATCCCGAAAGTCTGGGCGATTTCTGCAGCGGTAAGTGGATCGATGAAACCACGATTGTTTTCTCCATCAGTAAGAAGGATCACAACCTTACTTTTCGATTTACTTTCTTTTAATCGGTCAACCGATGTGGCAAGTCCCATTCCAATGGCAGTTCCATCGGCGATAAGTCCGCTTTGCACATCTTT
>JBLIKP010000134.1:0-4541 GCA_047635375.1 Sphingobacteriales bacterium | reverse complement strand
ATTCAGGCTTATCGATTCCCCCCAAACGTTTAATGAGGCTTTCTGGAGTTGGAACTGGATTGTTAAGTGGATCAACGATATCATAAATATCTCGTAATTGCCAAATTGTAAATACTCGATCTACGCCATCGGCACCTGTAACACTGCGAGTAATCGTACTTTTTTCCTCTTCATTTATAGTTACGCTTTTAGAAAATTTAGCCGAAAGTGTTGCACTTATGCCAAAGCCAAAACCACCCGCTGTTGCTGATATTGAAGCACTAAATTCTTCAGCATTCGTCATTGATGTGCCTCGAGTATATTCTTTAGCTTCACTAAAACTTGTACCTGGACCTAATACATTACTGTAAATTTTTTTCCAATAACGGCGATGACGAATTTTATAAACTGCTTCGCTTGTGTCAAAACCATACGAAATACCTAAAGCACCCCGTGTTCTATATCCTTCACCTTCATTACATCCAAAAGTGTCTGCATACAAATGACAATCCACTTCAAATGGAAAATACCCATTATCTATTGCTGCACTATATTCTACAATTACAGTATCAGAAGTATGACGAGTAACAGGTCCAGGTCCAATAGGTTCTGGAATTATTGGCAAATTAGAAAATTCGGGCTCAGGTTGTTCATCGAGCTCAGTTTGCTCATCTTTTTCACAAGCTGAAAATGCTATTGTGCTTATAATAAACAACGTAACTAGGCTTTTAATTTTGGAATTATTCATTTTGAGTTTTTATGAATCCCAAAGATATGGTTATATAAATCTTATTATACAAATCAATTCTGTTATTATTTAATACAATTTTAAATAGCTATCGAAATTATCATGTGTTTTATTGAACATGTTGCAGATAAACACAACCCATTCAGAAAGCCTTTATTAGCTATGTTTTACACACCGTGTGGTGAGTAGTTTTTAATTCCGTTATCCTTTTCTTTAAATCCATTCTCTCGTGTAGAATTCTTGTAATTTCGACATTGTTTTCATTTAATATTCTGTAAAAAATGATGTGCCGATTCGTTCTAATTCCGAGCAGATTTTAATCCCCTTAATTCGCATTTCGAAATTGGATTTACCCTTTCCATTTTTCTTTAGGCCAATATTTACCGACGGTGGTTATTTCATTTAATCATTACTGTTTTATTTTAATAGTAAGTCAAAAGACAATCTAATTTTAGTCTTTAAGCAAAAAAAGTGCCAAAACGTGCATCAAGTTAAAAATTTGATTAATATTTTTATTGCGTAATTGGCAAGAACAACGCAATTAAAATAATGTGAGAATTGAATTACCTCCCTATAAAAATTTTAATTTACTCATTCCCCACTCCTCCTGAACAATCTAAAACAAACGGGTAATAATTTCCCAAAAAAAAACTTATAAAAATCACTAAGCATTTTTACACTCACCTTGTCATCATATAAATACACTCAATAAGTGGGGTAAAAAAAAATTGTGGATTGAAATTTTCATTCTAATTAGTAAATCAAAACAATTTTATCATGAAAACAATAACAAAACATAGATTATTAATACTTGCCGTTTGTTTTTTAGGATTTGTGATACCATCAACCACATTGGCACAAAATAACAATAACGCTATCGGCCTTAGAGGCAGATACTCCGGCGGAATTACTTTTAAGCACGCTTTAGGCGGGGCCAGTGCTTTTGAGGGAATATTAAGTACTCGATATAGAAGACTAACTGTTACTGGTCTAAATGAAATTCATAAAACAGCATTTAATACCCCTAACTTAAATTGGTATTACGGTGCAGGTGGTCACATTGGTTTTTATGAAGGAAAATACTACATCGGTCCAGATAATAAAGTCTACCAAGGACAAGTAACTACTTTAGGAATCGATGGGATTCTAGGTTTAGAGTATCAAATACCAGACATCCCATTCGTAGTTAGTTTGGATATGAAACCATTTTTCGATTTACTAGCTCCAGGTCCATCTTTTGGGACGCAGGGTATCGCTTAGATATTATTGGTAATTCACGAAACAATAAATTCAGGGAGCCAATGGAAACAGTGGCTTTTTTTATTTACTTCTTTTTTGCTTGGGCAGCACTCCACATTTCCATTTTCTCATTTATCTTTTCTGCACCATAGTCTGAAAATTTAAAGGTAAATTCCTCTTTATCAAAAACACTATAGTCGTACTCTGGCTTCATGGTCAGACATTCGGTAGGACAAACGGTTGTGCATAGTCCGCAAAACATGCACTTATCCATGTCAATATCAAATTTAAGGGGATGGATCCTTTTGGCTGTGCCGTCTGAAGTTTGACCTAAATCTTCTACAGATCTTACCGAGTCAATTTCAATACAGTCAACAGGGCAAATCTTTGCGCATAAATCACAAACAATGCAATCGTCAATTTCATTATGAAGCTTGTATCTTCCTAATTGAGGTACGGGGGTTTCTTCTTTAGGGTATTGAATTGTAACTATTCCTTCAGGTTGTTCAAAGGACCCTATGCTGAATTCAGTGGATTTCTTCTGCGTGATGGCATTTTTCAAATGCCGAAAAGTTATCTGCATGCCAGAAAGGAGGCTTACAATCCCATCCCAATTACTTTTGAAGTACCCTTTTTTTTGTGGCATTCAACAAAGTTAGAAGAAGATATTTACTAATGAAGTGGAAATTATCACTGATTTTAAAAAACACTCGCTAAACAACTTTGAAAATTCTAATTTTGAAGCCTAATTAATTGCCCAGATGGCGGAATTGGTAGACGTGCAAGGTTGAGGGCCTTGTGTCCATTAGGACGTGCGGGTTCGAGTCCCGCTTTGGGCACCAATTAATATGTAAAGACCGTACTTTGTTGTATGGTCTTTTTTTTTCAATCCCTTTCGGGGAGGACTTTCACCGATTATTAAAATAAATCAAACGCTACCTCATCAATAATTAATTACTCCAGAAATTCAGCCCCCATTTCATATGGGAAATGGAGGCAAATCCCATCTGAAATTGCTCATTTTTTATTTTCTCAATTTAAAATATTTTAAGGTTATTTATAATAATTACGTTGCCCATGGCCGCAATTCTGGCCAGAACATGGCCAAAAGCTTTTCAAACAAGCCCAATTCATACCAAAGCAGCTTAGGTTTCTACAGGACTAAAAACACCTACAATGGAAAGCGTGGTTATTCTTTAAGACTTGAGGGGTTAGAACCTACCTTCAACAATAGAGCGCATGACCTTGCCATTGTTATGCATTCTGCCGATTATGTACGTGATAAATTTATTAATAAACATGGCCGACTAGGACGTAGTTTAGGATGCCCCTCAATTCCTAAAGAGGGACACAAGGAGATTATTTCAAACATAAAGGACGGGTCATTGATGTTTATTTATCACCCAATCCCTAAATATGTAAAAAGGTCAAACTATTTAAACCCAAATACTG
Source organism: Sphingobacteriales bacterium (assembly GCA_047635375.1). Lineage (GTDB taxonomy): Bacteria > Bacteroidota > Bacteroidia > Sphingobacteriales > Sphingobacteriaceae > JBLIKP01. The sequence continues at coordinate 1,123 of JBLIKP010000134.1, read as the reverse complement.
CTTTAGAGGTTATTCAAAATAATCCAAAACTCTAGAAAATACATACCAAGAATAGGCAAAGTTGCTTTAATACTTTCACAAGCACTTGATTTAGGAACATAAATTTAACAGCCCCTAATGCATTAGAAACTCCAGGTTACTGCCTAACATAATATGGGAAGGATTTAGCCGACACACTACTCCAATCAATGGATGACGAAGGAATAACCTTCCCTGTCCGATTAACGACCTGCATGTTTTTTGACTTTAAGTACCCAGAATTTTTCTTTAGGCCAAGAATTACGTCCTTAGCCAATATTGTTGGCGGAACTGTCCAAGTTGGATTTAGAACGAGGTAGGTCATTTTCGCACTAAAAACTGGTGTTTTCCTGAATGGCTTTCCCACAACAGCTCTAAATACCCCGTCTTTCTTGCCATTTTTCATCAGCAAAAGTTCAAAATTCGCAATATTTACAAACACATAATCCTCACCGAATGACTCTGGCATCCACCGGAATCTCTCTAAATCCACTTTTAATTGACTAATTTTTTCTTTGAACGTCATGTTGAGCTGTTCCAGGGTTTCTTTCCCTATAACACCATCCGGTTCCAACCCATTTCTTGATTGAAAAACCTTAACTGCCTCAAACAATTCTTGGGTATACTCTTGAACATCCAAATCTCCTCGGTAAATATTCTCTGCCGAAAGCCTTTGTGCTAAAGTGGGAACCCCAGTATCAGAATCATTCAACTTCAATGGAGTTTTGACTAATATTCGATCAATTTCAACCCTTTCTTGTAAAGTTTTATAAAACTGAAGTTTCACCCTCATCTCCTGATAAGTCTTTTGCTTTGGCTTAATGGAGGAAATACTTGAGGTTACATCATTTTTTTCGATTGCCATATTTAGTAGCCCATACAAATCGACATTAACCTCACCTCTAATTGCTCCCCACTCAGCATCTACACTTTCTAGATTTACCTTTCCCACTAATAAATGAGAGGTCAAAAGGAAAAATGCATCGCTAACTATTAACTCAAAATCACCTAGTACTTGTGCTGAAGGTTTAGCTGCGGATAAGGAATATTAAAGTGTTTTAATTCGTGTTAAATGATAATCTTTAGGATTTAAACCATCGGATTC
>JBLIKP010000133.1:0-4564 GCA_047635375.1 Sphingobacteriales bacterium | reverse complement strand
GCCCAGTTTTCAAATGCATCATTTAAGTCTGATTTTCCAGCCTCGTGAGGGCGGATAGGCTTATGATATTGCGCCATTTTCCAGTTCACTTTAAGATCATTTTCCTTTAAGTCGTTTACCAACCATTTACTTTGATCACCAGGAATGGCCATTTCCGAATTCAGCGTATATAATCGAAGCAGACTTCCGTGAAAATTTAGCGCGTAGTAAATATCCTTTGACGGAACATCAAACATTTGATCTACAACTATAGATCCTGCATCGGTAGCTCCAAAGGGAGGATATTCATGATTTCCTATGGCTGCAACAATAGGGGTTATTTTGTTGTCGTCGGTATAGGTTAACTCCCAATCAGTAAACCAATCGCTCCATTCACTTGCCGTATTTGCAAAGGTGAAATCTCCTCCAAAAGCAATTAAATGCGGTCGAAGTTTTGCAACCATCTTATTTGCCTCCTGGCGGATAATTATAGATTGTGCGGTTTGGTCTGGATTTTCTAAATCGGCCCTTGAGTCGCCTCCAGCTATAATTGATAAATCATCGTTGGGGTTGTTGCTCAAAGTAGGTGTCCAAAAGCGTTTACTTGTATATTCATTACCAGCAAGGTCTTCCCAAGAAATAACGTAGTAATACGGGGTGTTTGGGGTTAAATCTTTTAGCTGAAAAAAGAAGTGATCTAGGTTTTTTAGATTGGTAGTTCGATAAACGTCTAAAGGCTCATTTTCTTCAGCGTATTTCACTTTATCTATTCCAAAATCAGAGGTCCCGTAATAAAGCTTGAAGTCACTCCCATTCTGCGGACTTGCTGGGTCTTGGCTAAAACCTAGGGTGAATGATGTTGCCGGGTCAGTGGCATACATGGTTCGTAAAAACTTTGGTTGAGCAAAAGTATTTAAGGCGATACTTAAGCAAATTCCTGTGATGAGTATTAATTGTTTCATTTCTTTTTTGTTTGCCACAAAGAAACTTCATCAAGGTTAAGGCAATAAGTAGATGCCATTAACAAAAAGTAGTTTTTAGATTAACCTTTTGTTAAGCGACATCTAAGACTGAAAAATTTATTTACCATTGCATAAATAAATGGTGATCTACGAAGTCGATTCGATTTTAATCATTTGATTAACAGTGTTTTTATAAAAAAAATGTAAATAAAATGAATGCTTTTTTATGGCTTAAAGCCCAAACCCAAAGGACGTATATTGCCCTAATATTAAGAATCACATGTTTTTTGATATTTGGGGGTAGGGCCTTTGAGCATTTATTCTGGAATGTACCTTATAGGGAGTTTTTCTGGAGCCAAAAACTGATGGGCGATTTTGTAGGATCGGTTTTGGGTATGTCGTGGAATCAATATATGACAAGTGGTGTTGTAGATTTTAACATTCAATTATTAATAAAAGGAATTGGGGTGATTTTTGCAATCGCGGCGTTTTGCTCATTGATTTACACCCAAAAGAATAAAGTATTTGCAATTGGTATTTTATTGGGAGTGGTTTTTATGCTTCCCCTTTTATGGCTTCATTTTTTTGGAGACCCTTACAATACGCCTTTATTTTTTGAGTTCACTGCGCAATTTTGCTCTCCACTATTCCTACTTTATTTAATTCGATACCCGCAAAAAAACATTCCCGTGGTGGGGGTAAAAATCGCCATAGCACTCACCTTTATTGCACATGGACTTTATGCAATGAATGTTTTTCCTTTACCACAAAAGTTCATAAGAATGATGATTGTTGGCTTTGGTACTTCGAACATTTTGGCCAAGGATATTTTATTCTATTTGGGCATGGCCGATCTTATTGTAGCGGTGGGAATATTTTTTCCAAAAGCTATTAAATGGTGCGCTTTTTACGCTTTTGTTTGGGGGTTTTTTACGGCCTTCGCAAGGTTATATACTTACGTTGTACCTTATGATTTTTGGCGGTCCTTTTCTCAGAGTATTACCGGTTTTTTAGTTCGTACACCACATTATTCATTACCCCTGATAATATTTTTAATTGTTATTACCCTTGAAAAGACTGCCAAAAGAGCGGCAGCACTAAAACTCAAAGAAGGGGCATAAGCTTACGCTTAGCTTCATTTATTTACCCCTTAAATTGATGCTTTATTCACTAGGTAATCCAACACGTTATTCAGTACTACCGGTTATATGGAAAGTGCGTGAAAAACGAATTTCGCCTAATGCATAAATTCCTTTTACAATGGTGCAGCGGAAACCCTAAATCCCAATGCTGGTTATCAGTTTCAATTATTCGCGTTTGAACACTACTTTTTCTGCTGGCTCAGGATAGGTTTGGTAATTAACTAAATCGTACGTGTTTATTTTATTATCGCTGTAGCTTATTTCAATTTTACTTGATGAATAGGATTCCGAGGAACTTCCTAATGAGCGTCTATTTAGAAAACTTGTTTCTTCATCAATAAAAAACAAAAAGGTATCGGTTCGTGCTTCGCGAAGAATAAATAAAGAGTCAGATTTAAAAATTAATCCATGTTTAAACTGATTGGATGTCTTTTCTTTCCAAGAGCCTTCTAATTGATTCGCCTCCATAACTTCTTTCTTACATGAGGCAAGCGTGATGATCGCAAGAAGTAGAGGGATAAATAATTTTTTCATGATTTGGGGTAGTTTAAAATGATTAAAAACTGCACTTAGTATGCTTATTTAGAGCATATTAATAAGTGGCGGGAATTATATTAGGTTGCTAAATTAAAAATTCAAGGTAATAATTTTAACCGAAATGTATTTATTACGCGAGTAATTTAGTCTTTGAAGGATTGAGTCCTTCTCTTCTCAAATTTCTTCCTTTATTCCCTTAGCCTATGTACATTCGTCCCCGACAACGACATTATGGCAAAGAAAATATTCCTTATCGGAGCAGGGCGATCTGCAACCACCCTTATAAAATACTTACTTAACGAGCTTACCCAACACGATTGGGCATTAACCATTGGAGAGCAGAATGTGGCTCTTGCCGAAGGAAAAATCAATGGAGCATCAAAGGCAAAAGCCATCGCATTTAATGCGCTTAACGCCGAAGAACGTGAGCTTCACCTCAAAGATCAAGACTTGGTGATTTCGATGTTGCCTGCACACCTACATGCCGATGTGGTGGATTTCTGCATAAGCAACAAAATTAACATCATCACTCCTAGCTACGTTTCTCCTGAAATTAAAGCGATGGATGAGCGCGCCAAGGACAACGGCGTCCTAGTTCTAAATGAATTAGGTGTTGATCCGGGTATCGATCACATGAGTGCTATGCAAGTCCTTGATAGAATAAGGGCTACAGGAGCAAAACTTCAAGGTTTTGAAAGTTTTACCGGCGGACTACTAGCTCCTGAAAGTGAAAACAACCCTTGGAAATATAAATTCACCTGGAACCCAAGAAATGTGGTGCTTGCCGGACAAGGTGGAGCAGCAAAGTTTATCCAAGAGGGGCAATACAAATATATCCCCTACCAGAAATTATTCAGAAGAACCGAATTTGTCGAAATAGACGGCTACGGACGCTTTGAAGGATATGCTAACCGTGATTCGCTAAAATACCGCGAAACCTACGGACTAGAAGATATTCCAACCATTTACCGCGGAACGTTTAGAAGACCTGGGTTTTGTAGGGCTTGGGATGTGTTTATTCAGCTAGGTGCTACCGATGATAGTTACCAAGTTCAAGGTGTTGAAAACATGACCCACAGAGATTTCATAAACATGTTCTTGGCATATAATCCTCACGATTCAGTAGAGCTAAAGCTGATGCATTACATGAAGCTGGACCAAGACGATGACATGTTCGAGAAACTGGTGTGGCTAGGAATTTTTGATAAAGAACCAATAGGTTTAAAAGAGGGAACGCCCGCTCAAATTCTGCAGCGTATTTTAGAAAAGAAAATGTCACTCGATCCTGAGGATAAAGACATGATTGTGATGTGGCATAAGTTCAATTACGACTTAGATGGCAAGAGCCATGAACTTCACTCCAGCATGGTTTGCATTGGCGACGATCACGAAGAAACCGCCATGAGTAAAACCGTGGGTTTACCAATAGGTATTGCGGCTAAACTACTCCTTACCGGAAAGCTAAACAGCACCGGTGTGCAGGTCCCAACCCAAAAACATATCTATGAACCAATTCTAGAAGAATTGGCAAAAAATGGGGTTGTTTTTAGGGAGAAGGTGGTTTGTTAAGGTTGAGGAAATATGCAGTAATTTTTTACAACGTCTAAGCTAAAAATAAGCGTTAGCCACCCGTAAGATTATGTTTAGGTTTTGTTAGGCAACGTTTTAATTGTTTCAAATGCTAAGTATGCAACCCATCCAAAGATTACCACACTCGCTATTCTCTGAGTCAACCCTCTATATTCTGCAGGGTCAAGTCCTACCAGCATAGACCAGAAGTAAATGAATATTACTAATCCTGCGATAACCGTAATTGGGAAATACTTCTTGTCAATGGAGGAACCTTTAAATTCATAAGACGAAACAAAAGGAAGAATCATCATGCTTAATCCAATCCCATAAAATCCGTGCATTGGATTCCCCATCGGATAAAGTCCATTTGAA
>JBLIKP010000132.1:0-4649 GCA_047635375.1 Sphingobacteriales bacterium | reverse complement strand
TGCAATGGTGCGAAGGGATTTTACTTTTAATGGAGAGGATTCAATGCTGTATGATGGCCGGTTGAGTAAGGTTGAAGCCTTGGTAAATGCTGGCGATGCCCAAATTTATGGGGCGTCTTTTGGTCTTAATTATGAAATTATGGCAGGGTTGAGATTTAAGCAGAATTATACAATCACAGAAGGTGAAGATCTAGAAAATGGTCAGGCTCTTAGGCATGTGGCGCCTACTTTTGGTAAGTCATCGTTAACTTTCGATAAAGGGCGTTTCTCAATAATTGGTTGGTCTAGGTATAGTGGTAAGATTGCCTTTAATGATTTGGCGCCTACGGAGCAGGATAAGCCTGAGCTTTACACCAAAGATGGCGCATTGGCATGGTACACTTTGAATGTAAGTGCAAGCTTGCGGGTTTCGGAGCCCATGTCGTTAAGTTTCGCCGTTGAAAACATATTAGACCACCACTACCGGACATATTCTTCAGGAATTAGCGCTCCGGGGCGGAATCTAATTATTTCCCTTCGTGGAAATTTTTAGTCTGATTCAAAAAAGATAAAAAATAAAAAAAGCAGCCCTTGGGCTGCTTTTTTTATTTTTTTGAATAGTGGATTAACTTTTTGCTTTGGTTTTTTCCAGCACAGTAGAAGCTGCGGCAACCATTCCCGAAATATCTGAAAGATCACTTGGAAGAATTATCGTGTTATTCTCTTTGGCAAGCTTACCGAATTCAGTTAGGTATTGTTCTGCGATTCTTAAGTTCACAGCATCCATTCCGCCTTTTTCGTTGATTGCCGATGCGATTTCCTTAAGTCCAGTTCCAGTAGCATGGGCAAGCCTCATGATTTCCTGAGCACGTCCATCAGCCTCGTTTATTCTCTTCAGTTTTTCACCTTCAGACTTTTCAATCATCTCTTGTCTTTCCCCTTCGGCACGGTTAATACGTGCCTGTTTATCTCCCTCAGATTCTGCAATAAGCGCACGTTTTGTACGTTCTGCACGCATCTGTTTCTCCATCGCATCCTTAATACTTTGCGGAGGGGTGATGTTTTTTACTTCGTAGCGAGTAACTTTTATCCCCCAAGGATCACTTGCTTTGTCAACCGCTGAGGTGATGCTTGTGTTGATGATTTCTCGCTCTTCAAAAGTTTTGTCAAGCTCCATTCTACCAATAATAGAACGCATGGTGGTCTGCGCAATCTGGGTAGCAGCGAAAAGGTAGTTGTTGATCCCGTAAGAAGCCTTGTGAGCATCTACTACTTGCAGATAAAGAATCCCATCTACTTCCACGGCAATATTATCCTTGGTGATACAGGCTTGTGCACCAACGTCGATTGCTTGCTCTTTCATTAACTGCTTATACGCGACTCTATCGGCGAAGGGAATTATTAGGTGGAAACCTGCAGTAAGTGTCACGCGGTATTTTCCAAAACGCTCAACGATATAGCCCCAACGTTGTGGGACAATCTGAATCATCGAGAAGAAAATCATTATTACAAAGACGGCCAAACCGACCAAAATCACTATTGAAGCATTCATATGTTTAATATTAAAAGGGTGTTTGAATTAGTTATTTTGCAGGTTTAACCTGAAGAACGATACTTTCTTTTCCTGTGATAATCACTTTATCACCTTGGGTAACTTCATCGGAAGCTATTGCTTGCCAAGATGCACCTTTAAACTGAACAAGTCCAGTTTTCCCAGGTATAATGTGAGTTTCGGCAATTGCGGACTGGTTAATGAACTCGTAATTATCATCGGCAAGATGGTTTTTTTTATTCTTGCTGCGGTTGAGAAGATATTTTCTAAGCGCAGCCAGAGTAACTACAGAGGTCAATATGAAAATCCACAGTTGGGTGGATGTTTCAATAGGTAATGCTAGGCAAACAATACAGGTTACCCAAGCGCCAATCCCAAAAAATAAAAGGATAAGTCCAGGGACAGCAAATTCCAAAGCAAAAAACAGGAGTCCTAAAAGGAACCAAATTACTTCAGGTGTATTTAAAATTTCAAAGAGAGTCATAGGTGTTAATCTTGTCCATAAGATACAAATTTCAATGGATTTTAACGTGTCTATTGTTTGGCTTTCGCCGAAATATTACAAAGTGTATTTTGCGACTATCGGCATTCTTCTACCCATTCCAAAAGCTTTTGAGCTTACGCGCAAAATAGGGGGTGTTTGAAAGCGTTTAAACTCACTTCGGTTCACTAGGTTAAGAATCTTGTTTACGGTAGCCGCATCGTACCCTCTTTCGATGATTTCGTTTGGTCCTTTTCGTCTTTCAATAAATTGATATAGAATCGGGTCAAGCACATCATAATCAGGAAGGCTATCACTGTCTTTTTGATCGGGACGAAGTTCAGCGCTGGGGGCCTTGGTGATAATATTCTCAGGAACTACCTCGCCATTAGAATTCATCATTCGCGCAAGCGCATACACTTGATTTTTATACACATCACCAATAACGCCAAGTCCGCCGCACATATCGCCATACATGGTCGAATAGCCCACAGCATTTTCACTTTTGTTTGATGTATTTAGCAAAATGTGTCCGAATTTATTACTGAGTGCCATTACAATAATTCCACGACAACGGGCTTGAAGGTTTTCTTCCGCTAATCCGAAAGAGAGGTCCCCAAAACTTGGAGCCATTGTTTTTAAAAGCGTTTGGTAGGTGTCTTTAATTGGGATAATGTCATATTTCCCCCCCGTGTTTTTCGCTAGTTTAATGCTGTCGTCTATAGAGTGCTGGGATGAAAATTCAGAGGGCATTAAAATTCCATGTACATTTTCGACGCCCAATGCCTGTTGAGCTAGAACGTAGGTGACGGCAGAGTCAATCCCGCCGCTTAACCCAAGCACCGCCGATTTAAACCCTGATTTTTTAAAGTAATCACGAATTCCAAGAACAAGCCCTTTATGGATTAATTCAATCTCGTCTTCGGCCGTTGGCGTGTTGGGGGAAAGATTATTACTATCGTGGATTAAAAGCTCTTCCTCGAACTTTGCAGCGCGACAGACCAATTCTCCTTTTTTATTAAAGACCACACTCCCACCATCGAAAATCAGTTCAGTTTGCGCCCCTATGTGGTTCACATAAAAAAGTGGAAGATTATATTTTTTGCAATTTTCTGCGAGTACCTGCATTCTTATTCCTGAGCGGTCCCAAGAAAAAGGCGATGCGGCAATATTTATCATAAAATCAGGATTCTGCTTTATCAGAGAATCCATTGGGCTGTTTCGGTAAAGTGTCTGAAGCTCGTTTTCTAACCCCGGGGGAACAACATTCCATAAGTCTTCACAAATGGTAAGAGCGATGCGTTTTCCCTGGAATTCTACAATCTGAAATTCAGAGCCTGGTTCAAAATAGCGGTATTCATCAAATACATCATAGGTAGGTAAAAGCGCCTTGTGGTGCACTGATTGTACTTTCCCGTCAGCAATAAAATAAGCAGAGTTGAAAAGATTCTTTCCGCCATAACTTTCATTCCTTGCTGGTGCTCCAATAATACATGCGATTTTTGTGCATGACCTAGCAATTCTTTCTAATTCAGCTTCGCAACGGTCAATAAAATCATCGAACTCCAGAAAGTCTCTAGGAGGGTACCCGCATAAAGCAAGCTCGGCAAATACCACGATTTCGGCATTTGCTTTTTCTGCTTTTTCAATCTCCGCAAGGATTTTTGAGGTGTTGTGTTCAAAATTCCCGGTATGGTAGTTTAGTTGTGCTAAGGCGATTTTCATTAGTGCGAAGTTAATGATTTGTATCATTTCTTTTACCGCCAAAATTAACCATAATGGTAACGGTGTGAAATAATGGGGTTGACTGGAAAGGCCGCAAGGGAAATCCGCGCGGAAATACATTCTTCATTTCCTTGACAGTTTTACCACAGCCCGATTTTTTAGTATGTCTTTTTTAAGAAGATTTTTTTTGATTGGTCGAGTTCTGCTGCCTTTTTAATTTGGTGCATCTTCTTTAATATGGAGGTCAATTGTTGAAAACACTTCCTTTTGCTTAAAGGTGGAATGGGCCCAGCCTATTAATTTTTTAGATCGCGATATTCTTTTGGTAACATTAAAAGCTAAAAGTCTGCCACACAGCCCTGCTCGTGCGTGCTTAGACGATATAGTAATTCATGGGTTTTTATATTGATTAATAAATAGTTATTAGTCAATGGTATTGTCTAGTTTCGAGGAAATTCAAGTTTTGAATTATGAAAAAATTACCTCTGGGATTAATCCTTGGGGGTTTTTTTTGCGCTTTGAATTAATTGTTAAGTAAATAGTTCCTCTATATTTGTTCAAATAAACCTATTTAATGAATCTTTCTCAAATCATTTATTCGGTCGATCTGTTAGGAACCTTGGTCTTTGCAATTTCAGGGACTTTGGCAGCAGGCGATAAAAAAATGGACCTATTTGGAGCCTTTGTTTTAGCGTTTATCACAGCAGTAGGAGGCGGAACAATAAGGGATGTTTTAATAGGTAAAACTCCTGTGGGTTGGATGACCGATTTAAATTATCTTGCAATGATTGCTGGGGGTGTTTTAAGTAGTTTCTTCCTTAAGGCTTATATTTTAAAACTTAGAAAAACCTTTTTCTTATTTGATACGATAGGAATTGGTTTGTTTACTATTTTAGGAGTTCAAAAAGCATT
>JBLIKP010000131.1:0-4663 GCA_047635375.1 Sphingobacteriales bacterium | reverse complement strand
GTATTTTTCCCATCACTCTGATGGCTGCTTCGCGATCTTCTTTACTAGTCCCTTCTTGAAGTTCATCAATCAAACCCTGCATAATGGGCTTTGTTTTCTCGGCGATTGATACTCCTTGCTTGGTGAGGTGAATTAGGTTTACTCTTTTGTCGTCGGGAGATGGCAGGCGCGCAACGAAATTTTTTCGCTCCATGGTGTCTATCAAACGCTTTAAGGAGGCTTTGTCGCGTTCGGTAATTATGGCCAGGTTATGCTGAGGTTGCGGACCATTGGAGTGAATTATCATTAATACCAACCATTGCCTACGGCTCACATTAAAACCTTTTTCAGTCATAAAAGACTCAAAATAAGAATCCACCAACTTCATGGTTTTGCCTAACCATGGAAGTACACTTTCAGCAAATATTGGTGGTCCTACGTTCATATCTTGGGGCAAATGTAATAAAAAGTTGCATATGCAACGTAATGTAATGAGTTTTTTGCAAAAAAAAATGTTTCCCCTCGATATGGATTCGGTTTGGATTGTTAAATTCTATAATTAAAGATTAGTCAAAAAAAGCGTAGCAATTTTACTTCTAAGGAGCCTATGGTAAATTAGCGTATACTATATAAATGCCCCTATTTTTCATTACCTTAACTTCAAAATTTACGTAGAACCAGGACAATAACCCCGCCTTTTCAAACTTTATTTATGATTGCAATTCAAAACAACCAAACAATAACTAAAAAAATCTTAAAACCATGAGATTTTTAATAATCATTGCTCTAATACTTTCCCAATCCTTTGCTATAAAAGCTCAGGATTGGGAACCCCTTGGGGATGTTAATATTAAGTTGTTAAGAAATCCTAAATTTAATACTCAAGTTTACGAGAATCATCTTTATTATGGTGGGAGTTCTCAAGTTAATGGTGAATACTCAATTTTCTCAAAGTGGGATGGGAAAGATTGGACATTATTGGATAGTTTAATTCCTTTTAAGTTTAGAGACGCAAGTGATAATCAAAGTCTAAAATCAGTTCATGATGGAATTTTGTTTACAAAACATGCAAGCTTTGGTAATCAAAATCCTCGCGGCTCATTTTATTATGATCCAATTAATGATACTATTTTAACTTTAATAGAAAGGGCCGTAAACATATCCCCTTGGATTGTTCATGAAAAAATTGGAGAACAATATTTTTATTTAACCAATTTAAGAAATGTAGATGAAGGTGAATGGGAAGTTTTTGTGCTGGATTCTGACACCATGAAACCCCTAAACCTACGTACAGAATGTGTGTCAGGAAGTTTAATATTAAAATCCGTTAATGACAAACTTTTTATAAATGCAGATACCCTCACCTTTGATGGTAGCTGCAAGGGGTATGGTCCGTCTTATTATGAAAACGGGAAATGGATAAAATTGGGTGGAAGAAACGATGCATATACCAAAGATTTTACTTTTTATAAGGGTAAATATTATACATCCGGAACTGTAGCTAATAACGGAAGCCCAGATCCCGGCTGGCAGGTTCAAGTGTTTGATTCGGTAATGCTTCCCTTGCCAGGAGATCCTGTGGAACAATGGATAAGTATTGGTCACCCTGATTTAAAAGCAGTTAGACAACTTGAAGTTTACAAAGGTTTTTTGTATGCAGTAAACGTTACCTGTGCTTCTTGTCCATCTGATAAAATATATAGATACGATGGTGAAAATTGGGGGGTTTTTAAGGATGTGTCTAATGTGAAATACGTAAAAGAGGATACTTATGCTCCAGGGGTTGAGCAAATAAAATTTATGAAGGATGAAATGTACGTGTACGGTTCATTTGATTCTATAGATAACCAAGCCATTAGAGGGATTGCACGTACAAAAGTGCTTAATGCAGTGAATACCGCCCCAATTGCCCAAAATGATTCCCTGTTTTTAGCAGAAGATAAAAAGGCAAGTATTACGCTTACCCAAAATGATGCAGACGGAGAAGGGGATTATATAATTACCCAAATATTCACCAATGCGGCTCACGGGCTAACCACCCTAGATGGGGATGAGAAATTAACCTACACACCAAACCCTAATTTTAACGGCAAAGATTCTTTGCAATACGAGGCCTTTGACCGTGGAGGACTAAAAGATTCGGCATGGGTTTTTATTGAGGTGCAGGCCGTGGAGGATGCAATAATTTGTAAAAATGACTCCCTCACTCTAGATGAAGACAATTCCCTAATAGTTGATGTAATCCAAAATGACTTAGATGTGGATAGTAGAATTTCTATGGTGGAGATTATTGGCGGTCCGCAACACGGCACAGCTAATGTAGGCGGTGATTTACAAATCACCTACACGCCAGAGGAGAATTATTGGGGAGAAGATTCCTTGGTTTACCTTGCTTGTGATCAATTGGGTCAAGGATGCGATACGGCAACTGTATTTATCCAAGTAAACTCAATAAATGACAAGCCATTGAGTGAAAATGATAATTTCACCACATCAGATACTGGAATTTATTTGATTAATATTTTAGCAAATGATTTTGATGAAGAAGATCAACAACCCGCAAAGGGCTTGGCGATTATTGTCCCTTCTAAAATTAACGAAGCCACCATTAAAAACCTTCAACTTAAATATTACCGTACCACAAAAGAAGCGAGCATAGATTCTTTAACCTATAAAGTATGTGATGCAGACGGAAGCTGCGATACCGCACTTGTGGTTATCAATAATGAAGAGGTGATTTTTTCATCCGTTCAAACTAGAAATTTAAGCGTTGTGATAAGTCCAAATCCGGTGAGTTCTCAGTTACAATTAACCTTTCCCAAAGGCATCACCGCAAAGGAATTTTGGGTGTACGATGTGTTTGGTAGAATGATGAAAAGTTATACTTTAAACGAAGAGAAAATAGTCATTTCAGTGGATTGCCTCCCCGCTGGGACGTATTTCTTAAGAGTGGACGGTTTGGTGCCCACGCCGTTTATTAAGCTTTAAAAATAATTTGAATTTTATAAAAGGGATGGGAATTAATTCTCATCCCTTTTTGCTTTCCCTTTACATTGCTACAATGTAAAGGGAAGGAATTATCTAGGGAGTAGGAGTTAATAATTTTAAGGCCAGTCTTGATGTTTTCATTTAACCAAAAAAATCCCGGTCCTTCTTTTCGAAGAACCGGGATCCAATAATTAGGTTGTTTTGTCTTACTGCACGATAAGCTTGCTTCTTGAAATTTTAGTTTCATTTTGAAGCACTGCGTTGAAAATTCCTGAAGGAAGATGCTGTGCATTTAAGGTCGTGTTGTTGGTAAAATCGGAGTAAAACATGCATTTGGTATCATTATCCATTACTTCACCTATAGTAACACGACTTATGAAATCAAATGCGCAGTCGCTGCCTTGGGCATCGCAATATTGTGCATTTGAATAGGTCGAAAATATAGAGCCTAATGCAACAAAAGTAAGGCGTAGTCTTTTAATCATTTTTCAAAATTTAGTTAGTGGTTTTGTCTGTTTCAACACGCAAGACAAAAAATAATTCAAATAAAAAAATACTTGTAAAATATTGAATAGCAACATGTTAATATAAAATTTTAAACATTTTAAGTCTCAATTTGTATTAAAAAAGATTATGAAAGTAGAAATTTGGTCGGATGTGATGTGTCCGTTTTGTTACATCGGAAAAAAAAGATTTGAAAATGCCTTATCGCAATTTGAAAATGCAGGAGAGGTTGAAGTTGAATGGAAAAGTTACCAGCTTAATCCAGCCTTAGAAACTCAACCTGAGATTAATGCCACCGAGCATTTGGCAAAAAGTAAAGGGTGGACCTTGGAATATACTAAGGAGGCTCAAGCTAATGTGGTTCAAATGGCAAAAGGTGAGGGGTTGGAGTTTGACTTTACCAAAACCGTAGTGGCGAATTCGTTTATGGCACACAGGTTAACGCATTATGCAAAAACTATGGGTAAGCAATTGGAATTGGAAGAGAAACTTTTTGAGTCTTATTTTGTTCTTGGGCAAAATATCGACGATCCTATGGTATTGAAAATGCTCACTTCAAAAATTGGTCTTCCCATTAAGGAAGTTGAGGATGTTCTTAATTCTCAGGCTTACGCCGAAGATGTGGAAAAGGATATTTATGAATCGAAGCAGTTTGGAGTTCAAGGAGTTCCATATTATGTAATCGATGGAAAATACGGACTTTCAGGTGCCCAGGAATCCTCAACTTTTTTAAAGGCGCTTAATCAAGTATGGGAGAAAGATTATAACAACGAAGCTTCAAAAGCTTAAAAAAAGCCAGTGCTCAAGCACTGGCTTTATATTTTTAGTGATGATGGCCGTGGCCGCCTTCACCTTTTTTCATTTCGGCTAATAAATAGAATGCACCACTAACCACAATTTGGCTTTTAGGATGAATCTTTGTCACGGGTAAGATTTCTATATACCCTATATCTTTCAGGCCCGTATTTACTTCAATTTTTTCAAAGGCAACTTCCCCGGTCTTCTGATTCGCCGATTTTTCTAGAAATATATAGCTCAATCCTTCGTCTTCAACCACGGCTTCTTCTGGCAGGCATAGCGTGTTTTTATTTTCCACAATTATTCTAGCATCAACGTACATTCCAGGTAATAGTTTACCTGTTTTGTTTTCAATCTCAGCATGAATTTTAACCGATCGTGTCTGAGTTTCGAA
>JBLIKP010000130.1:0-4748 GCA_047635375.1 Sphingobacteriales bacterium | reverse complement strand
AATTCATCATTTAAAGACTTTTGGGTTTTGGTAAATGCTGCTGATTTATATTCGAAAATTGAAGTCCCCTCTATCGGCTCAAAACTAAATTCAACCCCATTATATTTTTCAATTATTCCGTTGGTATTTTGGGCATTGGAGAAAAACCCTAGAAAAACCATAATTATAATAAAGGAAAAGGATTGCAATCTGAAAGTTTCCATAATCTCTGGGATTTTTAACGAGAAATGAAGGTAAAAAATTATTTTTTAAAACATAACTATCTGATAATCAATAGTAATTACTTTCCGATGCAGAACTTACTAAATATGTTATCTAAAAGATCTTCATTCGTTATCTCACCTGTGATCTCTCCTAGGTAATGTAGTGCTCTTTTGATATCTACCGCTAAAAAATCACCTTCTATCCCTTGGTCTAGTCCGGTGAGAACATCGTTCAAGGAAACGTGGGTTTCTTCTAAGGCGTGGAAATGACGGGCGTTGGAGACCACGGTGCTTTCACGGTTTACTTTGTCGTGACTTACGGCATCCAAAAGTGCGTTGACCAACATGGGGATGTTTTCACTGGATTTCGCCGAAATTGGGATTACCTGGTCCTTTAAATCAAAGGCTTTTAATGCTTCTCTTACCTCAGGCTTGTCGGCTTTGTTGGCGATGGTGATAAGGTGGGTCTTTTCTCCGTCGACAAGCTCAAGAAGGGTTTGTCGGTTTTTCTTTAGCTCCGCAGGATCTGTTTCTGTCGGATCGAAAACGAGGAGGATAATCGCACTCTTGCGGATTTGCTCGAATGTGCGCTCTACTCCTATGGCTTCGATTTTGTCTTTCGTCTCCCGGATTCCCGCAGTATCAATAAAGCGGAATGTTATCCCCTTGATGCTTATCTCATCTTCGATGGTGTCGCGGGTGGTTCCAGGAATGTCGGAAACAATGGCGCGCTCGTCGTTTAATAAAAGGTTAAGTAATGTACTCTTCCCAACGTTTGGCTTCCCCGATATCACCACGGGAACTCCGTTTTTAAGGACGTTACCTAGGGCGAAGCTTTCCATCAAATGAGTGATGGGAATTTGTAATTTATTGACAAGGTCCTTTAGGTCTTGTCGGTCGGCGAACTCAACGTCTTCTTCACTGAAATCAAGTTCCAGCTCGATTAGGCTGGCGAAGTGGATGAGTTCCTTACGAAGTGCTTTTATTTCATCGGAGAATTTTCCGCGCATCTGCTTCATGGCTAGCTCGTGGGAAGCACTAGAATCTGAGGCGATTAAATCGGCGACAGCCTCTGCCTGACTAAGATCCATTCCGCCATTAAGGAAGGCGCGGAGGGTGAATTCCCCTGCTTTTGCTAGGCGTGCACCTTCAGAAAGGCAAAGTTTTAAAATTTTCTCAATTATGTAGGTGGAATTGTGGCAAGATATTTCTACCACATCCTCACGGGTATATGAGCGGGGTGTTTTGAAAACGGTGGCTACTACTTCGTCGACAACGACGCTGCCGTCCATGATTCTACCGAAGTGGGCGGTGTGGCCTTCTTGGTTGGCGAGTTTTTTGCCTTTAAAGATTGCATCGGCGACAGCCAGGGCATTTTCACCGCTTAATCGGATGACTGCAATGGCTCCATTTCCTGAGGGAGTTGATAAAGCGACGATGGTTTCGTTTAACATTTTACAAAGGTAATCAATGGGTTTGGATTGAATAAGAAAATGAGAAGAGTTTAAATTGTTGGAAAAGCATTCAAACCCTTAATATTTCTTTTCAAATGTGACTTTTGAAAAAAACTAGAATCTCGTTTGGTTTAACCGCGAAGTGCGCCAAGGAGGCGCGAAGTAAAAGAAGAGTTAAACAAGAAAATACGCTTTTATTAAATCTTCGCGGACCTTCGTGCCTTCTTCTTTCCTTTGCGGTAAAAACTTACTAATAATAATTATTAACAACGCGTCTTAATCCATTTGTGAGTTTTACTACATTAAAATTTATTAGCAATCCGGATTTTAGATTTTGAAGTTTTAAGTAAGTCAAAACTTGAGCTAGATGGACATCATTTAAAGCATCAACGCTTTTGACCTCAATTATCAAACTATTTTCAACTAATAAATCTATCCGATAACCACATTCTAAATGAACCTCATGATACATTAATGGGACTGGAAATTCCTTTTGCACATTTAATCCGTTTTTTCTTAGCTGGTAGAATAAACATTCCTGATAAGCACTTTCCAAAAGTCCAGGTCCAAGTTCTTTATGAACCTCAATGGCACAGCCAATTGCTTGTTTTGAATAATCTGTAAATTTCATAAGAGTAAGTTTTAGGTACTCTTAATTTACAAAATCAATCTGAAAAAATCTAGTTCAAATTAGCCCACCACTTGTTGCCGGCTTGGGCATTTGGAATCCCAACTCTCTCTCCCACAATAGGATGAACCACTTTAAGGCCTTTGGCTTCGGATAAGGATTTGAACTTGATAATAGGATCGTCCCAGTCGTGCGGGGATAAGCTGAACGCTCCCCAATGGATGGGCATCACTGATTTTGCGTTGACATCTTCCCCTGCCTGTGCCGATTCATCAGGAAGCATATGTATGTCACTCCAGGCTTCATTGTATTGTCCGCATTCGATAAACGCTAAATCAAAAGGACCGTGTTGCTCTCCTATCTCTTTAAAATGCTTTCCGTAACCTCCGTCTCCGCTGAAATATACTTTTCGATGACTTCCTTTTATCGCCCAGGAGGCCCAAAGTGTGGTCATTTTGTTTGTTAATCCACGTCCCGAAAAATGCCTTGCCGGAGTGCAGACTAATTCAATTCCGTCAAGGTCGGCGGATTGGTTCCAGTCCATTTCTGTGATTTTCTCAGGTGCTACTCCCCAGCTTCGTAAGTGGCCACCCACGCCAAGTGGAACATAATAATGCCCCACCCTGCTATCCAGGGCTTTTACTGAGCCATAGTCCAAGTGATCATAATGGTCGTGGGAATAAATCACGGCGTCAACAGCGGGAATTTTATCTAAGGGGATTTCTTGCTTGAACTTGAAGCGCGGAGTAAAAATAGGAACTGGTGAAGAATGTGAACCTAACATAGGATCGATCAAAATTTTCTTACCCTCCATTTCCAAATAAAGCGCCGAATGCCCAAACCAGGTGACGTAAAGTTCACTATCGGCGGAAGCCTGCTGAAAGTCCTGAAAATCACTTGGAAAAGTATCTTTTGGGCTGTTGCGCTTTGCATTCATATAGTCATACATGGCGTCTTTCATGGTTCTCCAACCCCAATCTACACTTGTCGGGATTGGGTTTACAAACACTTTTCCGTTGTGTTGCTGAGAAACCGCGAGCTTTTCTAAATACTCGCCTGAAGGCGTCTTGCCCATTTGCGGACTAATATTTACAAAAAGTACCACCGCTAAAACGGGCAGGGCAATCATGGATAGAATTATGATTATTATTTTTTTCATTTCGCTTAATTAATCAATTGGCTCCTTGGAATCTTAAATTTGAGATTTTAGAAATCCGTCAAACATCTTATCAGATAGAAGCCAACGTGAAAAGATGGAAAACTTTGCCATGTAACCCTTGGCGTATCTTGTTTTGGGGTGCTTTGCGGTAACGGCTCGCACGATAATTTTCCCAATCACATCAGGATGTGAACCCTTTCCGTTTTCGTAAGTTTCTTTAAAGGCGGCAGTCATCCCATTGGTAATCCTAGCGTATGGACCTTTGCCAGAGTATTTCTGCATAGAATCCATGGCAATACCACCCCACTCGGTTTGAATCCCACCGGGCTCTACGATTACCACGTCTATTCCAAATTGGGCGACTTCCAAACGCAGACTATCGCTCCAGCCTTCTAAGGCGTGTTTTGTCGCGTGGTACCAGGCTCCCATAGGCATATAAATCTTCCCTGCCATTGACGAAATGTTTACAATCTTACCGTATTTCTTCTCTCGCATTTGCGGCAGCACTTTCTGGGTGATGCTCCCTAGTCCGAAAAGGTTTACCTCAAACTGGCGGCGGGCCTCGTCAATGGGCACTTCTTCTACAGATCCGTAAGAACCGTAGCCTGCATTGTTAATTAGGATGTCTACAGACCCGTGAGCATTGTTTATTTTGGCTAAAGCCGATGTAATGTCCTCCTCCTTGGTGATGTCCATTTCAATGGCATGCCCGCCAATTTTCTCGACGTCTTGAAGCCTGTCTAGGCGACGTGCGGCACCGTAAACTGTGGCTCCTTCTTCCAATAAAAAAGTTACGGCACTTAGGCCTATCCCTGAGGATGCGCCTGTGACTAAGGCTACTTTTCCTGTTAATTTTCCCATTATTTTTCTGTGTATTTCGTTTTAATAAGTTTTATGAACTGTTCCCGCTCGGGGGCGGATGAATTAGAAAGCTCTTTAAAAAGGGCTCCCATTAACATAATTACAAACTGTGCCTCCATTTCAGGGTTTTGGTAGTTTAATTCGGCGAAAGCCTTTTGGAGGCTGGCATGCAGACTTCCCATCATTTCATTGTCATGGAAGCGTTCTGCTATTTCGGGGCTTTGATGCTTGAGGGACATTAAAGTAAGCCAAAATTCTGGTTGCGTTTTAATGGCGGTAAGCACAAAATCCAGTGCACCATGAATAACTTCCAGCGGTTGGCTCAAGGCCGATAAACGCTCGACCTCCTTCTTGGCATCGGCCATTCCCCATTCTACGATTCCTTGCAGAAGACCTTCTTTGTTTCCGAAATGCTTAAATATCAAGCCCTCCGAAACCTGGGC
>JBLIKP010000129.1:0-4851 GCA_047635375.1 Sphingobacteriales bacterium | reverse complement strand
TTGTATTAACAACCTCCTCTGAGTCGATAATATTAACCACCCATGAGTTTCCGTCGCACCCACTCCCACGGACAGTGATATTCAAACAATTTCCAACAATTGTAAAATCAGAAACTACGATTTCGTCGCTTTCTATTTCTTCGAATTGCGTTTTATTAATAACCACTTTTCTTTCACAATCATCAGTTCCTGTTCCAGCATCCTTTTTGCAGGCAGTAATTGTCAACAAGGTGATCAAAAACAAATATATTGGTTTCAATTTCATAGTAATTTTAATGTTAGCCTCTTCTACTATTGGAATTCCGTGAGGAGAAGTAATAGAATTTTCATGATATAAAATTTGGGATTTACCTAAATGTACCTAAAAGAGATTAATCCTTTATAATTTCGCTTCCCCCAATCATAAATTGAACTGTTACCGTCTCTGTCATGACCATATCTTCAGGATTAACGTGATCCATGCTTACAGATTTACTCATCATACTGGCGTTTTCCATCATTGCAAATCGTTGTACTGGATTAAAGCCGTTATTTGAGCGGTTTATCCCGCTAATGGCACCCAACTTTATTCCAGCCGCATCGGCCATGACATTAGCCTGGTGCTGAGCGTCTTTTATTGCCGCAACAACTAGCTTATCCTCCCATTTATCCGGGTCCTTTAATCCGAAATTCATTGAAAAGCTGGCGTCAGAACCACTTTCCATATAGGCACTAAAAACCTCGTTTATAGTTTTTTTATTTGGAGAGGTTTTAACCATCACATTATGGGACGCCACAAAACCTAACACCTCTGTTCTTCCTTTTACCTTATTGTATTCTTGCCATAAATTTATGCTTAAACTTCCCGTTTTAATTTCCTCCTCCGAAACCCCAGCCTTTTTCAAAGCCTCCACAAGTTTATTCACCTTGGTATTTAAACTATTCATTGCTTCGTTATAGGTTTTTTCCTTAGCGGTAAAATTGGTGCTGAAGGTCAACTGGTCTGGGGCGACGCTAATTTTTCCGGTTCCAGTAACTGTTAAATAATGCTGAGCATGAAGGGCTGACGCCGAAAAAACAGCGAGCAACAATAATAAACCTAGTTTACGTTTCATAATGTGTATTATTTAATGAATAAATATTTTCAAAATCTCAAAGCTGACAGACTGCCAAAATGGCAAAAATATTATTAACTTTGCAGGTTCAAATTAAAACATTTTCGCATGAGTTTCGAACATAAAGTAATGGATGAGTCAAGGCAGGGTGAAGCCCTAGTGATGGAGAGTAAAAATCCCCAAGCTGGTACTCGAAAAGTTTTTATTGAAACCTACGGTTGTCAAATGAACTTCTCAGATTCTGAGATTGTAGCTTCCATTTTAATTGAGGATGGTTTTATCACTACCTCCGATGAAAAAGAAGCCGACTTGGTTTTCATAAACACCTGCTCTATCCGCGAAAATGCCGAGCAACGTGCCCGTCAACGATTGCGTTCCTTTAAAAATGCAAAACGTGAAAATCCGAATTTAATTGTCGGTGTGCTTGGCTGTATGGCCGAAAGATTAAAATCAAAATTCCTTGAGGAAGAGAAATTAGTCGACATTGTTGTTGGCCCTGACGCTTACCGTGATCTTCCTACCTTAATTGGAGCTGTTGATTCTGGGCAAAAAGCAGTAAACGTACTGCTTTCGAGAGAAGAAACTTACGCCGATATCTCCCCTATTCGCCTTGGATCAAATGGGGTGAGCGCCTACGTTTCAATCATGCGTGGTTGTGACAACATGTGCTCATTCTGCGTAGTTCCATTTACAAGAGGAAGAGAACGTTCAAGAGATGCGAAAAGCATTGTTTCGGAGGTTAAGGAGCTTTCTGAAAATGGATACAAAGAAGTAACCCTCCTTGGTCAAAACGTCGATTCCTATAAGTTCAAAACCGAAACTGAAGAGATCAATTTCGCCAACTTACTAGAAATGGTTGCCTTGGTTGATCCAAACATTAGGGTTAGATTTAGTACATCACACCCTAAGGACATAACCAACGAGGTACTTCACACGATTGCCAAGTACGAGAACATTTGTAATTACATTCACCTTCCTGCGCAAAGCGGTAACAGTAGAGTACTTAAATTAATGAACCGCACCTACGACCGTGAATGGTACCTAAACAGAATTGATGCTATCAGAAGTATTATCCCTGATTGCGCAATTTCTTCAGATATGATCACAGGTTTCTGCACCGAAACTGAGGATGAGCACAAAGAAACGCTGACCATGATGGAGTATGTGAAATACGATTTAGCATACAATTTCAAATACAGTGAACGACCAGGAACATTGGCCGCCAAGAAATACGAAGACGACATTGACGAGGAAACAAAATCTCGCCGTTTAACAGAAATCATAAGACTTCAACAACAACACAGCCACTACCGACTTAAACAACAAATGGGTAAAGTGCAGAGAGTCCTTGTTGAAGGGAATTCAAAAAAATCTGCCGATGACCTATGCGGAAGAAACGACCACAACAACATGGTTATTTTTCCAAAACTTGACGGAATTAAAGTAGGCGATTACGTAAACGTAAAAACTGAAACTTGTACCTCAGCAACTCTTATGGGTTCTGCAATAGTTTAAATCCAAAAAAACGTGGACATTCAAAGTATAAAACAACGGTTTGGAATAATTGGAAATTCTCCTCTGCTTAATCGCGCCATAGATGTAGCTCGCCAGGTAGCGCCTACAGAAATGAGTGTGTTAATTACGGGTGAAAGTGGTGTTGGAAAGGAAGTTTTTTCTCATATCATTCACCAAATTAGTCCTCGAAAACATAACAGTTTTATCGCGATTAACTGCGGAGCAATCCCTTCAGGGACCATAGATTCTGAACTTTTCGGTCACGAAAAAGGCTCCTTCACCGGGGCTCATGATAGCCGAAAAGGTTACTTCGAGGTTGTTAATGAAGGGACCATTTTTCTTGATGAAGTAGCTGAACTTCCGCTGAATACTCAATCCCGATTATTAAGAGTTCTTGAATCAGGCGAATATATTAGGGTAGGGTCGTCAAAGGTTCAAAAAACGAACGTACGAGTTATTGCAGCCACCAATGTAAAGGTTGTGGAGGCCGTTCAAAACGGGAAATTCCGCGAAGATTTGTATTACCGATTAAATACGGTTCCCTTAACTATCCCACCACTTCGGGAACGAAAGGAAGATATTCACTTACTTTTCAGAAAGTTTGTCCACGATTTTGGCGATAAGCATAGAATCCCGCCACTTTCACTTACCGAAGATGCGCAAAACTTAATTGCCGAATACCCATGGCCAGGAAACATCCGTCAGCTAAAAAACATAGCCGAGCAAGTAGCCGTTCTTGAGAAAGACCGTGTTGTAAATGCGCAATCCCTGGCAAAATACCTACCAAATCCAGCGAACAGCACGTCTGGACTTCCAATGCTTAATCAAAGTGCCGAGGGAGGGAATAATTTCAGCGAAAGAGAGATCCTTTATCGTGTACTTTTCGACATGAAAAAAGACATGACCGAGTTGAAAAAATTGGTTATCGACATTGTAAGTCAGAACAGCAGCAGGGTAGAATTAACGGAGCAGAATGAACAGGTTATAAGCAAGTTTTACAAGGAAATTGAAGCTCCAAGTAAAGACGTAACCCCTGTTCATTACCAACAGGAAAATCCATACCCTCAAAACCCTTACGTTCCCCATGAAGAGCATTCGGAAGCCGAAGAAGTGGAAGAAACACTATCTTTAGCCGACAAGGAAAAAGAAATGATCCAGCGAGCGCTTAAAAAACATAGCGGAAAACGCAAAAATGCAGCACAAGAGCTTGGGATTTCTGAACGAACACTTTATAGAAAAATTAAAGAATACGATTTGTAAATGACTACCCCACTTAAGCAAAATCTAATATTTTTTCTTCTTGCGTTAAGCACTGTGCTAAGCGGTTGTTATTCATTTACTGGTGCATCTATCCCCGTAGATGTTAAGGACTTTAATATTAAATATTTTGAAAATCAGGCCAACATTGTGGTCCCTTCACTTAGCCAAACATTAACTGAAAAATTACGGTCGAGAGTTCAAACCCAAACCACTTTAAAGAATAATAGCGGTCAAGCCGATGTAACATTCGAAGGGTTTATTACCAAATATGAAACTCGACCATTGGCAATCCAAGGTAATCAAACCGCACAAGACAACAGGCTTACAATTACCATTTCAATCAATTATTTAGATGTAATTGACGAAAAACGTAGTTGGAAAAAGGACTTCACTCGTTTTGCAGATTATGGTGGAGCTGTAGATTTAAGCTCAGTAGAGACTGCTTTAATCGACCAAATAACTACAGAGTTAGTAGAAGATGTTTTTAACAAAGCTTTTGTAAATTGGTGATATGAAGGCTCAGCAAGACATATCTTGGCTGGTAAACAATTACCACAAAACTGATGACACGCATGTAGCGTTATTGGACAACCTTGTGGATGAATATCCTTTTTGCAGTGCATTCCATGTTTGGCGTGTAGACCTTGCTCATAGGCTGAACGACCCAGAGATTGAGCAAAAATTGCAAACCGCCTCATTTGTAGTTCAGGATCGAACTGTTTTATTCAATATAATAAATAACGACGGCCTTCCAGAGGTAACAATTATTCCAGATAACCCTGCCGTTGAATCAGGAACGGATAATAATCTCCCAGAGAAAGAGGACGTTTTAGAAGAGGTAAATCCTTACATCGAAGAGACAGTAGTTGAGCCGGAAATTGAATTATCAATTCAAGTTGAACATGATGAGCCTGTTTTAGAAGCTATTGCTCAACCGCAAATTACAGAGGAAATTCTTCCAGAGCAGATTATTGAGGAACCT
>JBLIKP010000128.1:0-4888 GCA_047635375.1 Sphingobacteriales bacterium | reverse complement strand
TATTATAAAATACTTCATTGACATTATACCTTTCAAGAATATCATTCCAACATTCTAAGGGTGAACCATGAAGAATAAGAATCCCACTGCCCTTCTCCCGTAATTCATTGTCGATTTTCTTTAAGGTGTCATAAATAAATGTGACCCTGGCATCCGTTGGATTTTGAAGTTTATCTAGAATATTTTTATCAAAAATAAAGACAGGTAACACAGGGAGACCATCAGCGAAAGCCTTGGCCAACCCTATATTATCTTCAATTCTTAGGTCTCTTCGGAACCAAAATATGTTAATTTTTTGGGATTTTTTCATTTAGTTAAGTACGCCGAATTTTCCTGAATTAAAATCCTCAATCGCTTCAACCAGCTCATTTTGGGTATTCATCACAAATGGGCCATAACTCGCCACAGGCTCACCGATTGGCTCACCACTTAATACCATAATTCTAGAATCCTCGCTAGCTTGAACCTCGATTTCCGTTCCAGATTGATGGAAGAAAAGCATGTCTTTGAAGTTTAATTCGTCGTCGTTGGCATTTACTTTTCCCTGAGTTACAAGAATCATTGTGTTTTGCCTTTCCGCTACTTCAAACTTTACGTTTGCACCTCCTTTAAGAATGATATCATACATTTCTAATGGGGTGTAGGTGCTCGCGGCTCCTTTAGTTCCATGAAAATCACCTGCAATTACCCTCGCCATTGAACCTTTTTTATCAAGTGGAAGATTAGGGATAATATCGGCAGTAAGGTTTTGATAGCTTGGCTTATCCATTTTATTCTTGGATGGAAGGTTTACCCATAGCTGAATAGCATGCATTCTACCGCCCTTTTGAGAAAACTCAAGGGGATGAAATTCGTCGTGCAAGACTCCTGATGCAGCGGTCATCCATTGGACGTCCCCAGCTTCAATCATACCTCCGCCTCCACCTGAATCGCGATGTTCAAGAGCCCCTTCAAAAACAATGGTTACGGTTTCAAATCCACGATGTGGATGAGCACCTACACCTTTTTTATGTTCACTCGGCGGAAAATTATGAGGTTCGTTATAGTCAAACATTAAAAAAGGGTCTACTTCCTTAAAGCCATGAAGGTTATTTGGGAAGTAATTAAAAACCCTAAACCCGTCACCTACCATGTGATGTTTGGGGGAATTGTAGATAGCTTTTCTCTCTTTTTTCATCTTTATATTTTTTGTGCTGTGAATTGCCTTTCGGCGAAAGCCTTGCTATAATAAATACAACTTAGTGGAAAAAAGTTTTAGAAAAAATATCTTCGGCTTAAACATCCTTCATTGAAAGCTGAATTCTCTTTCTATCAATTTCAACACTCATCACTCTAACTTTAACCTTTTGGTCCAGTTTAAGGACCTCAGCAGGGTCTTTTATAAACCTATTGGCGATCTGACTGATGTGTAATAGTCCGTTTTCTTTAATTCCTATATCCACAAAAGCGCCGAATTTAGCAAGATTGGTCACTACCCCTGGCAAGACCATTCCCTCTCGTAGCTGGCCAATGGTTTCAATACCCTCGGCAAAGGAGAAAGTCTCGGCCTTACCCCTTGGATCAAGTCCTGGCTTGGCAAGTTCTTGAAGAATGTCGTTAATTGTGGGTAGCCCTACCTCGTTATTCACAAAGTCTTGTGGATTAATCTTTTGACGTAGAAAGGGATTTTTTATTAAATCATCAACTGGAGCCTTAATGGTTTTCGCCATTTCCTTCACTAATTTATATCGTTCAGGGTGCACAGCACTATCGTCGAGCGGATTGGCAGCATTTTTTATCCTAAGAAATCCGGCGCCTTGTTCAAATGCCTTGGCACCTAGACCTGCAACATCCATGAGGCTTTTTCGTGACTTGAAGTCACCGTTTTCCTTACGATATGCGGCAATTCTTTTGGCTAAAGTCGGCCCGATGCCTGAAACGTAGCGCAATAAATGTTCGCTAGCTGTGTTTAAATTAACTCCTACATTATTCACCGCCGATTCAACCACCGTGTCTAAAGTCCGCTTAAGCTTTTCCTGGTTCACATCGTGCTGATATTGCCCTACTCCTATACTTTTCGCGTCGATTTTAACAAGCTCTGCAAGTGGGTCCATTAATCTGCGGCCTATAGAGACTGCTCCTCTAACGGTAAGGTCGTAATCAGGGAATTCGTTTCTTGCCACCTCAGAAGCCGAATAGATGCTCGCACCCGCCTCATTCACTAAGTAGGCCTCCACATTAGTTCCTTTAGGGATTAGCCCCTTTATAAAGGCAAGGGTTTCACGCCCGGCAGTTCCATTTCCTACAGCAACGGCACCAATATTGTATTTATCGAGAAGGAGTTTAACCTCTTCCTCTGCTTCGAATTTCTTATTCTGTGGTGGATGGGGGAAAATGGTACTATTATAAACTAGATCTCCACGCTCATTAAGACAAACCAATTTACAACCGGATTTAAATCCTGGATCAAGACCTAAAACGGGCACTTGGCCTAATGGAGCCGAAAGTAAAAGTTGACGCAGATTCTCGGCGAAAACACCAATCGCTTCCTCATCGGCTTTATCTTTAGCTATTAAGCGGAATTCTGTTTCTATAGAGGGAAGGAGTAATCTTTTCAAGCAATCCTCAATGGCTAACTTAACCTGGGCGCTGGCCTCGTTATTGGACTTAAGGAATTGTTTCTCTAATCGAAATTCGCCCTCCTGGTTTGAAATAGATATGGAGGACCGCAAAAATCCTTCTGACTCTCCTCTTCTTATTGCCAATATTCTATGGCTTGGAATATCCTTAAGCGATTCAGAAAACTCAAAGTAATCTCTGTATTTGTCGGCTTCTTCCTTTTTTGCCTTTACTACTGTTGCCGCTAAGGTAGCTTCTCTTTTAAACAGTGTACGTATCGAGTTCCTGGAATCAGCGTTTTCATTAATCCATTCAGCAATTATATCTCTTGCCCCAGCTAATGCTTCCTCAAGATTAGTTACTTCATCTTTTATAAAGGGTCCGGCGCTAATTTCCAGGGAATTATCACGCTGAGCCATAATTAATTTGGCTAAAGGCTCTAGGCCTTTCTCCCTCGCCATTGATGCTCTAGTTTTGCGCTTAGGCTTAAAGGGCAGATAAATATCTTCCAGGTCTTGAGAATTCCAACACCTTTCAATTTTCGATTTTAACTCTGGGGTAAGTTTTTCCTGTTCTTCAATAGATTTTAGGATAGTTTCTTTACGGCTTATTAAGTCCTTTATTCTGATAAGCTCCAACGAAATGGAATTAATCTCAACTTCATCTAAGCTTCCAGTGGCTTCTTTTCTATATCTAGAGATAAAAGGAATTGTAGCTCCTCCATCCAAAAGTTCAACCACGGAAGCTACTTGATGCTTTTTAATACCAACACCTTCACTTACTTTATCAATAATCAATGTATCCATCCGTCTAATTTTATTAATGCGAAGTAAGTTTTAGTAGATGAAAATAGCAAATAGGTGGTGAGAATGTTGAAAACTGGCAAAGGGATTGAAATAATAAAAAAATACTTAATCTAATTAACTATTTGATTTTAAGTTATTTAAATCATTTTTTAAGGCTTAATGTAAAATAATTTCATTTTGTAAAAATCCACGACCTTCTAAACTACCGTACATGACCCTGAAATTCAAACAAACACAAAATTTAATAAAAAAATAGTATTATGAAACTAACTAACTTATTAGCAGCAGGTTTAATCGCATTCGGATTCGCAGGAACAGTAAACGCACAATCAATTACAATTGTTGGTGGTGAGCAAATGCTCTCAGCAAAAAACATCGTTGAAAATGCAATTAACTCTAAAGATCACACAACTCTAGTTGCTGCAGTAAAAGCTGCTGACTTAGTAGAAACTTTAGCATCAGCTGGACCATTTACAGTATTCGCTCCAACTAACGACGCATTTGAAAACCTTCCTGAAGGAACAGTTGCTACATTATTGAAGCCAGAAAACAAAGGAACTTTAGCGGGAGTTTTAACTTACCACGTAGTTGCTGGAAAATTAACTGGAAAAGACATTGCTAAAGCAATCAAAAAAGGAAACGGTGAAGCTACTTTAACTACTGTACAAGGTGGAAAGTTAGTTGCTACCATGAACGGAAACAACGTTATGTTGAAAGACGAAAACGGAAACACTTCTAACGTTACAATTAAAGATGTAATGCAGTCAAACGGTGTTATCCACGTAATAGACGCGGTTATCCTTCCAAAAGCCTAATTAGCTTACTCAATTAGAAATTAATTTGATACTGTTAAAGGCAATCCCAAAAGGGGTTGCCTTTTTTTTATGGTTGATCAATAATTTTAATTTTTCCCTTTCGGCCAACCATTAAAAGTTTATCTGGCTTTACTTCACCCCCAGCGAAGTAGCCTGGATTTAATTTATTCTCCCAAGTGATTCCGCCATCATTTGAAAAATCCATCCCTGTTCTACCCCAAGCATAATAACCTTTTTTGGTTTTCACCACGACCGATCTATATCCAGAAACTGAAATTTTGGATAATTGCCAGGTAGCTCCGCCATCAGTTGTAAATGCAGAAGTCCTTTCTCGACTTGTGCTATCTATATAGCATCCACCAACGGCCACACCATTTTGCTCATCGGCGAAAGCCAAGCTAAATACACCACAACCCTCACCTACACTTAAAGGAGTATTAAATACCTCCCAAGTAATCCCCCTATCTCTAGAGCGATAAACCCGCGCACCTGAAGGACCACCCGTACCAATCCAAACGGTGTTTCCTTTAATTGTAATCGATGTTCCGCTGGCTGCGAATCCTCCTTCACCGGGAAAGGCATTCGGGAAATTATTGGGTTTTAATCTTGACCAAGTTTCCCCACCATCGTAAGTTTTTAATAAAACTAGCAGGTTATCAATGGGATCAC
>JBLIKP010000127.1:0-4915 GCA_047635375.1 Sphingobacteriales bacterium | reverse complement strand
GATAAATGCAAGGATATATTTATTTTTCAAATAGGGCAAAACAGAAAGCCCCAAGCTTTTCAACTTGGGGGCTAATCTATTTATCTTATCTTGAAAATTATCTTCCATTAATTTAAGGATTATCCCTTAACAAACTTAAAGTTTTTACCTGGATAATAAGCAGAATCCCCTAGCTCTTCTTCTATTCGAATTAACTGATTATACTTTGCTATTCGATCACTCCTTGAGGCCGAACCGGTTTTTATTTGACCGCAATTTAATGCAACGGCTAAGTCTGCAATTGTCGTATCCTCAGTTTCCCCAGAACGGTGACTCATAACTGAAGTATACCCTGCACGATGTGCCATATCTACTGCCGAAATAGTTTCTGAAAGGGTTCCAATCTGATTTACTTTAACAAGAATAGAATTAGCGATTGACTCGTCAATCCCTCTTTTCAATCTTGTCGAGTTGGTTACAAAAAGGTCATCCCCTACCAATTGGCATCTATCGCCAATAAGATCAGTATGCTCTTTCCAACCTGCCCAATCATCTTCCGCAAGTCCATCTTCAATGGAAACAATTGGGTATTTATCAACCCAATCTTTCCAATAATTAGCCATTTCCGATGATGTTAATTGCTCACCCGTAGACTTTTTAAAGGTATACAGCCCCGTTTTCTCATCGTAAAACTCTGTAGATGCGGCGTCCATAGCAATAAACACGTCTTCACCAGGTCTAAATCCAGCTGCTTCAATAGCGATTAAAACTATTTCAATCGCTTCAACATTTGATTTTATATTTGGTGCAAATCCACCTTCATCTCCAACGTTGGTTGAATATCCCTTGGATTTAAGGACCTTTTTTAGGTGATGAAAAATTTCAGTTCCCATTTGCAGGCCTTGTGAAAATGTTTCAGCACCAAAAGGCATTACCATAAATTCTTGGAAATCGATACTGTTATCAGCATGCTCTCCTCCATTTAAAATATTCATCATAGGTACTGGAAGTGTCTTTGCATTCACCCCTCCAACATACCTAAACAATGATTGGTGTGATTCAATTGCTGCAGCTTTTGCCACAGCCAATGAAACTCCTAATATCGCATTTGCACCAAGCTTTGATTTGTTTGGCGTACCATCCAAATCAATCATAATTTGATCAATTGATTGTTGTTCAAAAACATCACAACCAGCTAAAGCTTCAGCAATGTTTTTATTTACGTTTTCAACGGCTTGCTTTACACCTTTCCCCAGATACGCTGGACCGTTATCTCGTAATTCCACTGCTTCGTGCTGACCTGTAGAAGCTCCTGAAGGCACTGCTGCTCTTCCTGAAATTCCGTTTTGGGTTAACACTTCAACTTCGACCGTCGGATTTCCACGTGAATCCAAAATCTGCCTTGCGTGAACATCAATAATTAAGCTCATTGTTACCTTTTTTTGTGTTAAGACTGTTTAATTAATTCGATGAAATCATCGAATAAATATCTTGAATCATGAGGCCCAGGCGAAGATTCCGGGTGGTATTGTACTGAAAATGCTTTTTTTCCTATTACTCTAATTCCTTCGATGGTGTCATCATTAAGGTTTACATGAGTAATTTCTACTTTATCTGATGTACGAATTGCTTCTGGGCTTACGCCGAATCCGTGATTTTGCGATGTGATTTCACATTGACTAGAAATAATATTTTTCACCGGGTGGTTTAATCCTCGATGGCCGTTATGCATTTTATAGGTTTCAATGCCATTTGCTTCTGCAAGGATTTGGTGCCCTAAACAAATACCAAATAACGGTTTGTCCTCGGCTAAAATCTCTTTAACCGTATCAACAGCATATGAAGTAACAGAAGGATCACCTGGCCCATTTGAAATGAAATAACCATCTGCATTAAACTCCTTCATTTCTGCATATGAAGTTTTTGCAGGAAAAACTTTTAAGTAACAGTCTCTTTCAACGAAACATCTTAAAATATTTTTCTTTACGCCTAAGTCCAAAACAGCAATTTTTAGGGGAGCATCTTCACTACCTAAAAAATAGGCTTCTTGAGTACTAACTTTCGAGCTTAACTCTAAGCCTGACATCGAAGGAACCTTAGTTAATTCTTTTTTTAATTCCTCAACGTCCAAAATTTCAGAGCTAATAATAGCATTCATCGCACCCTTGTCTCGGATATGACGAACAATTTCTCTTGTATCAACATCTGAAATTCCAACAACTTTTTCTTCCAAATAATAATCTTGGATTGACTTGTTAGCCATTTTTCTTGAATAGTGAATGTTGTAGTTTTTACAGACCAGTCCTCCAATTTTTATAGAATCGGATTCAATTTCTTCATTAGAAATTCCGTAATTTCCAATATGCGCATTGGTTGTTACTAGAATTTGACCAAAATAGGATGGGTCAGTAAAAACCTCTTGGTAACCGGTCATTCCTGTGTTAAAACAAATTTCACCAGTAGCCGTTCCTACTTTACCTGCTGCTGTTCCATGATAAACAGAGCCATCAGCTAATAATAATATCGCTGGAATTTTTTCGTATTTATTCATAACTGAGCCGAACTTATTCGCGCCACAAAGGTATAAAATTTAAAGAATGCTTATGTCCGACTTTCGCCAAAATTTCAGATTATCCTCATTTTTTTTATTCACACATTTACTTTTATTGATTTCCCTCATCCTAGTGGGCCCCAAACTTGCCTTGGGACAGCAAATGAGCAATCAGCAATTACTAGATAGTTTATCCAAAAACGATTGCGGAATCAGAATAAACTACGCCCCAGTTATCCCTGCTCATACTCCAATAAAATTTGTAAGACTTACATTTCACGTTTTTCAAAAATCAGATTCTACTGGAAACTTCATAAACAATGAGCTTCATAGAAAATTCTTAAGGCAACACCTAATTAAAGACCTAAATAAAAACCTTGGGAAATTAGCCCCAATGAATCTTCCTACCCCTACCCCATACATTCCAGACTCTAGGGTAAGGTATTCCCTAGACACAATGATTTTCCATCAGACAGATGAGTTTTACAATGTAAAACCTGAATTAACAAAAAGAAGTAACACAAAAAGCGGGAATTTAATTTATCAAAAATTTGTAATCGAAAACGAAAACCTAAAACATAAGGAAACAAGCTTACACGTATTTTGGCTTGGCGATGCCAAATCTTCACAAGCTAGCGGCATTGCAAACCACAAATGGGTTATTATGAACGGTGGCAACAATGTTCAAACCGATCCTTTTCCCAAGGGATGGAAAAAAGCTTTATGGCTAAGGCATGAGCTTGGTCATTCATTGGGTTTAATGCATACCTGGAGAGGTGATGATGTCAAGGACACTCCAATCCATCCCCATTGTTGGAATTACAACGAACCTGCCAACAATCCCGCATGTAGTATTCCTAGTAATAATGTAATGGACTATGTGGCATGTCAATGTGCTTTAACTGCCGGTCAAATCGCTAAGATACAATCCGCTTTAAGCGGAAATATTGGGACAATATCAAAAGTAGTTATTGATTCATTTGAAAATCATGACCCTATTTACATTAGAATAGGAGAAAAAATAACTTGGAATTCTAACAAATCCTTTGCCAATAATATACTAATTGAATCTGGGGCAGAATTGATTGTTAAATGCAAGATAAATTTTAAAAATAATTACGGGATATACCTTGCAGAAAATGGTTTATTGTCAAATTTATCAGACGAAAAATTATTTTATTATAAAAAATCGAATTGGTTCAACGCTGTTTTTTTTAAACGTACAATTGAAAATCAACAAAACCACTTAATAAACTTAAAGTACATTAGAATAATGGAGTTACCTCCGCATCTATAAATAAGATAAATTTCTTGCAATGAGTTTAGACATTGAAATTCCAACTGATCGAAAAATATTTGACACTCACACGTCGATAGGATGGATTGATGACGAAGGATTTATGGTAACCTACTCCAAACCATTTGAAAACGGACAGTCTTTGGAGGATTTAAAACAAACATCTGCAGAATTCCTGGATTTCATTGGAGGAAAAAAGTATTGCTTTTGGCATTTATCGATAATTCTCAACCAGGTGAAAAGAACTTAGAGGTAATTCGGTTAAAATAATGAACAAGATTGTGAAGGCATTTGCTATGGTGGGCAAAAAAACTTTCGAAAGAATGGTTGTCAATCAATCCTGTCCCTAATAAATTTCTCTTTGGTTACATTGAGCCTATTTGTGGACTTGCAGGGTTATTTTTATGGTTTTCATAATAGAACCCCTTGAATTTGTTTATCATTCTTACTATCAACAAGCGTTTCAAATGGATTATTGAGCCATAAATTCAGGTCAATTTTCACAAAGAGGTTCAGTCGTATAAAAGCAAACAGACTAGATAAATGCCAAGCGTATTTAGCTATTGCCTTGAGTACTTTGAGTACCAAAATTGTGATTAACGCGATACATATTTGGATCATTACTGCATTTTCCGTTGTGCCAATGAAAGATTTGATGTGGAGTAGTTGCTTGATCTCTCTGAAGAAGATTTCTATATGACATCGACTTTTATAAAGATCACTAATGGTGTTTGCTATCCAAGACATTTGATTGGTAATAACCTCTATTACCTGCTTATTCTCCTCATTCCAAATGGCCACTCTTATCAGCCTTTTTTTGTCTTTCTTTTTTGATGAATACCAGTAAGCTCAACGATTTTATACGTTAAAATGTATTGCTGTTTGTTTTCGGGTAATTTGTTCTCTTTAATTGTTTTGTACTGAATGGTCTCTTTGTGCCTGACAACGAAAAATACAACGCTACTGTCCCACAAGTTTAGTAGCGAGAAATCATTGTGAAAACGGTCTGCTAAAATCACGCTCCCTTTTAATAAAGGAATGTCATAAGCTCCTTTATTATCAGTCGTCTTGACATCTGTTATGTTTAC
>JBLIKP010000126.1:0-5230 GCA_047635375.1 Sphingobacteriales bacterium | reverse complement strand
TTTTCACGATTGCACAATGTTGAGAATTCGTATTTGATTACGTAATTCATTAAATTCGCACTCCTAAATTTAGAAAAAGCATCAATAAAATTTAATTAACCAAACAAATGGCCAAAAATCCAAAAATCATCTACACTCATACCGACGAGGCACCAGCCTTGGCAACATTTTCACTTTTACCAATTATAAAAGCCTTTACAGCAACTTCAGGCATTTCGATTGAAACGAGAGATATTTCACTGGGAGCAAGGATTTTGGCGCATTTTCCTGAGTTTTTAAAAGAAGATCAACAATTCCCCGATACCTTAGGAGAGCTCGGTGAATTGGCAAAGAGCCCCGAGGCTAATATTATTAAGCTACCTAACATTTCGGCATCAATGCCGCAAATGGCCGCCGCAATTAAGGAGCTTCAATCGCAAGGATATGCAATCCCTGATTATCCTTTTGACCCCAAAAATAACGAGGAAAAAAGCCTTAAGGAACGTTATGACAAGGTTAAAGGATCTGCGGTAAATCCAGTATTGCGTGAAGGTAATTCTGACCGTCGTGCTCCTAAAGCTGTAAAAAACTACGCTAAGAAAAATCCTCATTCCATGGGAGCGTGGGCCTCTGATTCAAAATCGCATATTTCTTCAATGAAATCAGGTGATTTCAGATCTAATGAGCAATCGGTTACCGTTGAAAAAGCTGGAAATGTAAAAATTAACTTTACTTCTTCCACAGGAACTACCACATTAAAGGAAGTGCCTGTAAAAGCGAGTGAGATCATCGATGGCACGTTCATGAGTGTTTCTGCCCTTAAAGCCTTCTTTGAAGAGCAAATTGCAGATGTAAATAAGTCGGGAATTTTATTTTCCCTGCATATGAAAGCCACCATGATGAAGGTTTCCGACCCAATCATTTTTGGCTACGCCGTTAAAGCTTATTTCAAAGACCTTTTTGAAAAACACAATGCTACCTTCAACGACCTTGGAGTTAATGTTAGAAACGGTTTTGGTGATTTATTAAATAAAATCGAAAGCCTTCCTGCAGATAAAAAAGCTGAAATTATAGCTGATATAGCAGCAGTATACGCAAAGCAGCCAACTTTAGCAATGGTAGATTCTGACAAAGGGATTACCAATCTTCATGTTCCATCTGATGTAATTATAGACGCTTCGTTACCAGCTATGGTTCGTTCTTCAGGTCAAATGTGGAACAATGACGGTAAACTTCAAGATACCAAGGCGGTTGTTCCAGATAGTAGCTACTCACCCTTATACCAAGCCGTAATTGATTTCTGTAAAAAGAATGGGGCGTTTGATCCAACTACCATGGGTACTGTGCCAAATGTGGGTTTGATGGCTCAAAAGGCCGAAGAATATGGGTCGCACGACAAAACTTTCGAGATGGAAAGTAAAGGAGTGGTTGAGGTAATTGACGATGCAGGAAATGTACTCATGAGCCACAATGTAGAGCAAGGTGACATATGGAGAATGTGTGCCGTAAAAGACGCTCCTATTAGGGATTGGGTTAAACTTGCCGTAAACAGAGGAAGAGCAACTAACTGGCCTACAATTTTCTGGTTAGACCAAGAAAGAGCGCACGATGCTCAGTTAATTCAAAAGGTAAAAACCTATTTGAAGGATCACGATACAAGTGGTTTAGATATAAAAATAATGAATCAGGTTGATGCCTGTAATTATACAATGGAAAGGATTAAGAAGGGTGAAAATGCAATTTCTGTAACCGGAAATGTACTTCGCGATTACTTAACCGACCTTTTCCCAATTCTTGAATTAGGGACTTCAGCAAAAATGCTATCTATTGTGCCGCTTATGCAAGGTGGTGGTTTATTTGAAACCGGAGCAGGAGGTTCTGCACCAAAACATGTTCAGCAATTTGAACAAGAAAACCATTTACGTTGGGATTCATTAGGGGAGTTTTTAGCATTGGCTGTTTCACTAGAGCATGTTGCC
Organism: Sphingobacteriales bacterium; assembly: GCA_047635375.1. GTDB lineage: Bacteria > Bacteroidota > Bacteroidia > Sphingobacteriales > Sphingobacteriaceae > JBLIKP01. Next base: position 3,272 of record JBLIKP010000126.1, on the reverse strand, counting down.
GAAAAGTACAATTTACCAAAGGCACAAGTGCTTGCCGACACCCTAGATGAGGCTACTGAACTGTTTTTGGAAAATGATAAATCCCCTTCACGTACAGTAGGAGAATTAGACAACCGAGGTAGTCATTTTTACCTAGCAATGTATTGGGCTCAACAATTGGCTAAGCAAAATAAGGATAGTGATTTGAAAGCTATGTTTGCGTCAATCGCCGAGGAGTTAACTGCCAATGAGGATAAAATTGTAAATGAGCTTAACTCAGCTCAAGGAAATCCTGTTGATCTTCAAGGATATTACATTATTAGCTACAAACTTGCCTCACAAGCAATGCGTCCGAGTAAAACACTTAATTCTGTGATTGACGGATTATTGCAAGCCGTTTAAGAAATATTTTGAACTAATAAAAAAAGCGCCCATTGTGGCGCTTTTTTTATTTAATTTCTATTCCTTTTCTGCTTTCTAAAGTCCCAGGGTTTAACTACATTTTTCATCGACCAAATCCCTCGGTTAGCATCCTTTGCCTTTTTTTCCGCGAAAGCGAAGTCTTTATCATCACTATACTGGGTGTAATGATGGGCAAGGCCGTTTTCAAGTAATAAGATATTTAAAAGATCACCATTTGGTGTGTGAACAAGCGCAATAGTCCTGCCATACCTGTCTTTATTTACTGCTTCGTAAGTAATCGATTTCCCCTCTATGGCCGATTTAGTGAATTGGCGGGCGTTATTTGCGAAGTCCATACCTTTTTCAGGACAATCAACTCCAAAAAGTCGGATGGTTATTTCCTTGCCATTTTCCACAGCAATGAATGAATCACCATCCTGGACGTGTTTTACAATAACGTCTGAGGTAGGAGTGGATTGACACCCTGCAAAAAGAAGAAGAACAATTACTACTAAAGCCGAATTGATTTTTAACATCAGTTTATTTTTACTAATTCTATCAATCCAAACTTGGCAGATTTAAATTATCCGATCCATTTGAATTCGTATTGCTTTTGAGGAACTTTTATTCGATCAGAAATACGTTCAAGCCTATTTGGAAGTGCCATAAGATAGTCACGTGCTTTTTCGGCCTTATCGTTGATGTCTTTAACATTCGCAATATCCCATTCTTTTAAAAGTGACTTAAGAATATCTATGTAATCAATGGTAGTATAAACCATTGACCTTTGTGCGGCATCAGAAAAATGAGTGAATAAATCACCAATAGAACCACCCGTTTCCCTTAGGAAATGAGCAGGCATAACAATTTTCTTTCTCATCATGGTTTCAAAGGCAATCATTATCTCGCTTGGGTCGATTTCGAAAATTCGTTGGACGAAATTTTTATATGCCGTGGCATGTCTTGCTTCATCGGCAGAAATTACGGCACAAATTTTAGCTAAAACTACATTTCCAGATTTATGGGCCAAGGAAGCTACTCTTCGGTGAGAAATATTTGTAGCTAATTCTTGAAAGCTAGTGTAAACAAAGCTTCTGTAAGGATCTCTTGATGTTTGAAGGTCAAACCCGTCGGCTATAAGGTATTGGGTCGAGGCTTCTAATTCCCTCATATTTACTCTACCCGAAAGGTATAGGTAGCGATTTAATAAATCCCCATGTCTATTTTCCTCTGAGGTCCATGCACGTACCCATTCTGACCAGCCTTTTTTGTTTTCGGCATCTACGCCGTCAATATCCATTAACCAAGCTTCGTAAGTAGGAAGGGCTTCTTCGGTGATGGTATCTCCGATAAGCACCGCAAGTAAATCATAATCGATTTCTTTTGCTTGCTCTTGAATGTCCTTTATTTGATCGAAAAACTCTGGCGATCGTGAATCGGGCAGAAGATCGGCGGGTTGCCAATTCTCGTGGATAGGTTTTATATATTTAGTGAGTAGCTCATCCATTGATTGCTCAATAGTTTGCATTACTTCTTTGCGGATGTTGAATAACTTCATTGAAATGTATTTTGTGTTTCCTTAATTTAATGCAGTAAAGTAAGATCCTACAATAAATTAATAGACAAAGGTAGGATTTAAGGACAAAATTGCCCAAAAATTTTGAAGTTATCTTCACGGGGAAATTAGACGATTTTGCTCAATGGTATAGGTTTAATTAAACCACTATTTTTTTCTCCAATGGTCCCAAATTATAACCATTGCCAACGTATCAAGTTTACAGTATCTTTTCATCGCCGAAACTAACTCGATCCATTCGTTGGATCCCGTTTCTATATGGAATAGAAGTTTTTCATATGCTCTAATAGCTGCAGTACCCTCCTTAAGGTACATAAACGTATCTAGTAATTCAACTTTTGGCAATAAGTTGTAAGGATTTTCAATTTCTCCATTCGGCTTTAAGCAGAAAAGGTTAACGTCTTTGTCAAAATTCTCAAGCCACGATTTAATCCTTTTTAATGACTCTCCCTTGGCTGCGGAAAGTACAGCAGGTAATACCGCTTTAATGGAATTTGACTTTCCCATTTTTGGGTGGAAATAATGCTTTTTACATAGCGTTAGCAAATCGACAAATCCGTGCTCATCCTTTTCCTCAAATTTTACGTTTTTCTCAAGCCAAGTTTTGATTCTAGGATTTTCCCAGCCCGATTGTTCAAAATGGTGATAAATGTTTCTTAAACTAGTATTTTCGTATGAAGAATAGATTAAAATAGTTCCATCAGTATCAATAACGTCTAACAAGCTTTCTATGAATGGGAGGGGCGGGTTGGTGATCTCGGTGTTTAGCCATTCTGAATGGACCAAGGGACCTCCAGGCTGGAGGATGGAATGGCAACTCCATTGAAAAACGAGTTGTTCATAGGGCTTCATTCCCTCAATTATTGGAATAGCGCCAGTTGAGGCTTCAAAATCAATAAAATGCAAGGGGTATTTCCAGGTGTTAATTTCGTTTTTTAATTCTTCAGAAATAAATTCTTCATTTAATCGAGTTTGATTTATTTGTACTTCCCTGCGTAGCCCGAAAACACCCTCAAACGACTCATGTGGTAAATCATTCCAGCTAAATTTACCCTGATGAATTGCCTCGTCCATATCTAATGTTTTCTTGGACAGTTTCCCAATTTGGTATAAGTCCATGGCGTTTTCTTTAGGAATCTCCCTTCCTTTCCAACAATGGGAAAATCCGTCTTTTGGGCTATCCAGTTTAAACTCACAGCCAAAACATTTTTTACCAAACTTAATGTCTGGTTTGACCTTACCCTTAAGGATTTCTTTGCATAAGGTTATTTGACTATTGACGAAAGGAAGTGCTTTTTCAACAATATCATCGACA
>JBLIKP010000125.1:0-5253 GCA_047635375.1 Sphingobacteriales bacterium | reverse complement strand
TCGGATTGCGCCAGAGACAAAAAGGGAATGAAAATTAAGGGTAAGAGAAGGAGATTTTTCATAATGGTGAATTTGGAAATCCAATTTAGGGAAAAGATTGCAGAGAAAAAGTTCAGAGCAAAAAAAAGCCTCCGATAAATCGGAGGCTAGTTTTAATTAAATTTCTTAGCGTTTGCCAATGTGAACATAGTTACGTTCTGTAGCTCCCATGTAAACTTGACGTGGACGGCCAATTGGCTCTTTGTTGTCACGCATTTCTTTCCATTGTGCGATCCATCCTGGAAGACGACCCATTGCAAAAAGTACGGTAAACATTTCTGTAGGGAAACCAATAGCTCTGTAAATTATCCCTGAGTAGAAATCTACGTTAGGATATAATTTTCTTTCAATAAAGTAAGGGTCTTTAAGAGCAACCTCCTCTAATCCTTTGGCTATATCCAAAATTGGGTCATGGACACCTAGTTTTCCTAATACGTTATCAGCAGCTTCTTTGATGATTTTTGCACGAGGGTCAAAGTTTTTATATACACGGTGTCCAAATCCCATTAAACGGAATGGATCGTTTTTGTCTTTTGCTTTGTCCATCCATTTTTGAATATTACCTCCATCTGCTTTGATTTTTTCAAGCATTTCAATAACCGCTTGGTTCGCTCCACCATGAAGTGGACCCCAAAGGGCTGAAACACCAGCTGAAATACTTGCGTAAAGGTTAGAATGTGATGAACCAACAATCCTTACAGTTGAAGTTGAACAGTTTTGTTCGTGATCTGCATGCAGGATTAATAGTTTATTCATTGCGTCAACAATAACCGGGTCCATTTCAAATTCTTCAGTTCTATGACCAAAAGTCATTCTTAAGAAGTTTTGAACGTAGTTTAAATCATTTTTTGGGTACATGATAGGGTGACCCATTGATTTTTTTTGAATCATACTCACGATTGTTGGCGTTTTTGCCATCAAACGCATGATTGTAAGATCCATTTCCTCAGTGCTGATATTCGGCTTTAAGCTTTCAGGGTAGAAAGAAGATAAGGAGCAAATCATAGAAACCAACTGACCCATTGGGTGAGAGTTACTAGGATAAGCATCAAAGAACTTCTTCATGTCCTCATGAATTAAAGTGCGACGGCTTAAGTTTCCTTCGAAATCTTGCAGTTGTTGCTTGTTTGGAAGCTCTCCATATATTAATAAATATGAAACTTCAACAAAAGAACTGTGCTCTGCCAGTTGTTCAATTGGATATCCACGATATCTTAAAATACCCGTTTCACCATCTAAAAAGGTAATGGCACTTGAAGTGGAACCCGTGTTTTTGTAACCCGGATCTATCGTGATGTAACCAGTTTCTCCTCTTAAGGCCGAAATGTCCAAAGCCTTTTCGTTCTCTGTACCAGTTATAACAGGCAATTTTATCACCTTATCCTCTAATTGAATCTCTTTTGTTGCTGACATATTATCTTTCGTGTAAACCCTTACAAATCTATAATAAAAAACACGATTTTAAAATTAATAATTGGATTTTACAAGGAAAAAAAACTGAATATTTTTCATAATTCTGAAATCCAATTAATTATCAAAATTAACATCGCTCCTTTTCATGTATTAAACCCCAATATTCGGTTTTTGTTCGATACCTCCATTATTTTGTATATCCCATTTAGTAACTTTGTTTTCTTAATTTTGCGCATCTAAACAATATAAACAATTTCTACAATGCTTTTATCCGTAATTATTCCCATTTACAACGAATCCGCGAATATAGATTTATTATATAATCGCCTGGGTTCTGTATTAAATAAAATGGAGAATAGCACCTATGAAATGGTGTTTGTAAATGACGGAAGTGCTGATAACTCCCTAGAACTTATTCAAAAATTTGCCAAGACGGATGAAAAAATAAAATTCATAAATTTTAGTAGAAATTTTGGGCACCAAATTGCGGTAACAGCAGGTTTAGATCATTGTAATGGTGATGCAATCGTTATTATCGATGCCGATCTGCAGGACCCTCCAGAATTGATTCTTGATTTAATGAAAAAATATCAGGAAGGATTTCAGGTAGTTTATGCTAAGCGAAAATCAAGAAAAGGAGAAAGCTATTTCAAAAAACTAACGGCAAAATGGTTTTATCGAATTCTTTCTAGAATCACTTCAGTTGAAATTCCGGTGGATACAGGTGACTTTAGAATAATCGATAGAAAAATTGTGGATGTGCTTATGAAGATGCCGGAAAAACAAAAATTTCTTCGAGGCCAGATTAGTTGGGTGGGGTATAAGCAAACTTTTGTAGAGTATGAGCGTGATGAGCGACATGCTGGGGAAACAGGATATACCTACCGAAAAATGATTCAATTTGCTTTAGATGGTATTACATCCTTCAGTAATTTCCCGTTAAAATTTGCCACCATTGCTGGTTTTACCGTAAGTGGAATTGCCTTTTTGGTAATGATTTACACTTTGTTTTCTCGATTTATCTTGGAAGAAACGCAGCCAGGATGGACATCCCTTATGTTAAGTGTTTTATTTATTGGTGGAATCCAATTAATTGGAATTGGAATTATTGGCGAATATATAAGCAGAATTAGTGATAATGTGCGTAACCGCCCACTTTACATCGTTTCTGATTCCAATATGAAAAAAAATAAAGAAGCTAATTCTTAACTCTTTTCGAAAACCATAAAAGTGCAATCGTGAGGGTTTTTATCGTCTTTAGGCACTAGAATCGCTTGAGTTTGCTTCCATACTTCAAGGTTTAAAGGTAGGAAAAACGCATCTCCTTTAAAAGTTTCATGAACATGAGTTAGGTATATCTTTGAAACCATGTCCAGTGTTTGGCGGTAAATTTCTGCGCCACCAGCGATGAAGATCTCATCGTTTTTATCGCAAATTTCTATTGCCTTTTCAATACTACTCACTACTGTTGCTCCTTCAACCTCGTATTTCTTCTGACGAGTGATAATAATATTCTTTCGCCCAGGTAAAAGTCCTGGAAAAGATTCAAAAGTTTTGCGCCCCATAATTACGGGGTGCCCCAAGGTTGTTTTTTTGAAGTATTTCAAATCAACAGGCAAACGCCAAATTAGGTCGTTATCTTTTCCGATTACATTGTTTTCGGCGACTGCTACAATTATTGATAGGGGCATATGTTTTGAATCTAAATGGCTACTGGAGCCTTGATGTGAGGATGTGGGTTGTAATTGATTAATTCGAAATCCTCAAATTTAAAATCGAAAATGGAATTAATTTGAGGGTTAATTTTTATCGTTGGTAAATCCCTAATTTCTCGGGATTGTTGTAATTCAACTTGTTCAAAGTGATTTGAATAAATATGAGCATCCCCAAAAGTATGTACAAAATCACCTGGCTCCAATCCACAAACTTGCGCCATCATCATAGTTAATAAGGCATAAGAAGCTATATTAAATGGTACTCCCAGGAATAAATCGGCGCTACGTTGGTATAATTGGCAGCTTAATTTGCCATTTGCCACATAAAATTGGAAAAAGGTATGACACGGAGGTAAGGCCATGTTTTCAATAAATGGTACGTTCCAAGCTGAAACAATTAACCTTCTAGAATCAGGTGTTTTTTTAATTTGCTCTACGACCTTGGAAATTTGATCAATGTGAGTTCCGTCATGAGCAGGCCAGCTACGCCATTGATACCCATATACAGGGCCTAGATCGCCATTTTTGTCGGCCCATTCATCCCATATTTTCACTCCATTTTCCTGCAAGTATTTAATATTGGTGTCTCCTTGAAGAAACCATAAAAGTTCATGGATAATTGACTTTAAATGAACCTTTTTTGTGGTTATCATTGGAAACCCCTTTGATAGATCAAATCTTAATTGATGGCCAAAGACACTGCGAGTTCCGGTTCCTGTGCGGTCCCCTTTGTCGGTGCCGGTATCCATTACGTGTTTTAATAAGTCTAAATATGCTTTCATGGGATGGGTGATTGACCTTTTGCTAAATAAATAAATGTAGGCTGCGATTCCTAACTTTTGTAAAAAAGAATTATTAACCGACGATAATTATTGGTTATTTTGAGCCCTATTAGAATCCAAATGATTGACTTTCCAAATGCAAAAATAAACCTTGGTCTTCAAATAAAAGAGAAAAGACCTGATGGATTTCATAATTTGGAATCAATATTTTTCCCTGTACAAATTAAAGACGCTTTGGAAATAATTCCTGCTGAAAAAACCATGATGAATATCCATGGGATTCCAGTTGATGGCGATATCTCCCAAAACCTTTGTTTAAGAGCATTTAATCTTTTGAAAGCTGATTTCGATATCCCATCAGTTGAGATCAATTTGTTGAAAAACATACCCATGGGAGCGGGTATGGGAGGAGGGTCGTCTGATGGGACATTTGCATTAATCATCCTCAATAAACTATTTAATTTAGACCTTTCAAGGGAGAGTTTACATTCATATGCTCTTAATCTGGGTAGTGATTGCCCGTTTTTTTTATATAATTCTCCCGTTTTGGCTCAAGGCCGAGGCGAAATTATTTCACCAATAAAATTTTCACTAGACGACTATTTTATTCAAATAGTTCATCCAGGAATTCATATTTCCACTAAAATGGCATTTGAAAAAATCATACCTAGACCCTTGGATGGGAGTTTAACAGACATAATATCTCTTCCGGTAAATAAATGGAAGGATAGGCTAATTAATGATTTTGAAGATTCAATTTTCCAAAATTCCCCTGCTTTGGGGGAGATAAAAAGAAAATTGTACGAAAATGGGGCTTTATACTCGTCAATGACGGGGACGGGGAGCGCTGTTTTTGGAATTTTCGAAAGGAAAGTCAACCTAGATTCACAGGATTTTCCAAACTGTAGGATAATTAAAAATTATCTTTAGTTTCTTCCTTAGGTCGGATTGGTTTGGACGAATTCTTTCTTAATCTCCCTGTTAAATAACCAGATATATATCCAAGAACCAAGAATATTGGAAGGAGGATAATTTTAGGTATTTCTATTTCCCAAACTAATACTAGAAGGCTTACGGATTCTTGGTTCTGCATTACCACAATGGTTAACAGGATTGCCATTATTACAAAAAGTATGTTTTTTATATTCATAATTAATATCTAAAATTTAAGGTATATGTCATTCCCGGGAAATACCCTAAATCCTGAATTGAAGAGTAAATTCGTACTCCAAATTCAACTTCCGGAAGGAAAAATTGCAGCAAATGCATATCTACTTTAATATCAAATCCAGAAGTGACAATTT
>JBLIKP010000124.1:0-5607 GCA_047635375.1 Sphingobacteriales bacterium | reverse complement strand
ATTATATAAGGAAAATCAGAATCCTTAATGGGTGAAGTAAGCTCTTCAAAGGTACGTTCAATGAAAGCATCAGGAATGTCCCTTCAACAAGTGGTGAACTAATCACCCGCAAAAAGTTACGATGAAGCTTGGGGAAAAGGGTTTATTGATCCAACAGCTTTTGTAACCTTCCTTTACAACTCCAAGTAATTTAAATTCCTACTGTCACATTTAGCGGCCATTTTGTAACGGCAACCACTACATAATAAGGCTTTATTGTAAAGGGTAGATTGATGGTCACAAAAAGAAATTTAAAACAAATCACTTTACCCCGAGGACACTTAGTTGTTCTCAGGTTTTTTTAGTGGTATTCTATATTAGAACCCAAATCTTATCCCGTAGAAACCGGCATTGTTTTAAAATTATTATTTGTCCCAATAAACAATTACGAATGTGGAATTACGAATTACGATTTGCCCTGCGGGTGGCTACCACGGAGTTTTTGGAGTTTAGGATGGAGGGAAAGGAGGTGGTTTAATTTTGGATTTTTTGCCCCTCAGGCATTTCAGATTAGAACCCAAATCTTATCTCGTATTATCCGGCATTATTTTAAAAAGCTCATTTGTCCCAGAAGGAAGGCGTGGGGAGGTGGCGCAAGCAACCCTTAAGCTGAAGAATGGAATAGAGGAGTGAGTGATTTCCGCGAATAAGGTTATTTAAAGTATGAGGAGTTTATCGCGCTTGGGTTGCGTGGCTGGGCTTGCTTTTGGATGACAAATTGCTTTTTAAAATCAAGCCTTGATTTTTGCTCCCTTTTTTATCAAGAAAAAGGGGAAGAAACATATTTAAAAACGGGTTGTATTATTGGTGGCTTGAATGATTTTAGCACCTAAACCTCATCCCACCTTTTACTTGGGTTGCGCGGGGAATCTTTCTTTGGTTAGACAAATAAAATTTTAAAATCAAGCCTAGATTTTCTCGTCCTTTTTCATCGATGGAAAAAGGACAAAACATAATAAAAACGGGTTGTCTTCGTGGCTCGAATGAATATAGGACCTAAAACATTTCCCACACTTTAGGAGTATCGTTCAAACACACTCCTAAATCCCCTCTCAAGAGTGGACGGGGTAGTGTTTTAAAGGTTTTTTGTACCCAATTCTTAAATATAAATGAATCTTGGAAAATGTGTTTAGATTGAATGAGTTTTTGTTAAAACACTCTATAAATCCCTGAAATCAGGAAGGAAAAGAAGGGGCTTAACGAAAATTTATGGATGATTATGTGTGGGTCTTTTTTTAATCCTTGAAAAAAAGCATAAAAAAAGCCCATTGCAATAAATTACAATGGGCTTTAAAATATTTTAAAAGAACTTAATCCTCAATATCCCACTCAGCATCTTTTCCCATTTGATCAATGAAATTTTGAAAGCTAATTAACTCTTTTGGTGTTTGAAACGAATTCGAACGGATTGTTTTTCGATTTCCATCTTTTACAAATGTTACTATTGTGGAGGGTATATCAGTAATGTACTCATCAATATAATTTTCATCGAAATCAAAGAATTTTATATCCTCAGCAAGCTCAATAATTTTTTTCACTGAACGTCTTGAAAGCACTCCCGTGTGAAGGCCTTCCATCTCAACATTCATTCTTCCTTCATAAAGCGCATCTCCATTTGTAAAGATGGTCATTTTGTAAACCGGACATTCACCATAACAAGGAGTCCTTTCAATGCTTGCAAGCATTGTTTTTTCTTCTTCAGGTCCAGAGGTGATAGTTTCAACTGTATTTTCAGAAGTTTCTAAATTATTATTTTCAGCTAATTTCTGTTTGGATTTACATCCATACATGGAAACCATGCTAATAATAATGATTGATAAAATTATCCTTTTCATAATTGTTGAGTTCTTTTCTGTTTAAATCGAGTTTTGGGGAAAAGGTTTAACTAGGTGGGTTATATCCTTTTTTCTTAGCCATATCTTCTAATCTTTTTTGGAATCCACTTTTCTTTGCAGATCCTGGCTTCTTACGGTTCTTTTCGATTTTTCTATGGATCGCTTCATCATCCACAAAACGGCGAATCATAAATTGCTGACCGAAAGTGATCATGTTAGCACAGAAATAATAGTAAGTCAACCCTGAAGCGTAATTGTTGAAGAATCCTAAGAAGAAAATAGGCATGATATAACTGATGTACTTCATTTGCCCAGTTGCGCCACTAATCTGATTGTTTAGTCGCGTATAAATAAGGGTAGACACTGTCATCAATATGGTGAATAAACTTACGTGGTCTCCGTAAATGAATTCAATAATAGGAAGTTTACCAAATGTCCAAATACTATCGTAAGTAGATAAATCTGTCGCCCATAAGAAGCTTTCCTGACGTAATTCAATTGAAGCAGGGAAGAAGTAGAATAATGCAATCAGGATAGGCATCTGCATTACCATTGGAATACATCCACCAAGTGGATTAACCCCAGCTTTTTTGTAAAGCTTCATGGTCTCTTGTTGCGTCTTCATTTGGTCTTGGCCTTCATTCTTCTTTTTTATCTCATCCATTTCAGGCTTTAATACCCTCATTTTGGCTGCCGATAGGTAAGATTTAAATGTAAGGGGGAATAAAACAATCTTTAAGATGATGGTCAGTAAAAGAATGATAATTCCGTAGTTAAGGTTAAACCCTTCAAAGAAGTTAAATACTGGAATAACCACAAATCGATTTATCCAACCAAGAATACCCCATCCAAGGCGAATTTGTTTTTCTAAACCAAGCTCATGCTTTTCTAGAATCTCAAAATTGTTTGGCCCTAAATACATGCTCATGGCATAGTTTTCACGATTATTTCGGTTAAACGGAAGCGTCATACTTGCTTTGTTCTTAACCAAAACATCATCTGTTTCAGGAGCTATTACTTCAATTTTCGCATCCTCAAAGCCTTCTTTTGAAATCAATGAAGCAGAGAAAAAGTGTTGTTTAAAGGATACCCAATTAACCTTTGTCGTTAATTCTTCAGCATCACTTTTAACCGCAGCGATATCATCAACATCGTCGTCGCCGGAGTATTTGAAGTATAATGATGAGTTCTCACGTTCCGTTTTCACTGAACGTTCTTGTGGCATCATATCCATTTGCCAGTCTAACGTTAGGTAATTGGCATTTGGAGGTAATAAATTTTGGAAACCATTTAACTGAACATCAAAATCCATCATGTATTTATCTCCCGTAAGGGTATAGACAAAGTCCATGTATCGGTTATCATCGGCTTTAAGCCTAAGGGTAAATGATTTTTTATCCTTTCCAGAAACCTTAAACCCATTGCCTAATGGTTCGAAAAATAAATCATTGGTCTTGATGAAATTACTATTTGCAAAGAATTGCAATCCCAGCTGGCTATTATCACCAGTCATTAGGTAAAGCGGCTCTTTTTCAAAGGTTAAAAATTCTTTTAACCATACTTTCTTTACCTGTCCGCCTTTCGCCGAAAGAGTAACTTTAATTACGTCATTTTCAATAACGAACTCACGGTCATCAGCATTTGCAGCATTTGCAAAAATCCCGTATTGACTTGCAAGTGCTGAGCTGTCAACTATTGGGTCAATTGCAGCAGCTTCGGTTTGGAAATCGGCATTTGACTCAACCTTTGATTTTGCATCAACTTGTTTGGCAAGGGCTAGGGAATCTTCTTGACGCTTTAATTGGTCAATATCTTCTTGTGAAGGGCGGAAAAAGTAACTAAATCCGATTAATATTAGACCTATAAGTAAAAGGCCTACGGTGGTATTTCTATCCATTTCTATCGCTAGATTTTTGGTGTGATATTTTGTTAATACTGAATTATGCTACTTCAGATTTTGATTTCGTTTTCATGTGATTTTTTCTCTCCATAGCTGCTTTAACAAACCTTACAAATAGGGGATGCGGATTTGCAACGGTGCTTTTTAGTTCTGGATGGAACTGAACTGCAACAAACCATGGGTGATTCTTTAATTCAACAATCTCAACTAAATTTGTTTTCGGGTTGATTCCACTGGCAATCATCCCAGCTTCCTCAAATTGCGGTAAATATTTATTATTGAATTCATAACGGTGACGGTGACGCTCGGTTATGTTTGCCGTTTCGTAAACTTGATATGCTTTTGTACCTTTTTTAAGGTGACATGGGTAAGAGCCTAAACGCATTGTTCCACCCATATTTTCGATATCTTTTTGGTCTTCCATGATATCAATTACCGGGTTTTTAGTCTCGGCATTCATCTCACGGCTTTCTGCACCATCAAGTTTTAAAGCATTTTGAGCGAATTCAATAACGGCACATTGCATTCCTAAACAAATCCCTAAAAAAGGAATATTGTTTTCACGTACATATTGAATTGCGTTAATTTTTCCTTCAATCCCTCTATGGCCGAAGCCTGGGGCAACTAAAACAGCATCCATTCGCTTAAGACGAGCGGCAATATCATGCTCTTCTAAATCTTGAGAATGAATAAACTCAACGTTTACCTTACATTCATTTGCAGCGCCTGCATGAATGAAAGATTCAATTATTGATTTATAGGCATCAGGTAACTCAACATACTTACCGACTAAAGCAATTTTCACATCGCTTGTTGGATTTTTTAATCGGCCTAAGAAGTCTTTCCACTGATCCAGGTTAGGCTCATTCTTCTTAGGGAGTTTTAATTTATTTAAAACGATTTTATCCAATTGCTCCTTGTACATTAATAAAGGCACATCATAAATTGTGCTTGCATCAATGCTTTCAATTACTGCGTTGGTTTTAACGTTACAGAAAAGGGCGATTTTTTTTCTTAAATCGTGAGGAAGATTATGTTCTGTTCTGCAAACAAGAATATCAGGTTGAATTCCACTTACCAGTAAGGCTTTTACTGAGTGCTGGGTTGGTTTGGTTTTTAACTCACCTGCTGCCTTTAAATAAGGTACAAGAGTAAGGTGAATAACAATAGAATTATGCGATCCCACTTCCCAACGTAATTGACGTACAGCTTCAATATAAGGCAGTGATTCAATATCACCCACAGTACCTCCTAATTCGGTAATTACAATTTCATTTTTACCATCTTCACCAAGAAGTCGCATGTTGCGCTTAATTTCATCGGTGATATGTGGAACAACTTGAACTGTTTTACCTAAATATTCACCCTTACGTTCGTTATTAATAACATTTTGATATACTCGACCGGTGGTCACATTATTTGCTTGTGAAGTGGGCTTATTTAGGAAGCGTTCATAGTGACCAAGATCAAGGTCAGTTTCTGCACCATCTTCGGTGACGAAACATTCCCCATGCTCGTAAGGATTTAATGTTCCTGGATCGATGTTGATGTAGGGGTCGAATTTTTGGATGGTAACTTTGTAGCCTCTAGCCTGCAGTAATTTAGCTAAACTCGCTGAAATGATTCCTTTTCCTAATGAGGAGGTTACTCCGCCCGTCACAAAAATGTACTTAGTCATATTATTCTATTGGTTTGAACGATGTCCCTAATGGGATTAATCTTTGTTTGTGTACGGGGTACAAAATTAGGCTTTTTTACCCGATTTGTAATAATAAAATTGGATTAAAAACTAACGACCAAAGGGTTTTCTAATTACCTTGGGATATCTAACCC
>JBLIKP010000123.1:0-5630 GCA_047635375.1 Sphingobacteriales bacterium | reverse complement strand
AATCCTCTCCATTAAAAGTAAAATCCCTTCGCACCATTGCATTGGTTAGGAAGGTATAGAATATGGCTCCGTCAATTTTAAGGCTTTCGCCGAAAGTTTTCGCAAAGCCAATTTCAGCATTGTAGGCATTTTCAGGCTTTAAATTTGGATTGGGTACCACCACATTTCCGGGTTCTGAGTCGAAAACCTTTCCTATGTCGTCTAAGTTAGGCGCTCTAAATCCAGAAGAAACCACGGCATTTATTTGAACGGTATTTGTAGGTATATAAATCCATGAAGCATTACCGCTTACATTCCCCGTGGTTAGATTTATCTCGTCATAAGGAAAATCGAAGAATTGCCTATCAGTAAATTCACTTTTCAAGGAAAAGAAACTTGTCCGCGCACCAGCCTGAATTACATTGCGTGGATTAACTCGCCATTTCCAAACTCCGTAAGCTGCCGCCGAAAAATAATCTGTACCCCCATCTGGATATCTTGAACTGGTTTCAGTCTCCTCATCGGTTTGAAGATTTAACTTAACCCCAGTGGAGTTTACTCCATTAAAAACACCCTCAACCCCATAGTAAAGCGTGTGCGTATCTTTAATTAAATCAATGTCGGCATCTACATTTAACGATAGGATATTTAATTTTTCGGAACGGGTTCTTCTTTCTATTTCTTGAAAATCCCTATCCACCCTCTCCTCAAGCGCATTTTGATATGCCGCTGTGACTGAAAGTGCTTCATAAAATGTGGTTGGCCGTTTATTTTCATAATTAACCGAAGCCATTTGCCAGCGCTGGTTGTAATACCATTCGGCGTATCGCAAGGTGTCATTTCCCCGGCGAATTACAAGGCGGTCATAACGTGGGATATTTAATCCTTGGGAAAAATGGTAGGCGCCAGTTAAGGTTTCGTCTTCGGAAATTTTTCTTACAATCTTCGCCGATAAAAACGGAGAATTGTATCCAGAATATCGCTGAATATCAGGATTTTCATTCTCTACAATTTCATCAAACCCAGTGTCATTCGGCCGGATGTATTGTGAACGCTTCCCGAAATCTTCGTAACCTTCTTTGCGGACACTCCCCGCCTTTAAATCACCATATTCACTCCATGAAAGACTAATGCTGGCTGCAGTTTTTTGTCGGCCTAGGTCGACCCTAATATGTGCTGTTTGTTCTTGATTGGCTGTAGAAAATCGTGCTAATGTGGATGACTTTACCAACGTTGAATCATTGGTAGAAAATTGGGGAATGAACGTTTTAAAACTCATCACGCCACCAAGGGCATCACTGCCATAAATCACACTCCCCGGACCTAAAACAACTTCCGCGGAAGCGATATTATTAGGGTCTACGAAAAGTACATTTTGTAAATTTCCTCCTCTAAAAATCGTATTATTCAATCTCACTCCATCAATCGCAAGGAGCACGCTATTGGAAGCAAACCCTCTAATCATAGGGCTCCCACCACCTTGCTGACTTTTCTGCACAAAAACCTCCCCACTTTGCTCCAGCAAATCGGCTGAAGTCTGAGGATTGGCGGCCGCAATTTCATCGACTGAAATACTTACCACCGTATTTGGCACCTCGGCCATTGAGGTTTCACGGCGAGTTGCGCTACTAACCACTTCTCCTATCATCACAAATTGAGGGTCTAGGGTGACTTTTAAAATTCGTGATTTTGGTTTAAAAAAAATCGTTTTATTGAAATAAGCAGGATGTTGTAGAATTAGGCTGTCCTTCCCTGAAAAGATTTTAAGTGAAGCTTGGCCTAAATAATCGGTTTCTGTAGTTTGAGTTTGTGTTTTATTAAAAATAAACACTGCTTTTACGGGCTTTCCAGTTGACCTATTGGTAATTCGAATAATTTGACCAAAGGAAAAAAGTGGAAGGATTAAAAATAAGCCAAGAAGAAATCGCAACATAGTTTACTTTTCACTATAAATCACCTTCAACGCCGATTGCCCCACGGCTTTTAATGTAGGTTTGGAAATGTTATCCATATCGTCTTTATGAGTATGCCAGTGCTTGTTAAAGACACCAGATTTCGATGTCTGGTCTTGTTCAATTACATCAATCGCAGGAATATTAGCCATATTTGCCACATAATAATGATCATCGACAATCGCTGAGCCTTCACGGTATGGGAAATACGTGGAGAATCCAATTGAATGTGCTGCATCCCAAAACTTTTTCACCACATGAGGGGCGATTAAGTTAGAGTTTTGCTCAATTGGAAAGAGCGCATTGGGACCACCCACCATATCAAAAAGGATCGCGTACATTGGACGGTAACCTTTTACTGGCGGGTTTCTTGCCCAATATTGTGACCCTAGGCAAAATGAGTTATTTACCTCAGAAATCCCATAGTCTTCAATATCAAACAACACAATATCAACACCCACTTCTGGTTCATTCTCTTGAATAATTCGGGCAATTTCTAATAAAACCCCAACTCCTGATCCGCCATCATTTGCTCCAAGAATAGGTTCGTTTTTACGTTCAGTATCTTGATCGGCGCTTGGACGGGTATCCCAATGTGCGCAAAGCATAATCCGCTTAGTTTTTTCAGGGTAAAATGACCCTATAATATTTCTTAGTTCGAAGGATTTTCTATCGTGCGTTTTAATTTCTCCTTTTTGCGTAAAAACAGAACCTCCATACGATTTCAATGTTTCCTCAAGAAAATCACCACAGCCACTATGACCTTTTGACCCAGGATTTCTTGGGCCGAAATCGACTTGTTTCTGTACAAAGTCATAGGCATTGTCCTCATTGAAATTAGGTACAATTACCGTCTTTTTAGTAGTTGTTTCTGTCGTCTTTCCAGAATTGGATTTCTCATTTGGAGCGCCACAGCCTCCAAGAAACATTGCAGCGCAAACTAACCCAATTGTATTTCTCATTATTTTAGAGACCATTCAGCGCCCTCCTTTCCGTCTTTAACCACTATTCCAGCTTCAGCCAATCCGTCTCGAATCTTATCGGCGGTTATCCAATCTTTATTTGTTTTCGCCTCTCCTCGAAGCGATATTATCATTTCCATTACTTTATCCAGCTCACCGCCACCGCTTGCAGAATCGTCTTTTAGTCCAAGAATATCGTGAACAAAGGCGTCTAGATTTACCTGGATTTCTTCGATCTGCTTTTTTGATAGTGACATTTGTCCACCTTTCGCCGAATTAATTACTCTTGCTGCATCAAACAGCTCAGCAATCATAATTGGCGTGTTAAAATCGTCGTTTATGGCGCCAAGACATTTGCTTTTCCAAGCTAAAACATCAAAATCACCCTCGGCACCAGCCTTAAGATTCTTAAGCGACTTCATTGCCTCTAAAAGGCGTTTAAACCCTTTTTCGGCAGCTTCTAGCGCCTCGTTGGTAAAATCAAGCGTGCTGCGGTAATGCGCTTGTAACATAAAAAAGCGGATGGTCATTGGTGAATATCCACGGTTCAACAATTCATGCTCTCCAGAAATCAATTCCTCTGGAAGGAACGAATTCCCTAAGGACTTACTCATTTTTTGTCCGTTTACCGTTAGCATGTTTCCGTGCATCCAATAACGTACAGGGGCATGGCCATCGGCACCCACACTTTGTGCTATTTCACATTCGTGATGGGGAAATTTCAAATCCATCCCACCCCCATGAATATCGAAAGTGGGGCCTAAATATTTTGTACTCATCACCGAGCACTCAAGGTGCCATCCTGGGAATCCTTTTCCCCAAGGGGAATCCCATTGCATGATGTGCGTTTCCGACGCCTTTTTCCAAAGAGCAAAGTCGTTAGGACTTTTCTTTTCATTTTGAGAATCAAGTGCTCGTTGGCCCGATAATAACTCGTCCAATTTACGCCCTGACAACTGCCCATAATCGTGATCCTGGGTGAATTTCTCCAAATCAAAATAAACCGATCCGTTAACATCGTATGCGTAACCATTGCCAATTATCCTTTGAATCATCTCGATTTGCTCGATAATATGTCCTGTAGCCGTGGGCTCTATACTTGGAGGAATTATATTAAACTGGTCTGAAACTCGGCGAAAACCATTGGTGTATTGCTGCACAATTTCCATTGGTTCTTTCTGCTCAAGTCTTGCTTTTTTGGCAATTTTATCGTCCCCTTCATCAGCATCGTTTTCAAGGTGACCTACGTCGGTAATATTTCTCACGTAGCGGACTTTGAAACCCAGATATTTAAGATATCTAAAAACCACATCGAAAGACATAAAGGTCCGCAGGTTTCCCAAATGCACATCGCTGTAAACCGTAGGTCCACAAACATAAAGTCCAACGAAGGGAGCGTTTAAAGGTTTGAAAACTTCCTTTTCCCCCGTGAGGGAATTATGAATAGTTAATTCACTTGCCATTTAATGTCGTTTTTAATTTTCGCTTGCGCGGAAAAGCTTTTTTTTCTCATCCTCGGTTAAACTACCGTAACCTGAAGCAGAAATTTTATCTAATATTTTATCGATAACCGCCTGATCTGGCTCGTTAACTTTTGATTTTGCTTTGCCTTGGTATGCCTTATTTTTATGGGCAACTTTCATTTTTGGCTGCTTCTTAAAATAATCATTTATCCCCTGAAAGAACCCACCAATAGCGCCGCCAATATCATTTCCGCGACGAAGTTGTTTAATATAGACAAAGCCAAGAAGGGCGCCACCAAGGTGAGCAATATGTCCGCCTGAATTTCCGCCACCAATACTTACTAAATCAAGCAGCACCACAACTAAGGCCAAATACTTGAGCTTTACCGTTCCAAAAAACATGAGTTGAATAGAATAATCTGGCAGCAACGTGGCCGTAGCAACCACAATCGCCAATACTCCTGCCGAAGCACCCAAAAGATAAGAGGTGTTTATATTCGAGCTAAATCCTGGGAAAATATTGAAAAGAAGCATGTATAGGACTCCACCTGCGAATCCGCCAAGGATATAAATCCAAATAAATTTATTGCTGCTTAGAAAGTCTAATAAAATCTTTCCCATCCAATACAGCCAAAGCATGTTAAAGAGGATATGAAAAAAGGATAGATGCAGGAACATATAGGAGAAAATAGTCCACGGTTGGGTGATTAAATTTCCTGCTGCCGCAGGTAAACTTAAAATATGCACGAAAGCCTGGTAGGTTGCTTGGTTAATATCAAAAAGCAAGAAAACCGTTTGGATTAAATTTGCTAATACAAAAAGCCCTACGTTCGCCAAAATGATTACTACCAACGACTTGGATGGCGAGTTGTACATCATTTTAAAATCGTTGAGGAATGTATTTTTAAACATAATTAAGTTCCTAAATTACAATAATTAATGTCCTTTTGACCGCCAGAATTTAATTAAGATAAAACCAAATAACATACCGCCGAGGTGGGCGAAATGTGCCACGTTATCTCCAGCGTTATTGGCTATTCCCTGGTACAACTCAAATGCTCCATAAAGGGCTACGAAGTATTTTGCTTTTATTGGAATCGCGAAATACAAGTATATAAGGGTATTGGGGAACAACATTCCAAAGGCAAGCAGCAGTCCAAACACAGCACCCGAAGCACCAACAACTGGTGTATTAACCTCCATACTGTACAATTGATTGGCGTAGCTATAAGCTTGCTCACGGAGCTGACTACTTCCAGGGTTTGATTCCCAGG
>JBLIKP010000122.1:0-5650 GCA_047635375.1 Sphingobacteriales bacterium | reverse complement strand
CATCAATACATTTTAACGGATGAAATCGTTGAGCATACTGGTATTCAATCAAAAAAGAAATACAAAAAAAAGGCTGAGAAGAGTGGCCATTTGGAATGAGGAGAATAAGCAGGTAATATCCAATCTGTTTGCTTTTATACGACTGAACCTCTTTGTGAAAATTGACCTGAATTTATGGTCAATAATCCATTTGAAACGCCTGTTGATAGGAAGAATGACAAGCAAGTTCAAGGGGTTCTATTTTGAAAATCACAAAAATAACCCTGAAAGTCAACAAATAGGATCAATGTAACCAAAGAGAAATTTATTTAGGACAGGATTGCTCTTTGATTAAATAATTTATCAGAACATTTTCCAATAACATCTAAAATATTTAATAATTCTGGCAATGCGGTATAGTAAAATATATTTTTACCTTTTTTGACTGATCCCAAAACACCTTTGTTTTTTAACAAAATTAGGTGTTGTGAGGCCACTGCCTGTTCCATATTTAGTTTGGTACAAATATCGGTGACAGATAATTTATTGTTCTCACTCAGAAGATCTAATATCTCCATTCTTTTAGGATGAGCAATGGATTTAAGAACTCCTGTAGACCATTCTAAATGGTTTTCATTTATTCGTTGCATTGTTAATTTCTTTACATATAATATACACAAAGCTAATGCAAATATTGTTCTAATATTCTTAATATTTATTTAATAATGTATTAATAATGTATTCTTAATATTTATTTAATAATGTCCATTTCAGCGATCAAATTTTTGGCTCCAGCGAACTTATCGATGATAAATAAAACATAGCGAATGTCCACATTGATTGTCCTTTTGAATTTTTTATCAAAAACTAAATCTCCAGTCATGGCTTCCCAGTTTCCATCAAAAGCAATACCAATAATTTCCCCTCGGTCGTTCATAATTGGGCTGCCTGAATTCCCACCTGTGATGTCATTTGTGGAGATAAATGCAACCACCATTTCACCCTTGTCGTTGACATAAGGACCAAAATCCTTCTTTTGAATTAATTCTCTTAATTTTTGAGGTACGTCAAACTCGTAATTACCCGGAGAATATTTTTGTAATATTCCGTCGGCAGTGGTGTAGTAGTTGAAATTCACGGCATCACGTGGCTTGTAATTTTTTACCTGCCCGTAAGTAACCCGTAAAGTCGAGTTGGCATCAGGGTACATTAATTTCCCTTCATTGGTTTCCATTAACCCCTTGATATACTTTTCCTTCAACTGGGCTAAACCTTGGCTAAACGCCGCCGACTTATCGCCGTATGAGGGTCTGTATTCGAATTGTAAAGAGCTTATTAAGCTCATTAAAGGGTCCTTTTTTAAGGCTTTCGCAGAAGGGTCGGAAAGGAACTCTTTCATGCGGGTTTTATCCACAAAAATGCTTTTTGAAAATACTTTTTCGGCGTAATTATCGAATTTTTCTTCAATGGTTTTTCCTTTTCCTTTTTCGGCGATTTTAGTGATTACCTCAGGTCTTTGTGCGGGATCTATTTCTACATAATATTGGTAAAGTAGTTTCGCGAAAATCTTCTTGTCAGTAGGTGCATTGTAATTTTTAAAATGCTCATCAACACCAGCTTTTAATCGGTTTACATTGCCATTTAATGCTTCTTCATTAACTTTTTTGGTGTCTAAAAGTCTTTTTATTCCAATAAATTGCAATCCATAACGACTAGCCTCTGAGGCAAGTCCACCTAAAGAGATGTAAAGGTTGTTTAAGGAGTACGGCACGTAATTATCATAAAGAGTCTCTACTTCGTCAAATATATTTGCAAAGTCACTTCCCAATTTCGGGTTCTTTTTAGCCTTGGCTATGAAATCAGTCTCGATTGTCCTTTGTTGGTCAATAATATCAAGTTTTTGTAATCCTTCATTTTGACCTTGATAGTATTTATAACCGTTACTTAAGCTAGCATAACTGCCCGCTAGTTTTATATTAACACTTCTGTCGGCATCCATGTCTTCTTTCATCAGCTCTAGCTTTAGGCCTAACATGGTAATAATTGCAGGATTGAAACTTTTTACCGCATTATCCAATTCCCGGCTAAAAGCATAACGATTGGTGCTCCCAGGGTAGCCCATAATCATTGTGAAATCATTTTCTTTAATTCCTCCAATGTTTAATTTTAATGATTTTTTAGGTTTATAAGGGACGTTGTCGGCACTCACTGGTGATGGCTTGCCATCCTTGCCCATATAAATCCTGAATAAAGAAAAATCGCCAGTATGACGTGGCCAAATCCAATTGTCAGTATCACCACCAAATTTACCAATTGATGATGGGGGTGCGCCTACCAAACGGACATCCGGAAAGGTCTCATACACGAATAAAAAGTATTGGTTTCCGCCAAAAACATCCTTTACTACCGCATTGTACACGGTTCCTTCTATGGCTGTAGAAATGATTTCGTCCATCGCTGTTTTCTGAGCTGTGGGATCATCACTTGCCATCATTTTTTCGGTAACATCTTCCATCCTTACAAGAATACTTGCTGTAACTCCTGTGGCAGGAAGTTCCTTTTCGTAAGAGTCTGCCCAAAAGCCATCGGCCAGATAATCTTTGTCAATGCTACTATGTTCTTGTATTGAACCAAATGCACAATGATGGTTGGTTAGGATTAAGCCTTTTTGAGAAATGATTTCTCCAGTGCAAAAACCAAAAGATACAATAGCATCCTTTAGACTTGCTTTATTTACGTTGTAAATGTCTTCTGGTGTTAATTTAAACCCTAGTCTTTTCATTTCTTCAAAGTTCTTCCCAATTAATTTTGGAAGCCACATGCCTTCACCGGCTTTAGCCGAAAAAGTTGAAGTAAGGGTAAATAATACTACCAAAAAGCAAATAAAATAATTTCGTTTCATAGTCTTTGTCAAATTGTAATTCGCAAATATTTAAAATACTGGGCAAAGTAAAAAAAGACTACGAAACTTACTAAAAATTGGGGAAAAAACTGTGGGAAACTGCTTATTAGAAATACTGAGCACTTTTCTTACTCACTTTTAAATCTTGCAGGATTGACGCCTTTACTTTTAGGTCAATACTGTAAAACTGACGAGGTCCAAAAGGAATCCAACGAATGGCCATGTCCCAGCAATGAAGGTCTCGATAAATGTTTAATGATGTTCCCGTAACTTCTTTGTTTTCAAAGTTGTAACCCGTGGTATACCCGATTTTCCAGTTATTTGTAAGCTTAACATCTCCCGTTAAGTTAAGTGTTTGGGTAATGGTGGGTTCAATGGCAGGCTTAGAATAATTCATGGTAAATGTGAAATTTAAACTCCATGGAATATTAAAATCTACGTAATTACTAGGATTGTTTAAGTAATACCTAAGCTCTGGATCGGCAATTTCTTCTTCGGTTAAGTCCTTTTCTGGCTCAGGTTTTTTTGCTGAGGGATTTAAATTTCCCGAAAATGTAAGCCTGGCGTTGGTTAATCTTGCCAAAGAGCCGTCAGTATTTAGGGTAAACTGGTCGTATGTTCTGTTGTTTGAATCTAACGCATAAGGATTAAGGGTACCCAAAAAATTAATATTTATTCTTTCAAATAAAGTTGTTCTGGCGGTTAAACTAAACGGACGAAGCTTCATGCTATCAGCCACTAGATTGTAGGAGGTATTCAAGTTTAAACTTTCAAATATCTTTAGCTTTTTTGTTCCAGTTATAGTATCCGAAGCTGATTTCACCTTCATCTCTACGTTATTGTTAAGCCCAAAAGTTACAACACTTGACTTCCCTCGACTTGGAGAGCCTAAGAATGAACCCTCAAATATGCTGTAAGTTGAAGTTCCTCCGTTCTTGTCTGATTGAATAGTATTCCAATATCCAAAGCGTTCTTCTCCATAATCGGGACGATAGGAGAAGCCTATTGATGGTCTTAAAACATGCCTAATTGCTTTAATTCCAAGTGCATTAACATTAAGCATTCCATAAATGTTTGTGGTTAAACTGGCGCCCGTGGAATAGGTTCTAGTAGTTTTAAATCCGCGAAGGGTGTCAATTCTTACGAACCCACTGTCGGTGTCGGCAATTGGAACCCAGGATTTGGAGATGGTTTTAAAATGCCACTCCTCATTGTAGCTAATCCTTGGAGTTATGTTGAAATATTTAAATAACTTAAAAGTCTTATTTAATGGAATGCTATGTGAAATTCCGCTTTCCACATGAGAAAGTGCATCAGATGCAAATAACAAGCTGTCAGGTCTTGAAAGCCTGTTTTCTCCTCTAGCCGTATAAGTGAATCCAATATCTTCATACCATAAAGCCTGGCCAATTCTGTTTTTATTTTCAAAAGGATTTATCCTATTTACATTAAACTCCGCCCGAGGTAGGGTTAAGTTTACGATTTTACTCTGGGTGTTTTGGTTATGATTTAATGCTCCGGTAAATCTAAATGGCGTGTTTTTCCATGCTTTGGAATACGAAATGGATGATTGAAGCGTGTTGGTTGCTAAATTGTCAATGTCTCTTGAATAGTTTTTTAAATAACTACTCGATCCTGCATTTACATTTGCGCTGAAATTTACTCCAGGTCTAGCCTTTGAATCCTGAGTATGTGACCAACGGATATTGAAATCCTTGGTTTTATTAAATTCTGGCGTGTTTTTGATTCCTGTTCTAATTTCTCCGTACCGAAGGTCCAAATTCCCGCTGTATTTATATCGCTCCTTATAACGGAAATTTCCATTTGTATTGAAGCTACCTTTTGAATATATATCACTTCTAAGGGTTAAATCATAATTCTTATTTATACCCCAATAAATCCCTAAACCACTTAAAAAGAACCCTAAATCATTCCTTTCACCAATTTCGGGAATTAAAATTCCACTCACTTGTCCGTTTTTCTTTGGGAAAAATCCGAAAGGTAAAACAAGTGGAAGCGGTACTTCTTCAATCACCATATAAGCTGGTCCAGAGATGATTTGCTTCCCCAGAATCTTACTTTTTGTAATTGCAATATAATAATGGGGTGAATCTAAATTACAGGTGGTGTATTTGTTTTTATAACCATAAAGAATATCCTGATTTGCTCCCTTTCTTATGTATTTAACGTCTTGGGAAAGTAAATAACCCTCTCCCTCTTGTGTAGTAACTTTCTTAATTTTTCCTTTTTGAGTTTTAAAATTGTAACTCATTTTATTGGACTTATATTCACTTTCACCTTCCTTAAAAACAGGCTTACCGATTATTTTCCCACTTGAATCTGGCCTTCCCTTGGCATAAACGATAAAGTTTTGCTGATCAATTTTTATGTAATCGGCGGTTAGGACAATCTTTTCGTAATTTACTTTAGCCTCTCCATAAAGATAAATTTCTTTTAAGTCTACGCTAAAGCGGATGCTGTCTCTGGCAGAGTATTTTACGGTTGATTCAATTGCATTTTTTGATAACTCAGGGTTCCGTTTTTTCTTGGTTGAATCAGTTCCTATTGAATTATTTAAAACTGAATCCATTAATATAACGTTAGAATCAGTAGGTTGTGCAGTTAAGGATGAATCGGCAGATTGCCCATGACTTTCTAGGCTCTGCAATAGGCAAAGGGAAAATATTAGTTTAAAAAGGAAGAGTGATGGGAGCCTAATTTTCAAGGAATATTTTATTGGAAAATCAAAATTACAATTAAACGTTATTA
>JBLIKP010000121.1:0-5765 GCA_047635375.1 Sphingobacteriales bacterium | reverse complement strand
GTCATTAATCCCCAAAAGTTTCCAACTGCATTGGCGCCTACAGTCTCAAAATCATAACCATGATTTACTTGTAAAAACTTAGACATCCAATAAGAAATTCCTTGTTCGGCTCCAACATAAGCGAAAATTCCAAAGAAGTAGAGAATAACTAATTTGTTTTTAAATAAAACAACAAAACTTTCTTTTGAGCCTAGCTTTTCGTTTTCATTTAATTCAACTTTAGGAAATGCTACAGCTAAGACTAACAGAATCATTAGTAGACTTGCAATGGCAAAAACCCAATAGATTGAAACCCACGACATATCGGCTGGAACGAATTCAGAAACTATATTAATAAACCCACTTTTAGTGCCTAAATCTTTATCGATATTAGTAACTAACCAAGAGTAAATTTGTGGGCTAACAAAAGATGCCGCACCGAATATTAATTGTGCTAATACTGATGTAAACGCATAGTTTTCTTCACCACCAGCTACTCTTAACAGCGGGTTTATAACTACCTGCAATACAGCCATCCCTGAGCCAATAGTAAATAATGTGAAAATGAAAACTGAAAATGTCGGAAAATGAGCAAATAACAACGAGCCGAATAATGCTAATAGAAAAGCAAATATTATTAATTTTTTCTCTCCGAATTTTTCAACCAAAAACCCAGCTGGAATTGACATAACTCCGTAGGCAATAAAAAATGAAAAGGGTAGAAACCCAGCCATTGTCTCACTCAAACCAAAGCTTTCAGAAACACTTGGGTTTAAAGCGCCAAGAATATTGCTTAAAAACGAAATGACAAAAAATGTTATTAGAATTAAAGCGACAATAGTATAGTTGCGTTTCATAGGCGTATTATTAGTAATGATTTATTTTGAAGTCATTCCATTATCCATTTTTTTGTGTGCAGTCCAAAACAAGAGGGATAATGTACAATAGTGAAATAGATAATAGTAGCGATGTGATAGTATGCATCTTCAATGTTTTTGTGTTATCGGAAATTTAGCAGATGGCTTTTAAAACTCCTAGTTTACGGTCCAAGTTAACATATTTCTTAATGTAATTAGGAATACCGGAGTTGAAACGTCATATTTTTTTACTAATGGATAGTTGACTAATCTCTCTACATATAATAACGGTCCCTCGCCCATAACCAAGAACAAATCTAACTTCTACAAATATTCTGGACATAATTCTTTAAATTTGATTCAATCATTTTCTTCATAAAAAACTAAACCATGAGAAACCACTTCTTTAGATTGCTGTTATGCTTACTCTTTTCCACGTTTCTTTTTGCTCAAGATAAGAAAGTCGAACCTTGGTCAGACAAGAACTTTGAAGGCCTAGAATTGCGAAGTATAGGTCCCGCTTTTATGTCAGGTCGAATTGCGGACATCGCCATTCATCCCGAAGATGATAATACTTGGTACGTTGCTGTTGCTTCAGGAGGAGTCTGGAAAACTGTAAATGCAGGAGTCACATGGAACCCTATTTTTGACAAAGAAGGATCGTTTGCTACAGGTTGCGTTACTATAGATCCCAATAATCCGCATATAGTTTGGGTGGGTACAGGCGAAAATGTAGGAGGTCGTCATTTGTCTTTTGGCGATGGCGTATATCGCAGTGATGATGGTGGAACTACTTGGAAAAATATGGGTTTGAAAAACTCTAATCATATTTCTAAAATTGTGATTCACCCCGAAAATTCCGATGTGATCTGGGTGGCCTCACAAGGTCCGCTTTGGACAAAAGGGGGTGAACGAGGATTGTACAAATCCACCGATGGCGGAACAACTTGGAAGCGGACTTTAGGGAATTCTGAATGGACAGGGGTGACAGATATCGTCATTGATCCCCGCAATCCAGACCAAATGTATGCTGCCACTTGGGATAGACATCGAACCGTAGCAGCCTACATGGGAGGAGGCCCCGGTTCAGGATTGTATCGCAGTTCGGATGGTGGAGCGTCGTGGGAGAAACTTAAAACGGGTTTACCTGAATCCAATATGGGGAAAATTGGTTTGGCGATTTCCCATCAAAAACCAGATGTGTTATATGCTGCGATTGAATTAGACAGACGGAAGGGTGGTATCTATCGCTCCACAGACCGTGGGTCGACTTGGAAAAAAATGTCTGATGCGGTTTCGGGTGCAACAGGGCCACATTATTATCAAGAGTTGTATGCTTCACCACATGAGTTTGATAGACTGTATTTGTTGGATGTACGGGTGCAGATTTCAGAAGACGGAGGGAAAACTTTTCGCCGTATGGAGGAACAATATAAACACTCCGATAATCACGCTTTGGCTTTCAGAAAAGATGATCCTGATTATTTGTTGATGGGAACGGATGGTGGCGTTTATGAAACTTTTGACTTAGCAGCAAATTGGCGATTTATGGGGAACCTTCCTCTGACTCAATTTTATAAAGTGGCGGTAGATGATGCAGAACCCTTTTATAATATCTATGGAGGTACACAAGACAACTCTACCGAAGGCGGCCCTTCCAGAACCGATAATTTGCATGGTATTCAAAATTCAGATTGGCGAGTGGTCTTGGACTGGGACGGACATCAACCAGCTACCGAACCTGGCAATCCAAATATCATGTACGGACAACGTCAGGAAGGAATATTATCGAGAATTGATATGATCACTGGGGAGGTGATGGACATTCAACCGCAATCTGCTGCAGACGAAGATTATGAACGCTATAATTGGGACGCTCCAATTTTGGTAAGTCCGCATGCGCCCGAACGAATTTTTCATGCTTCGCAAAGACTTTGGGTTTCTGATAACCGAGGGGATGATTGGCGCACCCTTTCGGGGGATTTGACGCGCGACCAAAATCGTTTGGAGCTGCCAATTATGGGGCAACAACAAAGCTGGGATAATGCGTGGGACATAAGTGCTATGTCTAATTATAACACCATTACTTCTATCGCTCAGTCACCACTGAATGAAAACTTGATATACATCGGTACCGATGATGGACTGATACAAGTGACGGAAGATTATGGAAAAACTTGGCGGAAAATAGAAGTAAGCAGCCTTAGGGGGATGCCAAAAACCCCTTATATCAATGATATCAAAGCCGACTTGCACGATGCAAATACGGTTTATGTAGCGATGGATAATCACAAGAATGGCGATTACCAACCCTATATTTTAAAAAGCACCGATAAGGGAAAAACGTGGGAGTCTGTGCAAAATAATTTACCCAAACGTACTTTAGTTTGGCGCCTTGTACAAGACCACGTGAAAAAAGATTTGTGGTTTGCAGGAACGGAATTCGGAATCTATTTTTCTCCTAACGCAGGTCAAAAATGGATAAAGCTTCAAGGTGGTGTTCCTACCATTTCGTTCCGGGATTTAGCGATTCAGCGCAGGGAAAATGATTTGGTAGCTGCTTCCTTTGGACGAAGTTTTTATGTTTTCGATGACATTAGCGTATTACGAGAGGTGAATGATGACGTTTTTATAAATGATGCTACTTTGTTTTCTACTCGAAAAGCATGGTGGTATATTCCCCGCGGACAATTAGGTTTTGAGGGAAAAAAAGGCGATCAAGGAGCAGACCATTTTGTGGCAGATAATCCTCCTTTTGGAGCTGTTTTTACCTACTATTTGAAAGATGATTTAAAAACCAAAAAGGAAATTCGAACCGCACAAGAAAAGAAAAATAAAGGTAATATTGCTTTCCCAGGTTGGGAGGCCTTGGAAGGAGAACGAATGGAAAGTGAGCCCAAAATTTGGCTGGCTATCAAAGATCCTAAAGGTACTATTGTGCGTCGTGTAGATGGTACAACCAAGAAAGGGTTTCATCGAGTCGCGTGGGATTTGAAATATCCTGCACCTAATGCTATTTCCATGAAAGAACCACTACCACCAATGTGGGGCGGTGACCCAAAAGGTATGATGGTGGCACCAGGAAAATATTCTGCTGTGCTTTTTCAGCAAGTGGATGGAGTGGTGAAAGCGTTGTCGCGACCAATAGAGTTTGATGTGGTGCCTTTACGTAAAGGTGCGTTGGAAGGAGTTGAGCCTGAAAAAGTTGCAGCATTTTGGCGACAATACGAAAATGCTGTACGTTCACATTCTGCGATTCAAATAACTTTAGGAAATGCTTTAACTCGAGCAGAGCGAATGAAGAAAGTATTGTATCATTCGCCCACAGCAGTAGGAAGTTTCGATAATCGTCTGGAAGAAGTACGGATGGAATTACTGAAAATTGACCAAGAACTCAACGGTGAAAAGTCGAAAATGGAACCGGGAGAAAAAACGAAACCAATCATTGGCGGAAGATTATTTTCTTTGCAAATTGGCATTGACCATTCGACCTATGGCCCCACAACGAACCATAAGAAAGCTTTGCGACTAATTAATGAACAGTTGATTTCAACACAGTTACAGTTGGAAATGAGTCAAGAGAAATTGTCGCAGTTGGCGACGGATTTGTTGAAGGCTGGCGCACCGTGGATGGAAGGAGAAGCGCTGCCGAGGAATTGATGGGGTTAGTCGTTTTTTGAAATTTAATCGGTTTAATTGATTTGGTCAACTTTTATTTTTTTTGACCTCTAAAAACGACATTATTAAGGAGAATTTATGAAAGGATATTTTTAATTTAAATAAAGTCTATCGCAAATAAGAATTCAGCATCCACAAGGTTTTTTCTGTTTGGGAACTATAATCACTCATTAAACTTAGGGTGCCGTCGCCGTCTGTATATGAAGTAAGAGAGAGAATAGCACGTTCCCTTTTAATTATAGTTGTAAAATTGTCTTCGATGATTTCAACTCCTTGCTCCCAATAATTATGTTGTATTCTTCTTTAATTTCTGCAGTTTTGAGATAGTCTGAAAATGTATGCAAAGGTTCTCCTTAGAGGGTTAAAATACGTTCTTCAATTTCATTAATTTTAATAACGGCATCATTGTATAATTCTTCAAATTTCACATGCAATTCAAAGATTTTTTCAGCTTTTTCCTTCAAAAATAATAGGCAACAGAATTCTGAAAATACCTGCTTTAAAGTATGCTATAAAGCTATTATATAGTTTAATTTATAGCCCCATATAAGCGGTATCGCGTTGTTCTTTTACAAATATATTTTCAGTAGATTTATTTAAACTTATTTCATCATTAATTAATTTTTAAATATTTCAGATGCTCCATTTTCATAGAGCACCACATGAATATCACTTTTAATAGAGGTGAAAATTGGTCACTCAAGGTTGGTTAACTTTTTAGACTTAACTTCGTCTAGATTGATTTCTAATACTTTGGTTCAATGTTCTCACCATATTTCAAGAAAATTTTGCCTAGAGAGAAAGCACTATTAGAAGTTAAAATAGCTACTACGAAGAGGATAAGATTTTCCATAATGTTTATTGCTTAGGTTTACTGAATAACTGAGACTCGATAGTTTCAGATTTAATAATAGCCCAAGCCAACTAAACTAAAAAACCCTTACGGGAATCCGAAAGGGTTTTAGTAGCTCCATCATTTCAAAAACTCCCCAGCTTTTTTGACAATGGCTTCTTAACAATATCAAACTTATAACATATCGAAATATAAATTTTACGGGAACCCCTAATTGAGAAGAAATATTTAAATAAGCCCCAGATCTTTTGCAATCGCAACCAAGTGGATTGCATTTTTAGCCTTGAACTGAACTCGCAGTAGATTAAGTCTTTTTTCAATGGAACTCAAACTACTCGGACTAATATTCTCTTGCTCAAAAAGATGACGAATTTCGTCTTGAGACATGCCTTTAGATA
>JBLIKP010000120.1:0-5790 GCA_047635375.1 Sphingobacteriales bacterium | reverse complement strand
CCTCAAATAATGACCAATGATCCAGATGAGTTTATCTTTGTCACCAAATACATCCAGAAGTTAGGGTATAAAGAATTAAACTGGAATTTAGGGTGCCCCTATCCTATGGTGATAAATCGTGGAATGGGCTCAGGATTAATCAATGACCCTGAAAAAATAAATCACATATTAGATCGGGTCCATTCAGAGACTGATGTTATCGTATCTATGAAAATGCGCATGGGATATGCGCATAATGAAGAAATCCTGAACACTTTCCCAATTTTAGACAACTATCCCCTGAAAAACATCGCGATTCACGCACGAATTGGTCAGCAACTGTATAAAGGTGGTGTAGACTGGGACGGATTTGACCGCTGTTTGGCAAATACCTCACATAAAATCTATTACAATGGTGACATCACTAGTGTAGCAAGTTTTAAGGCTGTCGCCGAACGATTCCCCACGATTGATCATTGGATGATTGGTCGCGGACTTATCGCAGACCCGTTTCTGCCGTCAATGATAAAATCCAACACCGCCCAATATCCAAACGACAGGTTTGAAAAACTACGGATGTTTCACGACGAGCTGCTACGGGATTTCCAAGGAGCTTTATCGGGCGATAAACATGTGATAATGAAAATGCTTTCCTATTGGGAATACTTGGCCACCCCACTTTCCAATCCAACGAAAATCGTCAAGAAAATCAAAAAAACTAAAACCTTGGATGCCTATGAAGACGCGGTTCACGAGATTTTTGAAAATGAAAAATCTCAGGCATAAAGAAGTATTTAAACGCGCTACTTACTATTATTTTGATTGTTTGAAAGAAAGACGTTCTAAAATAGTTGGAATGGACAATTTACCTTTTTATTTTCCCTAAATACCCTAATGTTTTTCCAGAAAACGGGTGAAGAATGTTTTTCGGCCTTGAGCCAAATCAAACGATTTTGAGTACTTTTGCAACATAAAAGTTGGCATAAATGGCGCACGAGGAAGAAGGAAAAAAAGTTAGTCCTGAGGAGATTAAAAGATGTATTTCCATTTTGGAAGCATTAAACACTGACACTGATCAGATTTTTGAAATTCCTGAGGAAGAAAGAATGGCTTTGATAATCGAGGCGGGAAAATTTTCACGTCCGAGTAGGGAAGAATTTGCACGTCGTAAAAAGGACGCCAAAAAAGCGCAGAAACGTAAAGTAAAGGCTCAGGACAAGCAAAAGAGGAATGCCACCGGAATCAGAAGTGCACGTGAGGCAACTATTTTCATTGCCCCAAACATGGTAAATCCTGATAAAAAAGAGCCTGTAAAATTGGCCTCACCAAGGAACTGTTATGTGTGTAAAGAAGTCTTTGACACCCTTCACCATTTCTACGACACCATGTGCCCGGAGTGCGGTGACTTTAACTACGCCAAACGCTTTCAAACCGCCGATATGACCGGGCAGGTAGCCTTAGTTACTGGTTCTCGCCTAAAAATAGGTTACCACATCACAATAATGATGCTTCGTGCAGGCGCAACCGTAATTGCCACTACCCGCTTCCCAGTAGATTCTGCCCTACGTTTTGGGAAAGAGCACGATTTTGGAGAATGGGGACATCGCTTAAAAATCCACGGATTAGATTTGAGACACATTCCGAGTGTGGAGATATTCTGCAATTTTATTGAGCAGCAATACGACCGTTTGGACGTGCTAATCAACAATGCCGCACAAACCGTTCGTCGTCCCTCTGGCTTTTATTCCCATATGATGCCTAATGAGGAAAAGGCTTTTGACGAACTACCGCAATATGCACAGGGCTTATTAAGCGATCACGATGCGTGTATTCGCGAACTTCGCACATTGAGCGAGGAGTTTGGTGAAGAAAAAACTAAAAATCTGCCGGTAACTTGGCATGGAAAACAATTGGGAATTGGCTTAAGCGCTTCGGCGAAGCTTTCTCAAATACCCTATACCATTGATAATTCGCTTAGCGCGGATGAAGTTTTTCCAGAAGGTAAGCTTGACGCCGATTTGCAGCAGGTAGACCTAAGAAAAACCAACAGCTGGAGATTGAAATTAGGCGAAATAAACACCACCGAAATGCTTGAAGTTCAACTGGTTAATTCAGTCGCACCCTTCGTATTGTGTAATCGCTTGGCTAACCTTATGAAAAAGGATAATACAGGGATAAAACACATTATCAACGTATCGGCAATGGAGGGAAAGTTCCACCGTTTCCACAAAGAAGACCGCCATCCTCACACAAATATGGCAAAAGCTGCATTAAACATGATGACACATACGGCAGCGTCGGATTTCGCGAAATACGGAATTTATATGAACGCGGTAGATACGGGATGGGTGACCGATGAAGATCCCGCTGAGCTTGCTAAGAAAAAGGAAGAAGTTCATGATTTTCAACCGCCATTAGATATTGTGGACGGAGCAGCACGCGTAATGGACCCTCTTTTCGATGGAATTAATACTGGGAAACATTGGTGTGGTAAATTTTTAAAAGACTACCGCCCGATTACTTGGTAATTGAGCACATGGTAATAGAAATATCAAAAATATTATACCTTTAAGAGAACCGTAAAAATACTCTATTGAATACCAAGGCCATCAACGTCTCCATCATTGTTCCCGTCTTTAATCGTCCGCAGGAGGTTGAAGAATTGCTCGAAAGCCTATCGGTGCAAACCAAAACAGATTTTGAATTGGTAATTGTGGAAGATGGGTCTACGAAACGTTGCGATAAAGTAGTTGAGGCTTACGCCGATAATCTTAACATTAAATATTTCTTCAAGCCTAACTCAGGTCCGGGTCAAAGCAGAAATTATGGTTTCGATAAGTCCACCGGAAACTATTGTATTTATCTAGATTCAGACTGCGTAATCCCTAAAGATTATTTCAAAATAGTGCACGACGAGCTAAGCAATAATTTTGTGGATGCATTTGGTGGGCCAGACGAAGCGCACCCAGATTTCACCGACCTTCAAAAAGCCATAAACTACTCCATGACCTCCTTTTTCACCACGGGTGGAATTCGTGGCGGTGGTGAGAAATTAGATAAATTTTATCCGCGAAGCTTTAATATGGGGTATTCGAGAGAAGTGTATGAGGTAACCAAGGGCTTTGCTAAAATGCGTTTCGGGGAAGATATTGATATGAGCATTAGAATCCTGAAAAATGGCTTCAAAACGCGACTAATTAAAGATGCCTACGTATTTCACAAGCGCAGGACTAATTTTAGGCAGTTTTTCAAGCAGATATACAATTCGGGTATTGCTAGGATAAATCTTTACAAAAACCATCCAGAATCCCTTAAAATGGTCCATTTCGCTCCGGCGGTTTTTACCGTAGGGTGTATTGCCTTATTACTTTTGGGGATTGTAGTTAATCCGATTTTCCTAGCACCAATAGGTTTCCACATGGCCTTATTGCTGATTGACTCCACAATAAAAAACAAGAGCTTGGTTATCGGCTTCCTTTCTATTATCACCAGTTACATTCAGCTTACCAGTTATGGTTTTGGCTTTATAAAGGCTGTTTGGCTAAGACTGATATTGGGAAAAGATGAATTCTCGGCGTATAACAAAACCTTTTACAGGTAAATTATGGCTAAGACCAATTGAAAAAAATACTCCCTAGAATTTCTTTCGATATTTATCGCAATTCTTTCGGCGTTTGCTCTAAACAATTAAAACGAAAATAGACGAGATGCAGTATTACCAAAATTTCAATAAAGATTTTACTGAACTCCTTTTCCCGTATTTTATTTTTAATGAATCTGGCTACCCTAACGGAATAGAGTATCCGCTAAGGATTACCCAAAAGGAAAAGAAACGCCTTCTTACTCATTTACTGAAAAATGAATTTAACCGAATGTTTATTTTAAAATATTATAAAAATATTGAGGAAAAGGTAAATTCTATTCAAAACGAAATCCAGGAGGAAATAAACTAAAAATGAACCAAGATCAT
Source organism: Sphingobacteriales bacterium (assembly GCA_047635375.1). Classification (GTDB taxonomy): domain Bacteria; phylum Bacteroidota; class Bacteroidia; order Sphingobacteriales; family Sphingobacteriaceae; genus JBLIKP01. The sequence goes on along the minus strand of JBLIKP010000120.1, from coordinate 1,841 downwards.
TATAGAAAGCTGGAGCGGATGTATTTGCGAGCCAATATGAACACCCACATTTATCAATCAACCACCTGCAAAATAGGTCATGAATCTGCTGAAATCGGTTTAACTATTGAAAAGAAATATTTCCACGCTTTAGGTGCTATTCATGGCTCGGTTTATTTCAAACTTCTTGATGATGCGGCATTCTTTGCAGTAAACTCAATCGTTGAGGATAAGTTCGTTCTGACCACTTCCTTTAACTTAAATCTTCTGCGTCCAGCAAACGAAGGGAAAATCACGTCGGTAGGTAAGGTGAGATTTAAATCAAAATCCATCTACACCGCAGAGTCCACACTTTTCAATGAAGAAGGAAAAGAAATTGCCTTTGGAACAGGAAATTTTGCATTGAGTAAGATTGAATTAACTGAGAAAATCGGTTACTTTTAGTGAAAAAATAAATAGATGTCGGCAATAAAAAGATTCTTCAAAAGAAATTCAAACTCACTTCCTGCAAGGATTATTGGGGGCTTTGGACTTTCGCTTTACCGTTTTTCTGAAAATCGAAATCATGATTTGGCAAGCAATGGAGAGCTAAGGGTTTTGGAGAAAATCGCCAGGACCAATCCTAAGGTGATTATCGATGGGGGGAGCAAACATTGGAAAATACAGTCTCTTGGCAACGAAAACACTTCCTAATACAAAAATTATTGCTTTTGAGCCCGTAAAAAAAACATTCAAAAATCTAACTAAAAACGTTGAAGGAAAAACAAATATTACATTGGTAAATTGCGGATTATTTTCAAGTGAATGTACCAAGGAAATTAACCTTTTTAATTCTAATACACATTCTTCGCTTTACGATTCACAAGGAGTAAATTATTCGGTAAACGATAAAATTGCGATTCAATTAATAACTGGCGACTCATATCTTGAGGAGCAAAATATTAATCAAGTAGATTTCCTGAAAATTGATATCGAGGGTGCCGAATACGACGCTTTATTAGGCCTTGAAAAGGCTTTACAAAAAGGGGCAATTAAGGCCATTCAATTCGAGTATGGGTATATTAATTTAAGTAGTAAAAATCTTCTTGGCGACTTTTACTCCCTTCTTGAATCCCACAATTATGTCCTTGGCAAAATTTATCCTAAACGTGTTGACTTCAGAAAATACTTAAGGAAGCATGAAGATTTTATTGGACCTAATTTTATAGCCGTTCACAAATCCGAAAAAATATTAATTGAGCATTTGGGAAAGGAATAAAAAATACGGTTTAATGGAGTACTATTCCACTAAACTGCAGTTTAGAATTATGGTTGATTAGAATTGGGAATCTAAATCTGAAGAAAAAACCAAGGGAATAATTGACGATTTTAGGATTCGTCAATTATTGAGCCTGTGGTTTAATTAAAGAATTTTACCAATGCACTAAATTTTTGTTACCCTTACCTTCTTTTTTTTCAGTTTAGAATTATTCACAAGTTCGATTAATTGGTCTACTTTACTCGATTTAACAGCCACAAATGCACAGTCTTGCTTGATTTCAATTACTCCAACCTGCTCACCATTCAAGCGGCCTTGCTTCATAAATAGTCCGGCGATATCTCCTTTTGAGATTTTATCTTTACGACCTCCAGAAACAAAAAGAGTTTCCCAATCCGATTGAGGCTTTTCTTCTGCAGGTTTTAGATCGTCGATATTTAAAATCTCAGGTTTCTCGTCGCGAATAAATGGAGGCAACCCTTCTTCTTCCCACTGAATTACATAGGCCGTTCCACCAGAATTCATACGGGCAGTACGTCCGTTTCTATGGGTAAATTCTTCTGGCTTTTTTGGGAGTTGGTAATGAATGATGAATTTTAATTCA
>JBLIKP010000119.1:0-5863 GCA_047635375.1 Sphingobacteriales bacterium | reverse complement strand
ACAATAAGGGCTATTAGTTTTGCCAAACTTTCCTTTTATGCAGCATACACTGGAAGTACTATAGTACTCCCCATCTTTAAGACAACATTTTCATTTTCTAAGGTGTATTACCCTACCATCTTAGGCCTAAAGAATAATTCATCTGGAGGAGATAAAGTCTAAAAAAGGAACCGAAGACGAAAAAGGGACTGGTCTTGGATTAATTCTGTGTAACGAATTAATTGAGCAACACGGTGGGGAATTATTGGTCCAATCAACCCCAGGGATAGGAACTACAATTACCATAAGATTACCCCGTCACCAAAGCAAAAAAAAGCCGGTTGAAAATCCAACCAGCTCTTTAATTCAAAATTTATAAACGATTGCTAATTAAGCCATCGCCTTCTCATTAGCCTTCTTATGATCAGCAAGGAAAGTTGCTAAACCACTATCGGTTAATGGGTGTTTTAATAATCCTGTGATTACATTAAGCGGACAAGTAACAACATCGGCACCAAATTCAGCACATTTTAATAGGTGAGTTGTATGACGCACAGATGCTGCAAGAACCTCAGTTTCATATCCGTAAGTATTAAAGATATGTACGATTTGAGCGATTAAGTCCATTCCGTCGCTACCTATATCATCCAAACGACCAATAAAAGGAGAAACGTAAGTTGCTCCAGCTTTAGCGGCTAATAATGCTTGGCCAGCAGAAAAAATCAATGTACAGTTTGTGCGGATTCCCTTTTTAGAAAAGTATTTTATGGCTTTAACACCGTCTTTTATCATAGGAATTTTTACCACAATCTTTTCGTCGATTGCCGCAAGCTTCTCCCCTTCTTTTATCATGCCTTCGTAATCAGTACTGATCACTTCAGCGCTTACCTTATCGTCAACGATAGCACAAATTGCTTTGTAATGAGCCATAACTGCCTGCTCGCCAGTGATGCCTTCTTTCGCCATAAGTGATGGGTTTGTAGTTACACCGTCAAGAACTCCTAAATCTTGTGCTTCGCGGATTTGGTCAAGATTAGCTGTGTCAATAAAAAATTTCATTGTTGTTGCTTTTTATAATAGTGGTAGAATATTTTTGGGAGATGCCTCCTAATTGTCGCACAAAGATAGTGAATTAGAAAATATTGGGCACAAAAAAAGGGCAAGGAAACATATCGCACCGCTCAACCACCTACCCTTGCTTCATTCCTGACCTGGGGGATTTCAGAGGGAGCTGGTCGTATGAACCTTACCCAAGGGCAAAGGTATAACCTTCAATCCGATTTCTAAAGATTTATTCAGGTAATTTTTTATTTATTAAAGATATTTTAAAATTTGCGATTTGAAATACCACCTTTGTCCCGTCAAAGTTTAATTTTACGCCCATGTCAACTAAGAAGGAATTCATAGAATTTAACCGTAATGAAGACACCATGAAAAATTTGGTGTATAAATTAAAATTGAAGTTAAAAACAGTCCACCTGGGTGGCGGTGAGAAAAACATTGCCAAGCAAAAGGCAAAAGGAAAGCTTACTGCACGGGAGAGGATTGCCTACTTATTGGATGACAACACCCCTTTTACTGAAGTAGGAGCGCTTGTTGCGGATGGAATGTATGAAGAACATGGCGGATGCCCATCGGCAGGTGTGGTTGCAGGAATTGGCTACGTGTCAGGTAAGCAGATTATTGTTGTGGCCAATGATGCCACGGTAAAAGCTGGCGCATGGTTTCCAATGACGGCAAAGAAAAACATGCGCGTTCAAGAAATTGCCATGGAAAACAGACTTCCTATTATTTACTTAGTAGATAGTGCTGGCGTCTTCCTTCCTATGCAAGATGAAATTTTTCCTGACAAGGAGCATTTTGGTCGCATGTTTAGAAACAATGCGATTATGTCTTCTGAGGGAATCATTCAAATTGCGGCGATAATGGGCAGCTGCGTTGCGGGAGGTGCTTACCTTCCAATAATGAGCGACGAGGCAATGATAGTAGACAAAACAGGCTCAATATTCCTTGCTGGAAGCTACTTGGTTAAAGCGGCAATCGGCGAAAGCATAGACAACGAAACTCTTGGAGGAGCCACAACCCATTGTGAAATTAGTGGCGTGACCGACTATAAATTCAAGGACGACCAAAGTTGCCTTGACTCAATAAAAAACATTTTCGACAAAATCGGTGATTTTGATAAAGCTGGATTTAACAAAGTTGAAGCCAAGCCACCAAAAAAAGATCCTAAGGAACTTTACGGGATTATTCCAGAAGATAGAAACAAACCCTACGACACGCTAGAAGTTATTGAAAGGCTAGTTGACGAATCAGATTTTGAGGAGTACAAAGCGGCATACGGGCAATCAATCATTTGTGGAATTGGGCGTATCGAAGGATGGGCTGTAGGAATTGTTGCCAACCAACGTAAAATTGTAAAAAGCAAAAAAGGTGAAGTTCAGCTTGGTGGAGTAATTTATAGCGACAGTGCCGATAAAGCTGCTCGATTCATCATGAACTGTAATCAAAAGAAAATCCCTTTGGTTTTCCTTCAGGATGTAACCGGATTTATGGTAGGCTCTCGCAGTGAGCATGGAGGGATTATTAAGGATGGCGCCAAAATGGTAAATGCTATGGCAAACTCAGTTGTCCCAAAATTCACCATTGTAATGGGGAACTCTTACGGTGCTGGGAATTACGCTATGTGCGGAAAAGCTTATGACCCACGTTTAATTTACGCATGGCCAACAGCGAAAATTGCCGTAATGGGTGGTGCTCAGGCCGCTAAAACTTTGTTGCAAATTCAAGTTTCATCCTTGAAAAAACAGGGAAAAGAAATCACTCCAGAAGCCGAAAAAGAACTTTTAGATAAAATAATTAACCGCTACGACAGCCAAACAACTCCTTACTATGCAGCGTCAAGACTTTGGGTTGACGGAGTTATAGACCCCTTGGATACCAGAAAAGTTATCTCCCAAGGAATAGAGGCCGCAAATCACGCGCCAATAACAAAACGTTACAATGTGGGTATAATTCAAACCTAATTTTTATTTGATTTTTTTGTTTCCGGGAAAAATTGGACTTGTTTTTGTATTAAGTAAATATATAAAATAAGATATTTTGCCCGTGACCATTACAAAAACACGGTATCCAATTCCTAAAGATGAAGAAGCAAGGCTAGAAAGCCTCCGCGCATATAATATTATGGACACTCCAAAGGAGGCTGTCTGCGACAGTATTGCTGAGCTTGCTTCTCAAATTTGTGAGGCACCAATAAGCATGATTACTCTTATTGATAGCGACAGGCAATGGTATAAGGAAGGGAAGCCCTACCCAACAATTACCTAGGGAAATTTCAGTTTGCACGTATGCAATTATGGAAGATAACCTAACCTGAATTGAAGATTGTTCTAAGGACGAAAGATTCAAATTAAACCCTTTAGTTGCCTACCCTCCTAATATCAGATTCTACGGTGGCATGCCACTTAAACGTTCAGACGGGAACAATTTAGGAACCTTATGTGTAATGGATGCTATACCCAAAACACTTAACGACAAACAAAAATTCGCATTAAAAGTCCTTTCCGAACAGGTAATGACGCAAATGGAATTGAACAAAACCATTACTACTGTAAAAGCCACCGCAGCACACTTGGTTGAGAAAAACGATAAAGAAGCCCTTCTTAACCAACTTTTAAATAGGTTATTATTAATCATTGCACATGACTTTAGAAGTCCGCTGGCAAGCATAAAAGGAATGCTTAATTTATTTTCCACCGGATTAATTGGCAAAAAAGATGCTGCCAATTTAACAAGGACACTTTCTAGTCAAGTTGAAAATACATTGACATTTTTGGAGGATCTATTATTATGGACTAGACAAAAGATTGATGGCATTTAGGCTATAAAACAACCTGTAGATTTATACTCAATAACCCATAAAATCATAGAGTTAGCCGCACCTCAAATAAAATTAAAATCACTAAATATTATTAATAAGGTTGACCCTGGCCAATTAGTATTTGCAGGCGAACCAGCTGTAAAAATTGTAGTGAGGAACTTAATTTGTAATTCCATAAAATTCTGCGAACCAAAAGATACCATAGAAATTTCTGCGGAAATAATTGAAGACAAAATGGTTTTCAAAGTGGTTGATCACGGGCCCGGCATGGACGATGAGACCCTAATTAATCTTTTTAAAATCATGCCCAATTTAGATATCAATTTTCCATCATAAAAAAATGGAACAGGCCTAGGACTTATGTTATGTAAAGATTCCATTGAAGAAAATGGCGGAACCCTTTTCCTAGACGAAAAAATAAAAAATGGCGTAACCATTGGATTTAAACTACCTTTGCCGAAAGTGTAAATAAAAAAACAGGCATTTGGAAAATCTTTTTTGCCTTTTATTGGTTAATATTTTGAACTTCCATCTTTTTATTTTTTTATTTGCAGATTGTTGAAGGGAAAAAAATTATGTCAAAAAATTTAGTAATTGTAGAGTCACCAGCCAAAGCCAAGACTATTGAAGGCTTTTTAGGAAAAGATTTTACTGTAAAATCAAGTTTCGGTCACATCCGTGATCTTCCTAAAGACGACTCTGCAATTGACATCGAGAAAAAATTCGAACCTAAATACGTTATCCCTGCCGACAAGAAAAAAGTAGTTGCCGAGCTTAAGAAATTAGCCAAGGAAGCAGAAACTGTTTGGTTAGCGACGGATGAGGACAGAGAAGGAGAGGCTATTAGCTGGCACCTTTTCGACGCCCTTAATCTTACTGAGGAAAAAACTAAGCGTATCGTTTTTCACGAAATCACCAAACCGGCCATTCAACACGCAGTAGCGAATCCCCGCACAATAAATATAGATCTAGTAAATGCACAACAAGCAAGAAGAATCCTTGACCGTTTGGTTGGATTTGAATTGTCGCCGGTGCTATGGAGAAAAATAAAACCAAGTTTAAGCGCAGGACGTGTGCAATCTGTTGCCGTAAGACTAATAGTTGAACGTGAACGTGAGGTTATTGCTTTCGGTGCCGAAAACCACTTTAAGGTAACTGCCCAATTTTTTCCAGAAGGAAAAGACAAGTCAATATTCTCTGCAGAATTAAACCGCAAGTTTAATACTGAAGAGGAAGCAATGGAATTCATGACCAGCTGCAAGGCCGCTGATTATAAAATTGCAGACTTAGAAACTAAACCAGCAAAACGCTCCCCCGCCCCTCCTTTTACTACTTCTACCCTTCAACAGGAAGCTTCAAGGAAATTAGGCTACAGCGTTTCTCGTACAATGATGCTTGCGCAGAAATTATATGAGTCTGGAAAGATTACCTATATGAGGACTGACAGTGTGAATCTTTCTGATACCGCACTTGCAGCCGCTCAACAAGAAATTAAATCGGCGTATGGTGATGATTTTCACCAACAACGTAAATTCAAAACCAAGTCTTCTGGCGCACAAGAGGCTCACGAAGCCATTCGTCCGTCATACTTTGAGCAGCATTCATTAAATGATGGTACTCCTGAGAATAGACTTTATGAATTAATCTGGAAACGTGCAATCGCCTCTCAAATGAGTGAAGCGCGTTTTGAGAAAACTACAGCAAAAATTCAGCTTAACAACCGCGACGAGAACTTTGTAGCTCGTGGTGAGATAATGAAATTCGAAGGTTTCCTTAAAGTTTACATGGAAGGAAGCGACGACGATGAGGAGGAAGAGCAAGATCAAGCATCTATTGGAAGTAAGGACGATGTCGTTCTTCCTCCATTGGAATTAAATATGGCCCTTGGTTTGGCTTACGCCGAAGCTAGAGAAAGATTCACTCGCCCACCGGCACGTTATACTGAAGCAAGTTTAGTAAAGAAATTAGAAGAATTAGGTATTGGTCGTCCGTCTACCTACG
>JBLIKP010000118.1:0-5914 GCA_047635375.1 Sphingobacteriales bacterium | reverse complement strand
TTAAACCTGTTAAAATCGAAATACTTGTTTCGGCTGGATTTGGGAAAACATCAAGCGCGATAACCTGATTTGGCACATCGGCAATGTTGGTCACAACGTAACAAATCGTGTCATTTCCTAACCTAAAGTCATTAGGTAATCCAACTGACGCGCAAAATTGATTGAATTTAGTCTTAGGAGCCGAAGGACGAGCTGCTTTCTGCGTAAACGTGTAAATACTTGACTCGCCAACAGCAAGCTCAAAATCGGCTGATATGGCCTCGCGCACTTCATCTCTTGAGTTTACGCGATAGGAAGCATCCAAAGGACCTTTTATCAACTGAGGTCCCGTGTTTGTCATGTTAATACTTACCTCAACTGAATCAGTGTAATTGATTTCTGGACGCGGGTTCATGATTTCAGTTAATTCCATATCCACAACTTGATCCAATTCTCCTTGACGAATATCCATTCCCAATAAAAACTCTTCCGAACTACGGTCACGGTAAATAATAAAACCACCTGCTCCGTTAGATTGGTATGTGTTATTTGAAACAGCAGCGGTTGTTCTGGATTTAAACGACATTCCAGGCCCACCTTGAAGCATAGCAATATAAACACCACCACTATTTATTTGAATGGTATCATTTGTAATTTGGTAAGTATTATATCCTTCATTAAAATCAACTGCAGGAAGCAGGTCAATTTCATAAATCATGTCTCCTGGGCTACCATCTTTTTCACCAAAAACATTCTCACCATTATCGTCGAAGATTCTTAATCTAACTTGGTCAGAGGGCTGTGGATTAGCTCCTGAAACACCAGCTCCAACACCAAATTTTAAACCATCAATAATAACTGGGTAAAATGGCGGCTCAATAAATACACCAATTCCTAATTGGAATCCCGTTGAACCCAAATAACTAAATCCTGGTGCTGTTTCAATTCCTGCGCTATAATCCAGTGATGTGATTTCTGCTGTAGTATCTACAACACCTATAAACTGTCCTTTTCTATTATTTGTAAAGATCTCGTCCTCAGGATAATCGAAAATATTTACATCAAACTGGTATATACCTGTTTCTTCAGGGCTAAACTTAGCCTTTGTGTCTATTAATTTTGTTTCTCCAGGATTAAGGGCTGGAACTAATGAGAATTTTTTTGTCGGTAAAATTTCTTGAGCGCCTTTTTTAACTAAACTCTCAACCTGTACAGATCTGGTTTTTACCGTTCCAATATTTTCATATTGAACTTTTAATGGATACGGAGCTCCACCTAAGGAAATAAATTGACCTTTTGACCCTTTTTTTGAAACGTATTCAATGCGAATATCTTCCACATCAAAATTCATATTCTCCACCTCATCAGGTGTGATTTTTATGGAAACAGGATTCTCTTTACTTAATGTAGCAGGGAAGAAAAGATTATCGTTGTTGGATATCATTTCACCGACAGTCCCGGTGATGTTTTCATAACCAATCAATTGACAATTTGTAACCCCATCATTATCAATTGGGCTTTCGGTCAATCCGGGACAGCCCGTTTGAGTATAATTTCCATCGTGTAAAGCGTAGTTATAGGATATTTGGCTACTTGCTCTGTCAAGGATACACTGGAAGGTATTTTTACCCTCATCTTGTCCCTGACGATTCATATAATTAGCATTTTCCCAGGTAACGATTATTGAATCTTTAAAGTCCGTCCAAAAATAAACTTTAGCATCAGGTTGCTCATAACCCAAAGGGGTTAATAGGGGCGCTAAAAAGTCGTTTCCTTGGCCTTCGGCACCTGGAATATCATCGTATCCTGGAGCAAGAGTAAGTGGATTGAAACTTACAAAACCTTCTCCACTTATGTAAAGACTATTATAAGAATACCAGAAATAAGAAAAATCGAAACTAAAGTTTATCGGCCCAACTAATTTGTGGCGAATAACTTGCTCTGTAATGTCAAAGGTTCCCGGTCGAGTTGTAATTTCAACCCATTCTGCCGCAGCTCCAGCAGTTTGCTCCCAGGTATATCCATAATTATCAGGTCCGCCAGATTGCGCAGAAGCTGTTGCAAAAGAAATTATTAGAATAAAGATAAAGGAATAGAAATTTTTCATTTTAATAAATTGGTGTAGGTAATAATCTACTAAAATATGAAAAAAATTTCACCTACCCCACATTTTAACCATAGATTATGTAATATAAGACGCCATATAGCCTCTGTTTTTGTAAGGCTTCGTAATGCCATAGTAACTCATCTAAAAATCTTTTTACCTTTTGTGTCAGCGCCTAAAATCCGGTGCTCCTTCCCGTTAAATGGCACACGATAATCCCTAAATTTAGTTTTTCTAGGCGATGAGATTTTTAAGGATACATTATACTTCACTACTCGTAGGGCAATAAGTTTTGCTGCCTCAGAACTTATGTATTTTGATAACGTTATAAATAATTTTTCCTTAGAAATCATCGCAAAAAAAAAGCACTTTCATAAAATGAAAGTGCTAAAAAAATACTTTAAACTCGCCCACCTTTGTCGGTACAATTTTTCGAAAGGCAAAGACATGGGTCTTTTGCCGATATGCAAGAGCTTACTCATGCGGCTACAAGTGCTAACAATAAAACGACTGCTATAATTCTTAATTTATTCCTGATTACTTTAAGTTAAAAGTAATTGGAATTGAACCTTCCTTCAAATTATTTCACAATAAATTTCTTAGTTGCTCTTCCGGTGTCAGAAGTTATAACCACACTGTAAAAACCAGCAGGTAATTCTGGCAGATCAATATCAGCAGATATGAAATTATTATTTACCGAACCTAATTGTTTTTCAAGAACAACGTGACCCATTTGATTTACAATCTTCAAAGTCGTGGTGTTAGAAACTCCTCTTAAACCTGTTAAAATCGAAATACTTGTTTCGGCTGGATTTGGGAAAACATCAAGCGCGATAACCTGATTTGGCACATCGGCAATGTTGGTCACAACGTAACAAATCGTGTCATTTCCTAACCTAAAATCATTAGGCAATCCCACTGACGCGCAAAATTGACTGAATTTTGTCTTAGGAGCCGAAGGGCGAGCTGCTCTCCGCGTAAACGTGTAAATGCTTGACTCGCCAACAGCAAGCTCAAAATCGGCTGAAATCGTCTCGCGAACTTCGTCCCTTGAGTTTACACGATAAGAAGCATCCAATGGTCCAGAAATTGGTTGAGGCCCTGTGTTCGTCATATTAATACTTACTTCCACAGAATCTGTATAATTCATTTCGGGTCTAGGGTTCATGATTTCCGTTAACTCCATGTCCACAACTTGATCTAATTCACCTTGTCGGATGTCCATTCCTAACAAAAATTCAGCAGAAGTACGGTCGCGATAAATAATAAAACCACCTGCACCATTTGACTGATAGGTATTGTTAGAAACAACTGAGGTTGTTCTAGTTTTAAATGACATCCCTTGACCACCTTGTAACATCGCAATATACACTCCACCACTATTTAATTGTACAGTGTCATTCTCAATTTTATAAGTATTATATCCTGCGGTGAAATCTACTGTTGGGAGTAAATCAATTTCATAAATCATATCCCCAGGACTTCCATCCTTTTCCCCAAATACATTCTCCCCATTATCGTCAAAAATCCTTAATCTAACTTGATCAGTAGGTTGTGGATTAGCACCAGAAACACCAGCACCAACACCAAACTTAATGCCATCAATAATAATCGGATAAAATGGGGGCTCAATATATACACCTATACCCAACTGAAATCCAGTTGAGCCTAAATAATAAAATCCAGGTGCGGTTTCAATTCCACCACTATAATCTAGCGAAGTAATTTCGGCAGTAGTATCCACTACCCCAATAAACTGTCCTTTTCTATTGTTTGTAAAAATTTCGTCCTCTTGATAATCGAAAATATTCACGTCAAACTGATAAATTCCAGCTTCCTCAGGACTAAACTTTGCCTTTGTGTCAATCAATCGGGTTTCACCCGGATTTAAAGCTGGAACAAGGGAGAACTTTTTAGTTGGTAAAACTTCTTTAGCTCCTTTTTTCACTAGGCTTTCAACCTGAACAGATCTGGTTTTTACAGTTCCAATATTTTCGTATTGAACCTTTAAAGGATAAGGGGCTCCACCTAAGGAAATAAATTGACCTTTCGTACCTCGTCTTGTGACATATTCAATGCGGATATCCTCCACATCAAAATTCATATTTTCAACTTCATCGGGAGTTATCTTAATGGAAACTGGATTCTCCTTGCTTAAGGTTGGAGGAAAGAAAAAGTTGTCGTTATTGGAAATCATTTCACCGACAGTCCCGGTGATGTTTTCATATCCTATTAATTGGCAATTCGTAATTCCATCTTGGTCGATAGGGCTCTCAGTTAATCCTGGACAACTTGTTTGAGCGTAATTACCTTCATGTCGGGCGTAATTGTACGTGATTTGACTCGTTTCTCTATCTAAAATACATTGAAAGGTGTTTTTCCCTTCATCCTGACCCTGACGATTCATGTAATTTGCATTCTCCCATGTAATAACAATGGAGTCTTTGAAATCTGTCCAGAAATAAACTTTTGCATCTGGCTGCTCATATCCTAATGGAGTTAACAGTGGTGCTAAAAAGTCATTTCCTTGGCCTTCAGCTCCTGGAATATCATCGTATCCTGGAGCAAGGGTAAGTGGATTAAAACTTACAAAACCTTCTCCGCTTATGTAAAGACTGTTGTAAGAATACCAGAAATAAGAAAAATCGAAACTAAAGTTAATCGGCCCAACTAATTTGTGGCGAATAACTTGCTCTGTAATGTCAAAGGTTCCTGGTCGAGTTGTAATTTCAACCCATTCTGCCGCAGCTCCAGCAGTTTGTTCCCAGGTATATCCATAATTATCAGGCCCACCTGATTGTGCCAAAGCAGTCGATGTAATTAATACCAGAGAAATGATGAATGAATAAATATTTTTCATTTTAGTAATTTGGATAAGTAATAATCCACTAAAATATGAAAAAATATTACGAATACCTTCCTTATCCCCTCAAATTCAGGCAACAATCAATATGGCACTCCACCTATTCGCTGCTTTTTTAATGCCTCGCCGTACCATGCTAATTCATCAATAAATCGCTTAATTCTTTTAGGATAAGTTTCATCTGCGGCATTACCCTCATCGTCAAATGCTTTATGCACGGCACTTATTGGGAAAATCACTGGGATACTTGGCATCCCTAACTCACATAAAACGGCTCTTAAATGCATTGCTACTCTAACACCACCAAACGGACCTGCGGAGTAACAAGCAATACCACTTGGCTTAAACTGATACTCCTTTTGAAAATGATCCATTAGGTTTTTCAATGCGGGTGGAATACTATGGTTATACTCACCACTTACAATAACAAATGCATCCGCATCATCAAAAATCTTAGAAATTGTTTCCATCCAGGCAGGCGCGTCCCCAGGGGTAAACTCTTTATGCATTTTGTTTAAAAATGGGATATCATAATCCAAAACATCCACCAAAGTTGGAGAGTGCCCTGAATCTACCAATTCATTAACCACAAATTTCGCGGCTTTTATTCCTTGTCTATTTTCTCGGGTCGAACCGTACAATACTGCAATTTTTAAGCTCATAATTTTCATTCTACAATCTCCATAAGTCCGCTCACCGTATACATTCTCGAACTATGGATGTCTTTACATAAAAACCTTTTTCTAAGGAGTTTTAATTTAATCATTTGTTTCCCTGATTTTAAAATAAAAGGGGTGTTAAATGGGAGGTCTTTTACAAGTGTTGGTTGTCGGTCGTTATAACGATGTAAAACTTTTTGAAGCCTCTCATCAGTACAGGAAGCGGCTGGAGGATTCTTAAAATGAACCCTAAGTGCAATGGTCACGTCTTCGGGAAATATTTGTTGTTCTAGAAAGGGAAACATTAGT
>JBLIKP010000117.1:0-6040 GCA_047635375.1 Sphingobacteriales bacterium | reverse complement strand
AGTTGAATATTTCGTGAAGAATTTCGCTAAGGCGGACACTTGCCGAGAATCTATCCACGAAGTTGGCGATCTGGAACGACTTATATCAAAGGTTGCACTAGCCAAAGTTAGCCCCAAGGAAGTTGTCCAGCTTAAGCGCTCACTTATCGCATGCAACAAGGTGAAAGAGCTTTCCATGGAAACCAAGAACGATCATCTAATCGAACTTGCCGACGGAATAAATCCATCTACCAAGATTATCGAGAAGATTGACCGTGAGCTTATGGACGATCCCTCGGCCATGCTTAACAAAGGAAACGTGATTTCCGATGGAATAAACGAAGAACTTGACGATCTTCGTAGCCTTGCCTTTTCAGGAAAAGACTACCTCCTTCAAATCCAGAAAAGAGAAATTGAAAGGACTGGAATAACTTCTTTAAAAGTTGCTTTCAACAACGTATTCGGCTACTACCTTGAGGTAACAAACAAATACAAAGACCAAGTTCCTGAAGAATGGATTCGCAAGCAAACACTGGTTAATGCTGAACGCTACATCACCGACGAACTTAAAGTCTACGAAGAAAAAATCTTAAGTGCTGAGGAACGCATCTTAGCGTTGGAAACACAAATCTATACAGATCTTGTAATCTCGCTTGCCCAGTACATTCAACCCATCCAGGTAAATGCGCATATAATTGCAAACATCGACTGTCTGCTTTCATTTGCATCAATTTCAAGGGATAAGAAATATTCGAAACCGCTAGTTGACAATAGCATGATTATCGACATAAAAAACGGACGACACCCCGTTATCGAATGTCAGCTTCCTATTGACGAGCCCTACATCCCCAACGATATTTACCTTGACCGCGACGACCAACAGGTTTTGATAATCACCGGACCCAACATGAGTGGTAAGTCGGCGGTGTTGCGACAAACAGCGCTTATCTCGATTATGGCGCAAATGGGATGTTTCGTCCCAGCTTCAAAGGCTACTTTGGGGATAGTCGACAAGGTTTTCACGCGTGTGGGTGCCTCCGATAATATTTCAAGTGGCGAGTCGACCTTTATGGTGGAGATGAACGAAACTGCCAGTATCCTGAACAACATTTCGGACCGTAGTTTAATCCTTCTTGACGAAATTGGTCGTGGAACAAGCACCTACGATGGCATATCGCTTGCCTGGAGCATAGCGGAGTTCATCCATAATCATCCCTTGGCCAAGGCAAAAACATTATTCGCTACTCATTACCATGAGTTAAATGAGATGGCTAATGAGCTTCCGCGGATAAAAAACTTTAACGTTTCAATAAAAGAAGCCGACAAAAAGATTGTCTTTCTGCGCAAGCTGAAAAAAGGTGGCAGTGAGCACAGCTTTGGAATCCATGTGGCAAAACTTGCAGGAATGCCGGTTACTGTAATTGAAAGATCGGAAAAGATTCTTGCAGAGCTTGAAGAACAAAGATCACACGGCGACACAGGAAAAAAACCTCGACCAAATAAGAAAAGCGAAGAAATGCAGCTCAGCATTTTTAGCCTTGACGATCCAAAATTGGCGCAAATAAAAGAGATGTTAATCAATTTAGAGCTTAACACCCTCACCCCTATTGACGCCATGATGAAGCTCCATGAAATTCAGCAATTACTTAAAAAGGATTAATTAACATAGCAATAATATTACGCGCACAAGTCTTTTACAATGGGCTGTAGCGATTACATTTAATAGCATCAAAATTCAATCTTATGAAATTAACAATCAAATTTTTCAGCGCATTAGCCTTAGTGGCTTTTGCATTCCTAGCAGTTAGTCCATCGGCGCAAGCCCAAGACAAGAAAATGAAAAGCCCAGCAGCGGAGGCTAACCTGAATTTCTCAAACGGCACTGCAATTAACATCAACTACCATTCACCAGCTGTCCGCGAACGCACGGTTTGGGGTGAATTAGTGCCTTTCGATAAAGTTTGGCGCACGGGAGCAAATAATGCCACCACAATTAAAGTGACCAAGGACATTATGGTTGAAGGAAAAAAATTAGCTGCCGGAACTTATTCAATCTTCACCATTCCTTCGGAAGATATGTGGACCGTGATTTTCAACAGCGAAGCAGAGCAATGGGGAGCAGGAAAATACGACGAATCAAAAGACGTATTAAGAGTTCAAGTTGCGGCCGAAGAAAATGAAGACATGGTAGAAAACATGACCTTCAAAATGAAAATGAAAAACGACGAGGGTGTTATAAGCCTTATGTGGGAGCATTTAATTGTGGCAATATCAATTTCCACCAAAGGTTAATTGAAACACATTTTCTATCTTTACGTACCTGTTAGAATATATTTCTAGCAGGTATTTTTTTATGCAAATGTCCCAACCAAAAATTGCCATCATTGGCGCAGGAAATCTAGGATTATCAATAGCCCAAGGGTTAGTAGAGTCAGGAAACTTTAAAGCCAGTGAAATCACGTTGACACGTAGAAATTCATTGGCTCTGGCTGAATTATAAGAAAAAGGCTTCAACGCCACTTCCTCCAACGATGAGGCCGTAAAATCTTCAGATTGGATAATTTTAGCGGTAAAGCCGAAGCAAATTGACGCCATTCTTGTCCAAATCACCCCATTTTTGGATAAATCTCGCCATGCATTAATCTCCACAATCACAGGAGTAAGTATGGAGCAAATGGAAAACACGGTAGGCACCGAAATTCCAATCCTAAGAGCAATGCCTAATACCGCAATTGCCATTCGGGAATCTATGACGTGCATGTGCCTAAATTCGGCAGCTAAGGATTTGAAAGATCCTGTGAAGGACTTATTCGACAATCTTGGAATAACTGTAATTATCGATGAAGAATTAATGGATGCGGCTACAGTGCTTGGAGCTTGCGGAATTGCATTTGCACTACGCTACATACGCGCCTCATCCCAAGGTGGAATACAAACGGGTTTCGATGCTAAAACATCACAGTTAATTTCGGCGCAAACTGTAAAAGGTGCAGCGGGGCTTCTACTAAAAAATGGAAATCATCCAGAACACGAAATAGACAAAGTAACCACTCCTCAAGGTTGTACCATTGAAGGTCTAAACGAAATGGAGCATAGCGGATTTAGTTCCTCCCTAATAAAAGGAATTCGAGCATCCTTCAAAAAAATTAAGCCATAAAAAAAGGAGCTTCAAAAATGAAGCTCCTTTTTTTATTTATACTGGTTGATTATTTAATCACAATTCTTCTCAAGAAGTTTTCATTTTCAGATTGAATCCTAACCATGTAAATTCCGGAAGGCAGGTTGTAATCCATCGGAATGACATCCGCCTGGACATTTGCTACTTGCTTTGAATGAATAAGCTTCCCTTGAGCATCAAGCACATCGATATAAATATCATTTACCGACGGCAAAACCACGTCAAGCTTGAAATTCCCATTACTTGGATTTGGGAAGACCATTACATCTCCAAAGGTTTCCATTTGTGGGACATCAAGGGTCATATTCTGCGTAAAGCTTTGACTTAACTCACAACCAAAGTCAGGGTTAAAAGTACGGATTACCCCACCACCAACTTCTCTTAATCGAGCAACTCCCGACCCATCACTATTGGCAAAGAAAGAAAGCCCGTCACACCCTGAATCACGGATAGTAAAAGTATAACACCCAGGATCCAATTCTAATGTATCCCTGCTTTGTTTATTATTCCCGAGGTCTTGTCCTTTGTAAATAACAATACCTTCGTCATTTACTAAATCCCAGCTAGTTTCATATCCTTGATTGTTGGTTACCACATCTAGAATTAATGTTTTCTTAATTACTGGAGGAATATCAAATCCAGTTCCAATAGTGTTGTTGAATTCAAACTCATCGGTTTCACCATTTGGGTTTTTAACGCTTACTTCAAAATAATCGGAAGTTCTACCAGACCAGAACCCTATTCCGGCAGTTGGGATTTCAACAATTGCCTCTTCTAAAAATTTCAGGGTACCGGTCCAAGTATGAGTAAAAACCTCTCCTCCTTTTATCCCGTAATCAATATCAACAGAAATTAAATCGGCACTCCCATTATTTTTAATTTTTACAATGGCATTATTACAAACAGGGTTAGTTCTATTGTACTTAAAGTCGTTGGTAGGAGCCATAATATCTTCCACCGAAGCGTCATTTACAAAATTCTGAGCGCCATAGGTTACTAGCTGACTTTCAATGATGTAATTAGGATGAAAACCTGCTCCACCAGAATAAGTATAAGGATCCATATCCATATCGATTGCTATGGAATCTCCTGCGGTAATAAATGGACTTAAATCATGCTCACGGATAATTGCAATGTCTCCCGGGCACCAGTTTGCTCGGTTATAAAGCCACGTTCCTCCTTGGTTGTAAATAGGGTTTTTTCCGCAATCATCTCGCCATACTAATTGGGTGAATTCTTTTTTCCCGTTTATATTTAGGTGATAATTTTTTGGACAAAACTCAGCACAGTTCTCAGCGCCTCCAAATGAATGACCAGAATGGGTAACCCTAATTTTTGCCATCACCGCTTCCTCAGCAATTTTTAATTTCTTTTCAGTTAGCCATGTTTCAATCGTACGATTGGCGTTTCCATATTGAAATCCGCCTCCCCCACTGCTGTAAACATTTTTAATATCAATTACATTTCTAACCGGTGTTCCCTCAATAAAAATGAAATCGAGAGTTATTGTAAATCCGTTTTGCCAGCCACCATAGAATGCTCTGATTTCAGTGGAATCCTTTAGTAAATGAACAAAATCAGTAACATCGAAAATCCAAGAATTCTCCCATGTATTTGGGTAGTTTCCAGCATAGGGAGTGATAACTCTCCCTAGCTCCATATTCTCCACGACTTCAAAACTTTCATAATATTCATGATAAGTCAATTTCCAAAGCGAGTCAGAGGCTACAAAAACTGAATCGGTCACATTACCTAGATTATCAAAATAGTAATTGTAATAGTTTGATTTCCAAGCAGAAACTGAATCAGTGATTGTTTTGGTATTTCCTTCATCCTGGTATAGATGAATTTTATATGGAGTATTAACTATGCTGTCGGTTACGGTTGAAGTTTGATTATAGAAAGTAGACCATGTAGTATCGTTGGACAGGTAAACAGAATCAACCTCATTTCCATCCACTTTAAATTTAGGGTCCTTTCTCAAAACTGAGTCGGTTGCACCAGGGCGATGTCTAAGTTCAATTTTCGTGGAATAATCCCATTCGCTACATCCTGTTGTTGGGCAACCTAAAGTGTACCTCATTAATACCTTGTGATAGGAAGTGGAAGCATCGGGAAATTTCACCCAATTATCTTTATTCCCATACCAATCCCATAAAACTTTATCATGGGATCTAACAATTGTAGTATCGCCGGGTAAAGCCAAAACGGAGTTAAAAAGGAAAACTAAGGGAAGAAAATAAAGGTATTTTTTCATGTTTTAAATTTATCAGTGGGATCTTAAAGGTAATAGTTCAGATTTACAATTGGGGTTTAAACTGCAAAAGTCAGGCATTTATTTAAAAAAAAGAGAAATATTACGGACCTTCAGCCTTCCCAATTCCAAATCATTATTTTAATTACATCGAGCAACTCACATAATGAAATACTTTCTTTACCGATTTATGCCGTTGTTCATGTTGTTTTTTACCTTTTCTTGCCAGAATTCGCAAAAACCGAGCGTTTCTACGCAGAAAACTCTTCCTGTGGAAGTGAATGTGAAAAAGAAAAAAAAGGCTCCGGAGCGATTAATTTCCGACAATATTGTTGATTTTTTAACAGATTTTGAAAAATCTAATCCAGAACAAATTGTTAAAATATCCACTCCCCAAGGAGATTTAAAGGTCCGTTTGTACGACAACACTCCCCTTCATCGAGCAAACTTCATTTACCTTTCCAAGTTAGGTTATTACGACAATACTGTTTTTTATAGAGTTGTTCCCAAATTTATGATTCAAGGAGGTGATAGCGATGGGTTTGATCATGCGGCTAAGAAAAAGTCGATTGGTAATTACAAACTTCCACCAGAAATTCGCTCAGAATATTATCATAAAAGAGGTGCAC
>JBLIKP010000116.1:0-6415 GCA_047635375.1 Sphingobacteriales bacterium | reverse complement strand
TTTATATTCATAATTAATATCTAAAATTTAAGGTATATATCATTCCCGGGAAATACCCTAAATCCTGAATTGAAGAGTAAATTCGTACTCCAAATTCAACTTCCGGAAGGAAAAATTGCAGCAAATGCATATCTACTTTAATATCAAATCCAGAAGTGACAATTTCTTGCCCTAAATTTTGATAATTGGTTGCAGCTGCATCAAGGAATAAACCACCTTTAACTCGTTTAAGATAGGCAATTCTGCCCAAAGCAAGGTCCGGATAGAATATTGGGAATTCATAACCGGTTAAAATTGAATAATATTGCGCGCCTCTTGGCAGTTGCGATCCCCTTGGCTGATTTATTATATTGTAACCTGCAAAAATCCCTGTAGTTGATTGGTAATTCGGAGAAATTATTAGACTATGATGGTTAAATAATCCAGGAAAAAATAGCAAAGTATTTATTCCATACGCCCTTCCAGAAAATTCCTCGGAAAATGGAATTTCCCCATAAAAAATGGAGAAATTTTGTCCGAATTTTGGTCGTAAATCACGCTTTGCCGTTCTCATATTTGCTCCGCCAGTTGCCGAAAATTGAACAAAAGGTGGGATAATTCTGGTGAAGTTTTCTCGATTTATAACATTCTCAATATTATATCGCTCAGTATATCTAACAGAGGTTGATATATTCAAAAGTCTTGACCAAACTCCACTAGTAAAATTTAATGGGACAGATACCTGCAATGCACTGTTAGTTTCTCTCCAAGTTGCAATTTTCCTGTCTTTTCCAGGAAGGGCTAAGCCAGCAGGAGAGTTGTTTAAGGTGAAGCCTTCTGTATTTTCTGCCGAAAAGGAAATCACGGGGTAAAATCCTTTATAAGCAACTTCTCCTCCCACTGTATGCGTGAAAAATTCAGGATTAAATAAATAATAAACACTTCCACCCATTGTGCTTAGCTTATTATTTGTTTTTAGTTGAAGTCCAAGGCCAATATTTTGAATATTGGTGGGGTCAGAATTGCCTGAATAGGGTGTTAAACTATGGAAATAAAATAAATTTTTTAATTGGCTATAATTTTTAACGTCAAACGTTTTGTCAGGAATGTTTTTGAAAATGTCCCCTGTTTTTTCTTGCGCAACAGAGACCCTTAAATCGGGTGATGTGTATTGCGATAACGAAGCATGTTCTAATTCCTTTTCTGGAGTAAAAGCTTTGTATGCCGGACGATAACCATTTATAGTGAATTCTGAAAAATAAAGAGTTTCACCATTCTTTGAAATGATGGGCTCAATTGCTCCATAGGGTGAATTGGAAAGTTGAATAATTTGATTAGTAATTACATTGATTCCGAAGATTTGAGAAACTGCATTTTGATTTGAATTGAATACAATCCAATTTTCATGAGAACTAATATTTTCAATATTTAATGCAATTGGGTTTAGAATTATTTTAGGATTTTTATCCCCTAGGGTATATCCAATAATTCCTTTTCCGGAGGAATTAGAAATTATTGAAATAATAGTTGAATCATTGCTGAATATTGGGTCCTGGAGAAAGTAATTATCAGGATTATTGAAGGTGATTAGTGTATCTCCTGAAACTGCGTCAACTAATTTTAATTTGAATGAATAATCAACTTCAGTATTTACATAAACTATCTTGTCAGCCCTTGGAGAAAGGGAAGGTCCCGAGATTCTGGATTTCTTGGTTAACTGATTTTTTTCACCAGTCAATAAGTTTTTGCGCATTAAAACACTGTAGGTTCTATATTGCCAGCGAGGATCATACCTTATTTCATTCCAAACCAATGACCCCGAGGAATAATGAAAATCCTTTTCATTTGTTTGGTAGGGGAGTCCAAATAATTTAGTTTCTCTAACAGTGGTTGAAATTAAGGTGACCTCAGGAGTTTGGTCAATCCCTGATTTAATCACTACCACATGGTCAGATTCTGTGGGAACTAATTTATTGTAATTAGTAAATGATTTTGAGGAGTCAATTGGAAAATGATTTGAAAACGTTGAATTAGAGATGTTCAATTCTTGTTGCCATTGAATTCTTTGCGCTCCCATCGCCGCTTCATAAAATTTATGACTTTTGAAACCAGTTTCTTTTTTTAATGCATTAGAAAATGCAAAAGGGATATACGGTTTTTGAGCAGTGCGGTCCATTACATTGCTCCATAATGACTCCGAGTAGACGTTTCTTCCAAATTGGACTATGTGGTAGCCTAAGCGGTAATGGTCACTAATTTCATCCTTGTATGAGCCGAAACTAGCCTTTTGGTAGCTGAATGGGCCGTTTTCGATGATTTGTACTTTAAATAAAATGTCCCAATCAGGATTTCTTCCACGTCCAGCATTAGACAACGCCGATTCAATAACAGTTGCATCACCCTCGTAGAACCAAGGGGGAAGAGTAATTCCAAATAGACCGATAGTTGCTTCTTCTCCAAGTACTTGACTCACTTTTTTTGTAAACCCTTGTTTTGTTTTATCCATTTGTACCATGTGTCGGAACTCATGAAGTGCTAACGTTTGAACCCAGTCAGATGCGTTTTGATTTTCTGGAGGTAAAACGAAAAACTCAGACCGTCGTGGAGCTAACATTACAAATCCATTGGCAATGGCTGGTTGATTTTGAAGAATTATAGTGAATTGGTTTGGCTCATTATTTAATGATAAGCCACCGTACAGATAGATTTTTTCTAAAGCATTTGCTGTTTCCTGTGCTTTTTTTTCAAAGCTTTCCGGGAAAAGGATTTCAAAGTTTTCAGTTTCAATTGACTTCCAATTAAGGGACGGGGGATTTTGCCCAATTTCAAGAACCTGAGAAATGGAGTGAGTGGATAAAATAAAAAGAAATGCTACTGTAAAAAATAAAAAACGCCTATTAATTAGTTTCATTTGGGTTGCTCAAGTTTGCCAATGATGCTAATGTAAAAATTTAAACACAAGTCCAAATGACTAACTATTACTATTTCTTTTTGCAGATTCAATTAAAGTTTGCAACTGGAAAGCGCTCGTTTTTAAACGATTTAATTCTCGATTATAGTAATTGATTGCACCATTTACCTTGTTGTATAGGGTCAAAACATAACCATTATCTAATAAAAGTTTTAATCGAATATAATCGTCTTTTTTGGAGGTGATAATTGCTGGATTCTTAATTCGATTCTTAATTCGATTGTTAATGGTGGTAAGGCATTTATTTTCAAATTCTTGAAGATATGCTCTTATCTCAATAGCACGGGCAGGAGATGTGTAGGTTTTGAGGTTTCCGGTTCCCCTGAAGAATTTGCGGCCTTTAAAAATGTAGGATTTACGTTAAAAGCCATAAGCCATAAGCAGTGCGCAAATGAATATTGGAGTTTTCACTTTAAATTTATTGATTAAGTAAGTAAAATAAATGATTATGCAAATCCTTTGCCAAAAACTCTAAAACCTTTAAAAAATATCACTTGGCTTGTCAGAATTTTCGTAATCAATCTTGATTCCTTTGTAAAATTCTTCTGTTTGATAATCTTTACGCAAGGGATGTCCAACCCAATCATCGGGTAATAGAATTCTTTTTAAATTTTTATGACCTGTAAATGTTATCCCAAATAAATCGAAAATCTCTCTTTCATGCCAATCTGCACCTTTGTGAATTTCGGAGATTGTTGGGCAAATAGCATTTTTTACATTAATAAATACTTTTAATGTAATTGACTTGTTAAACGGAATTGAGGTTAAATGATAAACTATTGAAAACTTATTTTCATTTATTAAATGCACCCCAGTTATCGAATTCAAGAAATCAAAAAAATGATTTTCAGAATGTCTTAATGATTCAAATATATCTGTTAAATGCACGGGGTTGACCTCAATCCATGGTGAGGCCTCACTTTCATGCAACTCAATAATCGCGTCTGGATTGACATTTTTAACTAAAAATCCTCCTATTTCTTTTAACATTTTTTACGGTGCAAGCCTTGTTTTTAACCAATTTTCTTGATTCTTGGTATATTGAATTCTGTCATGTAACCTATTTTCACGACCCTGCCAAAACTCAATTTTTTCAGGACTGATTTTAAATCCACCCCATTGTTTGGGCATTTCTAATGGTACGTTTTTTGAAAGATTTTTCAAAGTTTCCTTAACCGATTTTTCCAGAATCTCTCTTGAGGCTATTTTTTCACTTTGAGGAGAAACAATCGCGCTAATTTGGCTGCCTTGAGGGCGTGAATAAAAATATTCTTTAGACTCCTCAACTGAGAGTTTTAGGGCACTTCCTTGAATCCTAACTTGCCTATGAAGCTCTGGCCAATAAAAATTCATTGAAACTTTTGGGTTTTCAATAATTTGTATGCCCTTTTTGGAATTATAATTTGTAAAAAAAATGAAATCACCATTCTCAATGCCTTTGAGTAGAACCAAACGAAGATCAGGTTGTAAGTCCTTTCCACAGGTGGCTAACGAAAATGCGTTAGGATCTTTTGATTCTATTGATTTAATTTCGTTAAACCATTCCTTAAATTGTTCTATTGGAGAATCATTGGTAGTTTTGTCCCCAAGGGGTGTCCCTAAGTATTCTCTCCTTAACTTGCTTAAATTCTCGTCCAATTTTTTTTTTGTAAAAATATTAAATATTAGTTAGTTAGTTAATTAGTTTTGATTTATTTCTAAACTTGAATATATTTAAAAATAGTTTAAACCCATTGCCTTATATTATTTATAATGAATAAAGTAATTTTTACCATAGCGGTATTGTTTTCATCTTTCTTTTCATCTTTTGCCCAAGATGGGATATCTGTAAGCCCTACGAAAATGTTTTTCGAACTAATTCCTGGAGAGGAACAAATTCAGAAAATTTCTGTAAAAAATGATGGGAAATCTCCCGCCAAATTTAACGTGTTTTTACAAGATTGGTATAGAGATTCTGCTGGAAAAAAGGAATATTATAATCCTAATACTCAAAAATTCTCAAATGCAGGATGGGCAAAAGTATCTCCAACATTTTTTACTGTTTTGCCAGATGCTACTCAATATTTAGATCTAAATTTGAAAAGGCCAAAGGATGATCAAAAGGATAAAGTTCGCTGGTCCATGCTATTTGTTGAGCCGGTCGAGGAGCTTAACCAAGGCGGTGATTCAAAGGATTTGCAAACAAAAATAAACATTAGGTATAGGATCGGAGTTTTGATTTACCAAACACCACCCTCAATCAACAAACGTGGTTTAAATATTGAAAGCCTTAGTCTGGATGAAGAAACTAAAAATATTGTTTTTTTGAAAATCCGCAATATTGAGGAGTCCGTACTTGATTTAAGAGTGAATTACCAACTCCTAAATTTAAAAACTGGGGAAGAGACCGATTTAAAAGAATCGAAGCTTTCAATTCTTCCTAATTCACCTAGGATTTTTCAATTAGAACTTCCGAAAAATATTGGTGCTGGGGAATATTCATTAGTTGCCGTTATTGACTATGGTTTAGATTATGACCTGGAAGTTGCCGAAATTGATTTTAAAATCAAATAAAAATTTTAATTATGAAAAAGTACTACCTACTCCTTTTTATGGTTTTTTGTGCATTTACCCAATCCATTGCACAAAGCGGGAACGTTGTTGTTACAACCACCCTTACAGATGTTATCTCATTAACGATTGCTGTTCCTACTGCGGCAATAATAATGAATACAGCAGATCATTACCAAAATGGTACGTCAACTTCAGTTCCGGCTGCCTTAACTATTGTTAGCAATCAACCCTGGGATTTATCCGTAAAAGCTCAGAATGCAAACTTTTCCTACCTAACAAATAATATTGCCGCTTCAAATTTTTCTGTTGTAGTGTCTGGTGAGGCAGACGGTGTAAATAGTGGAGAAACTTCGTTGAGTAACACTGATCAGGTTTTAATTAATGGAGCTAGTGGTATAACTTTATCTTCCTTGGCTTTAGAATATAAAGCCGCGGGGGGGTCCAATTTTATTGGGCAACCAGCTGGAGCTTATACTAATACCTTTGTGTTTACTGTAACTGCCGATTAATTACCATTAAACTTTTGTTGATTTCTAATAAAGTAGATGGATTGTATAGGATGAAGTGTTTTTCTCATTGATTAAGAGTTTCTATAAATTACTTTTCTTAAGGTTTACTATTTATACTAATGAAAATCTGAATTGTTATAAAAATTAAAAAGTAGTTGTAACCTTTCCTAAAGATCCTACGTTAAATTTAGTGTTGTGAATTATTAACCATTTGTTTAATTAAAAAATCTACTAAATTGAAAAAGCTATTATCCTTTACTACAGGAATCCTAATGTTTGTAGGATTCGCCAATGCTCAAGCTGGAAACGTTGTTGTTACAACTACGCTTACGGATGTTATATCCTTAACTATTGTTATCCCAGCTGCGGCGATTGCAATGACATCTGCTGATCATTATCAAAA
>JBLIKP010000115.1:0-6534 GCA_047635375.1 Sphingobacteriales bacterium | reverse complement strand
TTGGGCAAAAAAAAGCCTCGCTTCTAATGAAGCGAGGCTTTTTATCTTATTAAACAAAATTATTACTTAACCACCACAAATTTTTGAGTAGTTGAGATTTTAGTTCCGCTAGTTACATTGTAAGTATAAGTACCTGCTGAAAGGTCCTTAACGTTTAATGAAGTTACGTTTGAAGTAATGTCGCTAGACATAACAAGCTTACCGTTCACATCATACACATTTACTAGTGCTTTTGAAGGCACCACATCCATTTCGATGTTAAGTACATCAGTAGCTGGATTAGGGTAAGTATTGAAAGTAGACTCAAGAGCTAAAGACTTAACTCCAGTAAATTCATCTTCTTGGTCAACATCACCATCAAACCAAGCGATAGACGTTCTGAAGATTTCGTTAGATAAGATTGAAACGAAAGCACCTTGAGACAATCCTACCATGTAAGAAACATAAACTGCTTTGAAGCCATTTTCACCTTCTCCTCTATTTCTAATCATAACATCTAATGATCCATCAGAATAATTAGAAATTAC
This sequence comes from Sphingobacteriales bacterium, assembly GCA_047635375.1. Taxonomy (GTDB): domain Bacteria; phylum Bacteroidota; class Bacteroidia; order Sphingobacteriales; family Sphingobacteriaceae; genus JBLIKP01. The sequence continues at coordinate 6,007 of JBLIKP010000115.1, read as the reverse complement.
AGGCACCCCTTTATTAACAGTAGTTACATAGTCAATAGCAACAGGATTAATAGCACGTGCATAAACGCTACTTTGAGGAATATTAAAGATATCATCACGAGTATTGTCTTTGAAATCTTCACGTGCGTTTGAGTTTCCTTTCTTAACAAATTTTGCTCCTAAGTATGTTTCCATGAAATCAGCGATTCCAGGTATACCTTGATTAGCTTGTTGTGCAATAGTAGCACCAGTGATAAAAAGGTTTCCTCCTTCATCCATAAACTTAGAAAGTTTAGCAATTTGAGATGGAGAAATTGTTGGCAGACCATCAGTTCCAGTTCCAGGAGTCGCTCTGTATGAAGAGTTCCAGAAAATGTTTTTTACGTTTGCAACATTTAATTTTGTGTCTTCTATTCCATCAAACTCAGAAACTGTAAGTTGAAGGAAATCGTTGCTAGCTGCATTGAAACCAGCAGTGAAGGCAGCTGCATCGGCCCAACTCATGATATCAACATAAAGATTTTTAACTTTTCCGAATACAGTTGATTTAGCAGAGATAAAGTTAACTGGAGATTCTTTGATTGTCATTCTTCCTTGGAAGTTAGCTACTTCAGCTTCATCATTAGTAGTAGCATTAACAGTAACAACTACATCTTCACCTTTAGCCATGCTTATTTCAAAAGTTTCATTCATTCCGTAAGAAGAATCACCGTAAGAGAAAGTAGCAACCCATCCTTCAGGAACATCAGAACCTGCGAAGTCGATAACCATTACAGTAGTATCACCAATGTTAGAGCTAAAAGTAGCATCGAAAGATACTTCAGCATTAGCTCCAGCAAAGATAGAAGGTTCAGAAACTTTAGCGTCTAATTTTGTTGGGCTATATCCAGCGTTTAAAATATCTTTATTTGCATTGTTTTGAACGAAAGATACCGCAGCAATTTGACCTTGGTCATATACGTTTTTCATTTTCCATTTTTCAACAATTGTAATAGGCTCTCCTACTTTTAAAGTATCAGGAAGTGCTGTTCCAGTGTTTGATGGAAGCATTTTTTTAGTAACATAGTAAAATTCAGTTTCACCGTTTGAACCTGGAGCTGAACCGAAAACGATTTTACGTTCAACTACATTGATGTGTGCAACTAAATCAGAAGCTACAGTCTGAACAACTGGGTCGATTGTAATTGTTACCATAATAGTATCATCAGTTAAAAACTCATGATCCATTGTGATATCAACTTCAGCTGGAACAGCGTAACGAGTATCGATATCATCTTGTCCCCATTGCGCTGGGTGACCATTGTAATGATTCCCGTCAATTACAGAGTTTGGAACTCCTGAAACACCATAATAGGCAACCCTTGCATTAGGGTCCTGTGGGTTATGCGTGTACATAGGGTCAGTTCCAGGCCAAGAAGTTTGATATTTTACTGCGATAATTTTTTGAGTTTGAGCATTGTTCTCATTAAACAACTCTTCCACTGCTGGATTATACGTTGCACATGGACCACAAGAAGCTTGCGTGAAGTGTTCAAGAAGAACTAAACGCTGGCCTTGCCCGAATGCTGTTGCTGCAAATGCTACTACTGCAATAAGAGATAGAAATCTTTTCATTTGTTTGAAATTGGTTTGTGAAATGGGATTTATGTTTATTATTAGTCTGCAATATACCAAGATAACCTATAAATCAAAATTTCATTTCAAAATTTTATACTGAAATTTCCTATCTGCTCTTGCTATTTTTAATAACCGATACTATTTTTTACAAATTTAAAAATAAAATAATTTTATTATTCATTTTTATTTTTCAAGAATCAATTTTTTACAAAAAACAGAATAATCTTTTTGTGAAACATTTTTATTACCCAAAAATGTTATAATTCTTCTTAACATATTGAGAACCAAAATATGTGGTAATAATATAAAGGATTGTTTTAAAATTAAGCGGCGATTTGAAAAAGTACTTTCTAGCCTTTTCCATATTTTCTATATAGTAAAAACACCTTGCCCTTGTTCTGTTTATTCGCTTTACGGATGGTTTTACTTGACCTTTGTATTCATCCTCACACCTCTCTAAACACATCAAGGTATAGAAACAATCTTTTTACGGATCTGGTCCATTTAAAGAGAGATTAGCACCCTCCACATAACGGCCGTGCAACACTTCGAAAACTTCAATGAAATCTTGTTTATGAAAAAGCCCAAGAATCCAATCAATGATCCTAATTAAGTTCGGCGAGCATAATTTTTTCCCAATAGTTTATTTAGGAAGGTCTTGCTTATTGAATAATGATTAAACTCCCCCATTTTGGATTTAACTAGTCTTATTTTCTCTATGGAGTTTTCGTCGATAAATGAATAACCTTATGAAATTATGGGGGGCTTCATCAAAAAATTTAAAAACAGTCTTTAATTTTGTTGGCCTCCACACATTGGCGTAAAAATCCCATGAATACTCCCTTTGAATTGTAAAACTGTTTGAAGCAGCTTTTGGCAATAGGCCAAGCAACTTGTTTTGAAAATTCCTGAGCTTCATCTGCTGATTTTCCAGCGTAGAAAAAATTCACATGTTTTGAGACATCAATGTTTGGAAAATAAACAATTGCAGCTTGAACAGATCCTTGGATTGTATAGGTAGAGTTCCACCGTGATACGGACTCATCACCTACTACTGTTTTTTCGGATTTACCTGTTTTATAGGCTCCTAAACCTTTAAAACTTTAGTTGAAAGAATTTTTGAGTGCAGCAACAAACTCTTGCTCATTAAATCTTTCCTGAGCATTACTATAACCAAAGGTTAATAAAACAATAGTTAATGTGCTTACTGTGGATTTCCTAATCGAAATTTTATGTTTTCTTAAATCTAAATTAGCCTTTTTTTCAATCTAAAACATTTAAAAAACTATTTGTCAGCCCTTTAATTAGTTTAAATCTTTCAGGATGAGTTTTCTCAAAATATTTTTGATTAACCTCTAATTCAATTCCCGCATAATTTTTTATTCTTTTCCTTAACCAAGTAGTGTGACCATCGGCTATTCCTTTATATGGATAATTGAATCTTACATTATACGTAGGCAAAAATAAAGCCAAATCCCTTTTCCATTGACGGCAAAACTCCTTCTCTTGAAGGTTTTTCGGGTCATATAGTAATGAAATATCTGCACTTCTCTCTTTACCCTTAAACACAGGTGTAAAGGTATGCACGGACAGATGAAGCAGTTGCCTTTCATCAACTTGGGATTTTATATAATCCTTAACGCTTTCGCGGAAAGGAGAAAAATAAGATTGGATTAATTTACTCTTTTCAGTTTCTGGTAGACCTTCAGTGAATTCAGAAAAATGATTTTTCCTTCCAATGGTGCGATTTAACTCCACCAACAATCTAGACACATCTGCGAAAGCAGAGTAATCAGGTTTCAATTTCAAAAAGGCCTCATAAATTTCAGGCACTCCAATATCCCAGCCACGATGCGACTGCAAAACCTCATTTGCACCTTTAAAAAGGGGTGAATATTCTTTGGGAATTTTATTTCCTCCATGCTCACATGTAAGAATCCAATTCATTTTAGGGAAGATAAAACTGGTTATTCTCTAAACAATAGCATAAATCCTTCATCATTTTTTTTAGGCTTTCGGCCGATGGATTTGTCCCGGCACCCTTAATCATTCTTCCTGCCAAAGTTCCGGTGGCTAAGAGGGTCTCTACATCTTGGCTTGAATACTTAGGCATTTGCGACTTTACGCGTGCAAAAAGGCTGTACCATAAAGTTTCGGCACTTATTGGAAATGGGGGGAATCCCAAAGCCATTAGGAATTCCTTATTTGATATTTGCGTTCTCTCACCGAGCTTAATACAATCATCCAAGATCACTCTTAATTCCTCTGAAGAAATCTTAAAATGGGAATCTTGAATTCTGTTTACAAGATCTTTTAACACTTCTACAATTAAGTTAACTACTGCAATATCGGCCTTTGGACATTCTTGATTGTCGACAAGGCGGATTTCAATAGCATTTCGATCGAATCTTGCAATTGCCCCTCTTGAATTTAGGAATTGATTACTTAAAATCCCTTCCTTATCAAAGGGTTTAATATCTGCATAAATTTTATCGAAAACCTGAGATTGATAATCGGCTTTGGAATAAACAGGCTCTGGGATAATAAGGCCTGCTATTGAGGGAATCTTGGCTTGATTTAACTTGTATTGCTCTAATCTTCCGTCCATTGTTTTTGTAAGCTTCCCATCCAAAAAAGGGGAAGCAGCAGAAATCGCAGGGATTATCGGTAAAATCAATCTAATTGCTCCATGAAGTAACCTAAACTCACTATCATTGGCAAAGGGTAAATTAATGTGGGTGCTTTGAACATTACTCCAGCCGTGACCGCAACAATCAAATATGGAATTATACAGTGCATACACCTCATTATATTCGTGAGGCCAAATTTCAGTTTCGGTAAATGGGTCCATTGTTGGATGAGCACCTCCGGGCATTAACATCGCCCCGAAATTCGCAAGAGAATCATTAATCTCATGAATATTCTTGTGGAAATGCTGATCCAAAAACTTGGTGCTTTCAACGGGTCCATTGGTTTTCAATTCTATAACATGACTTACCAATTCATTGCTCCAGCCTATAACACCCCTATCCACATCTGCCGATAGGTTTCCCAGGTTATCACGAAGTACTTTATCGGCAAAAGGAACCACCTTCAGGGACTCCTTATTAACCATCATATACTCCAATTCTATCCCAACAACTTCAAAAAGATGATATTTTTTACTGTCCGACATGTTATTTTAACGTTTTTTCGTTTTCAATCCGTTTTTTGATACTACCTATTACCTTTTGGTAAATTGTATCACCGAGAATTCCATCCTCATAGCCATAATCAATTGAAGGGTTATCGTTAACCTCAATTATAAGGGCTTTGCCATCTATATATTTTAAATCTACACCATATAGTCCGTTGCCTATTAAATTAGCTGCTTTTAAAGCCGTGCTAAGGATTTCTTCTGGGGTATCAATAAGCTTTACACATTCAACTGCCCCTGTGATATCGTTTCCTTTTTTCGCCCAATTATATATTTGCCAATGGCCTTTTGCCATATGATACTTGCACGAAAAAATACATTCGCCATCTAAGACGCCAATCCTCCAATCGTAATCGGTTGGAAGATATTCTTGACCAATAACAAGTGAACTTTCTGAAAGCATTTTTTCAAGTCCAACTTTAAGATCCTCGAGGGTTTTGGCTTTCAGTACACCTTGGCTAAAACTACTATCTGGCTGCTTTAACACGCATGGGATTCCCAAAACATCCGAAATAATATCAGTATTATCTTTATGGATAATTAATGTTTTTGGGGTGGCAATTTTGGCCCTGCTTAAAAGTTCCGCTAAATACACCTTGTTTGTACAACGGAGAATTGATTCAGGATCGTCTATCACTACCAAACCCTCGGCTTTAGCCCGGCGCGCCATGCGGTAAGTATGATGGTTTACTGAGGTAGTTTCACGGATAAACAGTGCGTCAAACTCCGCCAATCGTGCCGAATCCTCCTTGGTAATTAGCTCAACATAAAATCCAGCATCTTCAGCTACTGAAACAAATTTCTCAATAGCTTTTTTATTAGATGGAGACTCTGTCTCAAGGGGATTATATAGAATGGCTAAATCATAGGCCGTTTTTGAAACTCTTGGAGCATTGTACCGGGTTCTACCAAAGTAATCCCTTGCCATTTCTGGAAATAAATACATGTGGTTTTCTGGAATTTCATTTAATGGTATTGGATAAACATTATTCAATTGCCATTTTTTATTGAATACAAAGTGAGCTCGTAATAATGGCGCTTGGAATAAATTACTAAGCTGTTTGCTGAGCTTATTGTACTGTGGAGTGACATTCTGCTCGAAATAAACGCTTAAAACGAATTTATCGGATTTCAAATGTTTAAGTGACCTCTGAATTAATTCATCAATCTCATCACCAATAAGGCGTATAACCGCTTGTGATTTAAAATCTTGAA
>JBLIKP010000114.1:0-6545 GCA_047635375.1 Sphingobacteriales bacterium | reverse complement strand
GTTATTGAATTGATGGACAGTTCCGCGAAATTTAAGTACCAAGAGACATTGTCAAATGAAAAAGGTTCTGTCATTATCGAAATGGAGCCGGCCTCAGATTACACCATTAAAGCGTCAAAAAAGGGGTACTTAACAGAAAGTCTAAAATATTCTACCGTTAACAAATCCAAAACGGGAACTTTTGAAGACAAACCAATTTTACTATTTAAGCAATTAGTAGTGAAAGGTGTTGTGGTTGATGGGGAATCTTTTGATCCTTTAATCGACGCCTTGGTTGTGTTAAAAGACTCTAATGGAGTTGTTCTTTATAGTGATACCACTGATGGTTCAGGGGATTATTTTTTCAATCTTGAAAGGAATCAAACCTACCAAGTTTTTGTCTCCAAAGATAAATACCTAACCTTTAATAGTAAGCTGGTTACTGACGCCTCCTTTGACCCAAACAATCCAAAAACTGGTCGTATTGAGTTACTTGAAATCATTATAGACAAACCAATTGTAATTAAGGATATTTATTATGATTTTGGAAAAAGCACTTTGCGTGCAGAGTCTAAAGAACCATTAGATTCATTGGCAAGATTACTTCGTATAAATCCTAATCTTGTAATAGAAATATCTTCCCATACTGACAATATTGGTCGTAGCATCTCCAACATGAAGCTGTCACAAGAAAGAGCAAAATCAGTTGTAGATTTCTTAATTGAGGCGGGAATAGATCCAAAATTATTAAAAACAAAAGGATACGGAGAGGCAATGCCAATTGCCCCTAACCAAAACCCTGACGGAACTGATAATCCAGAAAACAGGCAGCTAAACAGGCGGACAGAGTTTAGTGTCGTGAAGATTCTGAGAATGCCTGCGCAATAGTTTTGTCATAAAAATTTTTAAACCCCGTTACTTCAACGGGGTTTTTTATTTTTACACCGTGACTAAAAAAATTGCCATACTCGGTGCGGGGATAAGCGGATTATCTTTTGCACATTATTTAAAGAAGCGTAATCCTGATCTCGACATTACTGTATTTGAGAAGGAGACTACTCTTGGCGGGAACATGATTTCTGAAAATCATCATGGTGACTTAGTGGAATGGGGCCCAAGAGCGATTAGACCAGTAGGTAAGGGTCGCGTTTTTCTTGAGATGGTTTTTGATTTAAGTCTTCAAGATAAATTGATTGCCGCAAATTCAGCTGCAAAAGGGAGGTTTATTTCAGTCGATAAAAAACTACAAGCGCTTCCTAAGCATCCCCTCCAAATTTTCACCTCCCCATTATTAAAGGGCTGGTTTTCTGTCCTGCGCAAAGAATTAATCTTCAAGCCACTTTCCCGAAATCAAGATGTGTCAGTTTATGATTTTTTTAAGGATCACGTTGGCGAAGATTTTGTAAACAGAATTATTGACCCGGGATTTTCAGGAATTTACGCAGGAAACATCAAACGGATGTCGGCGAAGGCGGTGGTGCCTAAACTAATGGGTTTTGAAGAGGCCAAAGGCAGCTTTATAAAAGGGTTTTTTGGACAAAAAAAGGCTTCAAATGAAGTGCCTGGCGATTTCCAAGGATGGGACAGGCACCCAATGGTTTCGCTCCAAGGCGGATTAAACACCGTGATTCAGGAAATCGTTAAAGTTCATGGGGTAACCGTAAAAAGCAATTGCCAAATTTCTCATATCGATGAGCAAAAAGGGGAAATAATATCCAATGGAGAGTCCAATGTCTTTAATCATATTATTTCGACTATTCCCTCAAATGCCTTAGCGCAAATCACTCAGAACGTGGCTTTGAATAGCACGCTTTTAGAAATAGAGTATACTAAGCTGGCGGCAGTAAATTTAACGTTTCCAAAGGGAACAGGTTTCCCAAAGGGTTTTGGTTTTTTGGTCCCTACAAAAGAAAATACACCGCTTTTAGGATGTTTGTTTAACCATTTTATTTTTCCAGATTTTAGTCCTTCGGGGCAACCCTCATTAACGTTAATGTTAGGTGGGGCGAATAATCCGGAGTTGCTAAATAAAACGGATCAAGAAATCACCGACATCGGCTTACAAGCCATAAAAGAAAGAGTTGGCGACTTGCCCCAACCCTCCCGTAGTCTGATTAAAAGGTGGGAAAATGCCATTCCTCACTACACCCTAGGGCATTTAGATCGGGTAGAAAAAATAGAGAAAATCACCCGAAACACCAAGCTCACCGTGGGCGGAAACTTTCTGAAAGGTGTCGCCGTCACTGATTGTATTTTGAATGCCCGCCGTTGGGTAGATGCAAATTGGAAATCTTTTAATTAAGTTTGAGGCTATGAAGCACCTTGGCCTTGCCTTACTTTTGATTGTTGCAGCTTCGGCGCAAGCCCAAGTTAACAATACTCCATTGGAGGATAGGAATGATTATTCCCCGGAAAAATTCAAAACCTTAGATCTTCATATTTATAATTTAAATTTTCAGCGTAATTACGAGTATTACAACTCTTTCGCGGATGGTTACACCCTCTTTGGTTACCAGTTGATGCCTACCCTTACTTATTTCGCTAATCAAAAAATCAAGGTTGAGGGTGGGGTTTTGGTGAACAAAAATTTCGGTCAGCGAGGTTATTCGCGAGTGCAGCCCGTGTACTCCCTTTCCTTTACTGATAGAAATTTCACCCTAAAGTTCGGAAGTATTGACGGTGGCCTAAAGCACCAGTACATTCAGCCCATGTATGATCTTGACAAAGCGCTTTTGAATCCAATTGAAAACGGAATCCAGTTTTTGTATAAAAAGCCCAAATTCTTTTTCGATGGTTGGTTAGATTGGGCATTGTACATAGAGCCTTATTCCACATTTAATGAAGTCCTTAGAGGTGGATTTAGCAGTTATTACAAACCATTTATTAATCCTGGTGGAGTTGAGGTCAAGATTCCTTTACAGCTTATTGTGCAGCATACCGGCGGACAAATAGACACTACCAGAATTCCAGTGGAAACTACACTTAATGGGGCGGTAGGAATTGAAATTGAACAGACCAAACCAATGAGCAGGGATTTCTACCGTGGATTTTCCCTGAAAGCCTACCTTCTCGGGTTTAATACTGTCCCATTCAGGAATCTTCGTCCGTTCAAAGATGGCAATGCTATATTTTTAAATGCGTCGCTTAAAACGGCTTATTTTGAGCTAATGCTAAGCTACTGGAAGGGTAATGAATTTATTAGTGTAATTGGAGAACCGGTGATGCAGTCGGTGAGTTCATCAATTCATAAACCTGGGCTTTTCCAAGGCGAACGGGAAATTGTTTTTGTTAGAATCCTTCAAGACATCCAGCTGGCACCAAACCTTTTTCTTAGCGCCCGCTTCGAGCCTTACATCGATTTAAATGACCCTAAATTAGAGTTCAGCAACAGCTTGTTTCTAAGCTGGAAAGGGAATTTTAGATTGAAGAAGTTTGATTAGTTTTTTATTTCTTTCGTACCTCCAAACCTTCCCCCAGGGTCCTCCTCGAGAGACCCGGAGGGAAGATAAACCTCCCTTCCCTCAGTGCCAAATCCCCAATTAAAAGAATGTAATCCAAAACCCCGCGCAGCGAAAAAAAGTTTTATCCAATCAGGGTCTCCTGCAAGGGACCCTAATTACCCTTCCTATATCGACTTTCGATTTCTTTGGTACCTCCAAGCCTTCCCTCAGGGTCTTCGTCGAGAGACCCGGAGGGAAGGTAAACCTCGAAACCCCAATTTTTACCCAGCCCGCAGGAGATGGGCGTAATCCGTAATTCGACATTCGTAATTCAAATTCCCAAAAAATTAAATATTTCTTTCCGCATGCAACCAATTCTTAAGACCTTACGTCTTTAAGTCAAACCATGAAAATTGCCCACGCATATACTGAAGCCCAAATGGTGGAAGGATGTCAAAAAAAAGACGCCCGATTCCAAAAACTTGTGTACGACAAGTTCGGAGGAACCATGCTGGGGGTATGTATGCGCTACGCAAATAACAGGTACGAAGCCGAGGATATCTTGCAAGAAGGATTTATTAAAGTGTTTACAAAATGTAAATCGTTCAAGAGTAAAGGAAGCTTTGAAGGTTGGATGCGCAGAGTGATGGTTAACACCTCACTTGAATACTACCGCAAAAATTTAAAGTCGAACCTTTTGGTTGATATTGACGATCACCATGAAAGTTTAAAAGGAGATAGTTTAGTGTTCACCGATTACGATACACAAAAGCTATTGGATGCGATAAAATCACTTTCACAAGGTTACCGCATGGTATTTAATCTCTACGTAGTTGAAGGCTATAACCACAAGGAAATAGGGGAGATGTTAGGAATAACTGAAGGGACATCCAAATCGCAATTAGCACGTTCAAAAGGAGTGCTAAAAGAAATATTAAGAAAGGAGGGAATTGTACGTTATGAACAATCCAATTGATAAAAAATTAGAAAAAGTATTTAAGGAGGAGTTCGAGAATTTCGAACCTACGCCATCAGCCCACGTTTGGGAAAACATTGAGAAAGGGTTGGCTAAAGCCGAAAAGAAGCCTTTCCCTTGGATGCGTATCGCGGCATCAGTTATTGTGCTGTTCGTGATAGGTTGGATGGGTATGGGGATTTTAGAAGACCCTAGCAACAACAAAGACATTTTTGTAAAAAGTGCTGATCAAAAAAATACACCCAAAGCAAAAACAACAAAGCCTGAACAAGGGATGTTTAAAATCATTTCCTCTGGTAAATCGAAGACGAACAAGGTGACCAAAACTGATAAAACAGTAAAGCCAGTGTCGAAAAAAGCCTCGGAAAAGAAGGTGGCCAAAAAAGCCGTTAAGCCGGTAATAAAATCAAAGTCTGAGTTGAAAAGCAAGCCTATCGCTAAAGTAATTAAGCCAGCCACCCAAGAAAAAATTGAGCAAGATGCCCCTGCGGTGATTCTCGAAGAAAATACTTCGGCGCAAGCCTTAGTAAAAGTAGAAACCGTTGAGCCTGAAATCGTGCTAGAGGAAGCTCCTTTAGAAATTATAGAAGAAAAAAGCCCTGAGGTTATTGCATCGGCACCAGCCAGCAATATCAAGGAAATTGAAGTGAAACGCGCGCTTGACGTGGCAATAGTTGCCGCCGATAGAATAAATAACGATAAAATTAAGTTCGCCAAAGTTCAGACTGAAGGTGCTCAGGAATATTCGTACAATATTAACCTGGGTTTCATAAGCTGGAGTGGCAAGAAAACAGTAAGTAATTAACAATTAGAAATTAACCATCATGAAAAATATAGCAATCATCACATTAATTAGTGCCTTTAGTCTTGGACTTTCGGCGCAGACCATAGAGAATATTTCCGCTAAGAAAATCGAGAGGACGGTGTATTCTGTAAAACCTGAAACCGTAGACATGACGGCGAAGGATTTTAACCTCCTATTAAAAGACGTAACCATTGCCATCACCCAAGTGATGGACGATCTTAAGCCGTTGGATAAAAAACGCCTTGCCAATGACGAAAAGTATCTTGAAGAAGTTTTGGAAGAATCCATCAACAAGTTTTTTCTGCAAGGCAATCTAGCCTCTTTCGAAGCTGATATTGAAATGGCTGAGGCCGAAATTGAACAATTGGAAGAAGTACTGGAGTCAGTAGAGCTTGAAAAGCAAATGGCAGTTGTCCTGGTTCAGGATACCAACAAGAAAAAAAGCGATACATCGGTAATTAAAATTGGGAATACCAAGGTAACCTTGGTGAATGGCGAAGTATTAAATATCACCATGAACGATGGCGATAATAAAGATGGTAAGAAGGGTGAAGATTCTTTCGATGCCTCAGACTTTAAGAAAAAAGACCAGTTCAAACGTGTGGAGACCGATTGGTTCAGAATGGATTTCGGGTTAAATACCTACTTGCAAGACGATCAATTCACATTAAGTCCACCAAACAGTGATCTTGAAGTGAACCTTGCCAAGTCGGTTGATTTTAGCCTTCACTTGATTGATGTTCGATTAAATCTAATAAAAGATTATGTAGCTATCGAAACGGGTATAGGATGGGATTTCGTGAATTATCACTTCAGAAAAAACATCAAGTTAGAGTCAAATAAAGACTCACTTTCCATCATCCAAACGGGTGTGAACTACGATAAAAATAAATTAGCGGCTACTTACATTACTGTCCCAGCAATGTTAGTGTTTAACACGGGTGACGTAGGCGACAATAAGCATTTCTTCGTTGCGGGTGGTATGGAGTTTGGTTTCCTTACAAGGGGGAAAACTAAGCAAATTAGCGCCGAGAATGGTAAGCAAAAGATCAAGGACGACTTTAACCTTAATCCCTTCAAATACAGCGTTATTGCACGTGTAGGGTATGGAAACCTAGGTTTCTTCGGGAGATACAGTTTAAACGGCTTATTCGCCTCCAATCAAGGGCCTGAGTTAACGCCGGTAGCCTTTGGAATTAGCTTAGGCGGATTCTAATCGTAAAAAGTTTACCGCATAAAAAATCCCGTAACGAATAAATCGTTACGGGATTTTTTTATTAACCCTTAATATTTTTTAATCTTCTGTTTCGATAATAGATTCAGCAAGAACTGTAACCTTGTTATC
>JBLIKP010000113.1:0-6744 GCA_047635375.1 Sphingobacteriales bacterium | reverse complement strand
ATGCAGGAAAATCTAACTGTTTGTCAGCAATTCAATGGCTTTTAAAAAAGTCGAGTTTAACTGAAAAAGATTTTTTTGATGCATCGCAGCCAATTGAAGTAATTGCGACTATTGAAGGAATATCACAAACACTTCTTGATGTAATGCCCCCAAGACAAAAAAGCTCAATTGAAAATTACATTCAAAATGAAACCTTAAAAATAAGGAGAGTACAAGAAACACCAAGTGCTAAAACGGCTGAAATTAGAATCTCAGTATGGAATGATTCAGATAATGATTGGGCTGCAAACCCAACCGGATTAGATGCCGCTATCAGCGTACTCCTTCCAGAACCAATAAGAATAGGAGCGATGGAAAATGCAGCAGAAGATGCTTCAAAAGCTAAAACTTCAACGACAATTGGGAAATTACTAGGTGAGTTTTTAGCTCCAGTGAAAGCAGCTCATGAAACAGAATTGAACCAACATCTTGACGAGGTTGGCAGAAGAATATCATCCGGCGGTGATATGAGGTTTTCTGAATTATCTGTAATTGATCAAAATGTTAATTCAAAAGTTAATGATTTATTCCCTGGCATGAGTGTTAAGTTACATTTTGATACTCCAACAATAGACGAACTCATTAAAGCGGGTACATTGAAGGTTTTTGAAGGCGCTGGGAGTGGAAGAGACTTTTCTTCTTATGGGCATGGTGCGCAACGTTCAATTCAAATGGCGTTAGTACAATACTTAGCGGAAGTAAAAAGGAGCTCTAATAATTCCAATTCAACGACCTTACTTTTAATTGATGAACCTGAGTTATATTTACACCCCTTTGCTATTGAACAGATTAGAGAAGCATTAGTTGATTTGTCATCAATCGGATATCAAGTTTTAATTACAACTCACTCTGCTCAAATGATAACTCCTGAATTAGCAGAGAAGACCTTGCTAATAAGAAAGAATGACACTTTAGGCACACATTCAAGACTCAGGTTAACAGACGCTATCCAATCCGTTGTTCCAAACTCAACCCATCAAATGGAACAAATTTTTAATTTAGCTCATTCTAATCAAGTGTTGTTTGCAGAAAATGTAATATTAACAGAGGGTAAAACTGAGTTAAGACTACTGCCATTTATATTTAAAGCAGTTTCTAGTTTAACTATGGGTCAAGAGAAACATGCGCTTGTTGCCCAAAGTGGTGTACACGATACTAAAAAGTCATTAGAGATATTAGCTGCAATGGATTTACCTTCTAAAGCTATATGTGATTTGGATTATTGTTTTGTTGGGGCTGTAAGAGATAACTTCCTTCAAGCAACAGACCAAGATTTATTAGATTTGAAAGCAATGCTACCAAGTCTTGTACAATCACACGGTGTAACATTAAATGGAAATGGATTACCTCAAAAAAACAGTACTATAAATGCAGCTGGTGCTTTTGAAGTTCTAGCTAGCCAAGTAGCAGCTATACCTTTAATTGAATCTTTGCACCAAAAGATGAAAGCTCAGAATATTTGGATTTGGAAAAATGGTGCTATTGAAGCGCACATTGGTATAACTAGCAAAAATGAGATTGCTTGGGCTAAATTCAAGAATAATGTAATAACTAACGGATTATCGCAAACATGTAGTGATCACCAAGGCTTATTGGACTTGGTAGAGTGGTTACGAAATTGACACTTAACAAGCTGTTAAACAAGGACAAAAAACAGTTGGCTTTTGCACCTTCGTCGCTAATTTTAGCCAACTATTTTATTGCCTGTTAACAGGGCGTTATGTGCCTAGTAAGCTTTTGTAACTTGTTGACATTTATGTGGATGTTTTTAATATAGATGGTATGAAAACAGGAATCACCATACAAAAATATCGAATTATCATCATTCCATAGGAATGGTGGGTTATTACGTATCTGTAAAACCCGCTCAAGAGGCGGGTTTTCTTTTTCTGGCTCTTGGTATTATTTTTGAGACTGGAGGCGGTATGAAAAAAATAGTTGTTTTGGGCAAGCCTGGTAACGGTAAGTCCTCATTGGCTAAAAGGTTAGGGGTAGCAACTGGGTTACCAGTGCATCAATTAGATTCGATCTTTTATAAACCAAATGGCGAAACAATAGACGTAAAACAATTCGAAAAGTTGCACAAAACTATAATCGCAAAAGATTCTTGGATAATTGAGGGGTTTGGCACTCATGAAACACTTTATCAACGTCTAAGAGCTTCCGACACTTCAATTTACATAGACTTGCCTTATTTGGTCAGTTACTGGTTTGTTACAAAAAGGCTATTCAAAGGAATGCTAATAAAACCAGAGGGGTGGCCTGAGGGGTGTTCGGTTTTAAAAGGCTCTATACAAAGTTATAAAACATTAAGAGGTTGCCCAGCGTTTTGGAATAATGAGTTTATGGAAAAGATCGAAGACATTACAGTAGGAAAATCATTACATGTTATTCGTTCAGTGTCTGAGTTAAATGGATTCATCGACAAATATGTGTCAGCGTAGGCACATAACAAGCAAATTATGTAAGGGACGCGCAAACTGCGCGCGCCGCATATTCGAAGCGTTATGCTTCAAAGGAGTATCGGTGAAAATTAAAGATAGTTTGCATGACTTTATTTCACTCACAGATAATAAAAAACTGTGGGAAGATGTTTTAAATACCTCAGAACGAAATGCTGTTTTAATTGCCGGTGCCGCTTTTGACACTCAGCTTGAAAGGCTACTTAAAAAGTACTTAATTGAAGATTCACCTGTATCAGATAAAATAGCTGTATCTAGTGTTTTCGCTTCCAAAATTAATCTTTGTTACAGTCTTGGAATATTAACAGATGACGAGCGGCATGATTTAAATCTACTGAGAGATATTAGAAATGCATTTGCTCACAATATCTTTGGTTGCGACTTTGATAATGTTCAAGTTAAGGCTGCTATTTCAAACATGATTTGTCCAAAAAAGGCTAAAGCAAACGCCAAAGTAGTCCCTCTGAGGACATGCTTTAATATTGGAATGATTATTCTTGATGGTTTCTTAAAAACACGACTTGAGACTATTCAACCAGTTAAGAAGCTCGCTAATATTAAATTTGCAAATGAAGCATAACAAGCCATTCAAGCAGGAATTTTAACAGTTGGTTAGGTTCCGCTTCGCTTCACATTTTAACCAACAATTAAAAACCTCTTAATGGGGCGTTATGCGATTCAAGTTGATGTGCTAAGAAATATGGAACTGTAGGGATAAAAATGAATGGAAATTAGTAAACTGAGTGAATATGCTTCTTTCGTAGAAGAATTACCTAAGGAGTTCAGTCTGTCAAGAGGCCAATCTGGTGATTACCCTTTACTACCTAGTGCTCTCAGAAAAGACAATGTGACAGGAAATCGAAAATTTCCAAAGAGAGCAATTAGAAACTTTCTTGCACAGTTCAAGATAAATTCTTACCAGTATATGGATGCACCTTGGGATATTAAAAATGATGTGGAATGGATGTTGTACGCCCAACACTATGGCCTTCCGACAAAACTAATGGATTTTACGATTTCACACATAACATCTCTTTTGTTTGCTGTAGAAAAATCATTTCAAACTGATACAGATAAAGATGCGGTGGTTTACTTTTTGAATCCAACAGAATTAAACCAAAAAAATATGGAGCAATCTACGATCGTTAATGTTTCAGGCTCAGATAGCGTCAGTGCGGAAGGTTACGATGGCCCTATAGTTGTACAAGGACGAAAAATAAATTCGAGAATAAATGCTCAAAAGGGCCTTTTCGTTCTTTTTCAAGATGATGACGAACCGTTAGAGTCTACATCCGATGAAAATATATTAAGAAAAGTATTAATTCCCGGGGACGCGACAAAAGAAATTCTTTCCTCACTATTCTCCATGGGAATTAGTTTTTCTCACATATACCCTGAATTATCCTCAGTTTCCAAGGATATTTTATTACAACAAGATATTGACGACTTCCTTAGGGAGGAAGAATGATGGCTGGTACTTTCAATATAAATAGAAAAGATGAAACGTTAACGTGGCAAACTGTAACGCAAAGAATTAAATTGGGTTTCAAACTACAAGAAATTGAAGATGACTTAACGCCTGAGCATATCCTTGAATTTAATGACGCTATAGTTATTGATCCAGACTATCAGCGGGAATACAGATCATCAATTGCTGATGAAAGTTCTTTGATAGAATCTGCACTCTTGGAAATCCCTATTCCTCCAATATTCTTAGCAACTCAAAAATATCGCGGTGTGCAGGTTCTAAATGTTGTGGATGGCCAGCACAGACTGAGAGCCTTTTATAGATATATAAACAATCAGTACTCACTTAAGGGGTTGAAATTGTTACCTGACTTCATCGACAAGTCATTTAGTGATCTAGATATTAATGACAAAACGTCGCTTATGAGTAAAGGGATAACCTGTATCACATTTCGTGATTTTCCCGGAAAGGAATTTGAGCTTGAAATCTTCAGTAGGTATAACAAGGGTACAAAGCCATTAACCCCTCAAGAAATCAGGCATGCAGTTTATGATTCTAAAACCAATGATTTAGTGAATTTATTTTGCTCTAATCTTGTTAAGGACCCAAAGTCGCCATTAGCCAAAGCTTATGCAATATCGAAAGATCGATTTCAGAAAAAAGCTATACAGGAAAATATTTTTGTAATCTTAAGTATTATTGAATATGGCATAAATCAAGATTTTATAAACGATCAAGGTAAAACTCAAAGAGTAGGTAAATCGCCACAGTTTGCTGAAACTTATATGAAGAAAAAGTCGGAAGAGAAATCAGCTAAATCTTATGATATATCAAAAATAAGCTTCTCAGAATTTAATACCTTTATTACTAAATTGACCAAAGTTACCGAATATCCATTTTCAAGAGAAATTTATGGAGTTTCAGAAAGAGGTAAAAAGTTTCAAGTTTCAATTTCAATGATACTAGCAGCCGTATTTAGAAAATTGAAAAATTCTGACTTTGATCTTCTCGAAAAAGAAGAAAATTTAGAAAAATTCTCTAGTTACATTAGTGATCTTTTAAACAACTCTTATCTCGAAGATCCTGAATATAGGGCTTCTACAACTAACCCAGTAGAAATTGAGAACTTGGTCGATAAGTTTCAGTTTAATTTACCTGCATAACAATGCGCTTCACCCAACAAATATTACTACGCTCGTTTTTGTGTATGTCGTGAAGCTCCATTTTACACAAAAACGCTCTCCGCAATCTTTGTGGGTGAGCTTAACGTTAGGCTCTGGGAGCAAGCTGAATAATGACACATCAAGGAAGAGCCTGTGCTTTTTGTCGAGATCAAAAAAACCTTTCAAGGGAGCATATTTTTCCTAATGGAGTAATAAGAAAATTTGAGCACGGTATGCTCTCCTACACTGATAAATCAGACAAAATGTTTAAGGCTGACTTAGTTGTAAAAGATGTTTGCGAATCATGCAATAACGGCATTCTATCAAAGCTGGATAGTTCTTTCGTGCAGCTATATGAAGATTTTATTAGAACTCCATTACTCCCAGGGAGTAATGCCGAATTTAATTTCGATTACAACCTCTTACTGCGCGAACTGTTAAAAATATCATTCAACTCTGCAAGGGCTTCAGCGGATGGATTTAAGGCTGTTAAAGCTTTAAAAAAATACGTACCTTATATTTTAGGTAAAGTTCATGAGGCACCAGATGTAATGCTAAGGCTGCAAATTGTGACGTCTTCCAAAAAACTAAATACTGAAAAAAATAAGTTTGAAGGAATGATGGAGGCCAAGCTACTTAGGTGTTGTAAAATTAACTATAAAGGGCCGCAACATTCTTCGTTCATAATTAGGCTAGTAGCGTTGAATAGCTTTTGGTTCTATTTAATAGTTCCTTTAAAAAAGATTTCGGCTAGTAAAGAAGAGGCTTTTCTTTCCGGTTTCTTGGATTTTTTCAATCTGAAAGGTGTACCTTTAGATAACACCATGAACAATGTTAGTATTCCAAAAGAAAAAACTACATACATGCACCCAAATCTATTTGAAGGTCTAGGTGATAAACGAGCCTAACAAGCCAAGTCAGCGGGAATTTTACTCGCTGAAAAACACTCATCAAATCCCCTGCTTGGGGCGTTATGTTTCAACAAGGAGTTTTTAAATGGATGTAGAAGAAATCGAGATTGACGGTCAACTCATTACCGTCTCACTTCCTCTTAGTAATATAAAAGTCGATGGGCGTACCGTTAGCTATACAGATTCCAAAGGATATTCTGAACAGTCATTTAGCACACCTTCCTTAGCAAGAAAATTTTTACTAATGCTTACGGAGTTAAAATGAAACCTATCTATAAATGGAAAACTAGAATTGGAAGCTTCTATATCTGTCAATCGCCGGATGGCAGATTTCACCCAGTTTACGATAATGAAAGTTTAGGAAGCTACTCTCAAGCTTGGCAAGCGTCGGAAGATCTTGCTGGAGGTCATACATTTTCAATTTCATCTGGTGAGGATACTTCTGAGCTTGGAATACCCGACCATACTGATGATTGGGTAAAACTTTAGATTAATTTAGTAAATGAAACATAACAAACCAAGTCATCGGAAAACCACTCACTGGCTGCGCCAAAGCGTTCGCGTTTTCCGCTGCTTGGGGCGTTATGAAGCAAAGGAATCGCATTAATGATCAAGTCTGTCGGAGATACTCAAATACAAGAGAAGCATTTAGCCTCATGTCATTGTGGTTCAGTTAAATTAGAGTTATCGCTTCCAAATGG
>JBLIKP010000112.1:0-6767 GCA_047635375.1 Sphingobacteriales bacterium | reverse complement strand
AAGCAAGGGGAAATCCAATAGAGTTAATGGTTTTCAATCGGAATTTAACCTTGTGGATGACGCAACGGTAAACGCCTGGTGTATGTCAGGTGGGAAAGTTGTTTTTTATACCGGAATATTACCCATAACGCAAGATGAAAAGGGACTTGCGGTGGTTATGGGTCACATGAAATTGCACACGCCATTGCGCGTCATGGAAATGAACGTATGAGTCAACAGTTGGCACTTCAAGGAGGTGGAATGACCTTACAGGTGCTTCTCGCTCAAGAGCCAGCGATGACACAAGCCTTGCTTTTGCAGTCCTACGGTGTTGCAGTAACATTAGGATCTTTGAAATATAGTCGTACTCACGAAACAGAAGCCGATAAAATGGATTTAGTATTTATGGCTATGGCCGGATATGATCCACAGGCGGCCCCAGTATTCTGGGGTAGAATGTCGGCAAATAGGGGTGGCCAACAACCGGAATTCCTCAGTACTCATCCACATGATGATACTCGGATTAAGGATTTAAAAGAATTCATGCCTGAAGCATTAAAATAGTATAAACCAACTCCTTAATGGATAAACAAGATAGAATACTTATTGGAAGAAGTGACGTGTTAGATTTGCCTGAACTAGACCTTCAAGGGATAGAAGCAAAGGTTGATACTGGTGCCAGGACATCAGCAATAAATTGCCATGATGTGGAGGAAGTTGAAATAGATGGAGTGAAAAAGATATTTTTTAATATCCTGGATCCTGAACATCCTCAATTCAACGAGAAAAGATTATCGACCAAGAACTATTCAAAGCGGATTGTCAAAAATTCATTTGGAGATTCTGAGGAGAGGTATGTAATAAAGACAATTGTGGAGTTTTTCGGCTCTCAATTTGAAACAGAATTTACTTTGAGTAATAGGAATAACTTAAAGTTCCCCATTTTATTAGGCCGTCGGTTGCTTGCAAAGCGCTTTGTTGTTGACGTGGCAAAGAAGAATGTGTGGTTAAAACAACAAGAACTAGAACAAAAGAAATAAGAATGAATATTGCCATATTATCCAGGAATCCAAACCTTTACTCAACCAATCGATTAGTAGAAGCTGGTATACAGCGTGGTCATCAAATGGAAGTTATCGATCACCTAAAATGTGATATTGTAATTGAGGAAGTTGGGCCAACTATTTATTATAACGGACGCAAGCTAGATTATTTTGACGCCGTGATTCCTAGGATAGGGGCGTCGGTTACATTTTACGGAACAGCCGTGGTTCGCCAGTTTGAAATGATGAAAGTGTTTTCGGCAGTTGAATCACAAGCAATTGTACGATCAAGAGATAAGCTAAGAAGTTTGCAAATACTTTCTCGTGCAGGAATTGCAATTCCTCGGACCGCATTTACAGATTCATCGAAAAGTAAAGGAAAAGCGTTGGAGCATATTGGTTCAGCTCCGGTGGTGATTAAGCTTTTGGAAGGAACTCAAGGATTAGGAGTAGTTTTGGCTGAAACGGATAAAGCTGCTAAGAGTGTTGTAGAAGCCTTTGAAGGGCTTCAAGCAAGGATAATAATTCAGGAGTTCATAAAGGAATCTAAAGCTGCCGATATTCGCGTGTTTATCGTAGAAGGAGAAGTGGTAGGTGCAATGAAACGGCAGGGAAAAGAAGGGGAATTCCGATCAAACCTTCATCGTGGTGGAAGCGCAGAGCTTATAAAGCTTAGTCGTACCGAAAAATCTGCTGCCCTTAAAGCCGCAAAATCAATGGGATTGTCTATTGCAGGAGTTGATTTACTTCAAAGTAACCGCGGCCCATTAATCCTCGAGGTTAATTCCTCTCCTGGATTAGAAGGAATTGAAAGGGCTACGGGAGTTGATATCGGTGGAAAAATCATTGAATTTTTGGAACGCCATTCTGGCAAAAAGAAAATACAGAAAGACAAAATAAATGCCTAATTCGTTAGATCCGGACTTCCTTTTATTAGGAACACATAGCATCCCAAGGGGCAAGGCTGAACAAGTTCATATTGAGGTGGCTCGATTACCCTCTCGAACCCCCATTAAAATAACCGTTCAGGTTAATAGGGCCGAAAAGCCCGGTCCAGTGGTGCTTTTCCTGGCGGGTGTGCATGGCGACGAAATCAATGGCGTAGAGACCATAAGAAGGATGATTAAGGCGAATGAAATGGTGCCAGAGCGAGGGACAATTATTTCAATCCCTCTGTTAAATGTTTATGGCTTTATTAATTATTCCCGTTCCATGCCTGATGGAAAAGACATTAATAGGTCTTTCCCGGGGAATGCCGCAGGATCATTGGCAAGCAGGGTTGCATATCAGTTAATGCAGCAAATAATTCCTTTAATTGATTACGGGTTGGATTTCCATACAGGCGCGGCAAATCGGGAGAATTATCCCCAAGTGAGATGTACATTTAGAGATAAAAAAAGTCTAGACTTGGCAAAAGCTATCCAGCCTCCTTATATAATTAATTCTCCGTACAGGGATAAATCACTTCGAAAAGCCTCGTATAACAAAGGAAAAACGATGTTAGTTTTTGAAGGGGGAGAAGCCTTACGCTTTAGTGAACACGCCATTGAAGAGGGAAGAAATTGTGCACTTAGATTACTTAATTTCTTAGGAATGAGAAGTGACGCCCCTGAGCCAACAAATAAAACAGTTATTCTAAAAGGTTCATCATGGGTAAGGGCCAAAAATTCGGGATTGTTTGTGACCAATTTAATCCTTGGTGACGAAGCTAAAAAGAATCAACGGGTCGGGAACATTAAAGGGCCTTACGGAGATTTCGATTTATCGCTAAAGGCACCATCGGCCGGTTTTGTAATTGGCTTAAATAATAATCCTGTAGTAAATATGGGGGATGCTGTTATGCACATTGGATTGTTAAATAATGAAGATGCATAGGACTGCCAGAAAACCATTAGAATTTAAAATTTAGACCTATTTCTGCATTTGCTTGTAACTCCCTTGTGTAGAATTAATCTAAATAAGTTGTAATATCCAATAAAAAAGCCCACTTTTGTCCCTAATTATTGGCCGGTAAGATGTGTTTATTTGGGTTGTTTTAATTCTCAAATAATTGCCATAACCGAGAACTTTTTTAATTGATAATTGTGGTATAGTAAGCAAGGATGCTTATCATACAAAACTTATTTAATGAGCACAGAAGAAAAATTAATTCAGGACGTAACTGAAAGCGATTACAAATATGGTTTTACTACCAATTTGGACCAAGAGTTCGCTCCTAAAGGCCTATCAGAAGATACAGTCCGCTTTATCTCAGCTAAGAAAAATGAGCCTGAATGGATGTTAAAATATCGTTTGGAAGCTTTCAAAATCTGGCAATCTATGACAATGCCTAAATGGCAAAATGTAGATTTCCCAGAAATTGATTTCCAAGATATTATCTATTACGCTGGAAACAAGCCTAAGAAAAAGTTAGATAGTTTAGACGATGCAGATCCGGAATTATTGGAGATGTACGAAAAACTAGGCATCCCAGTAGATGAGCAAAAGCTTCTAGCTGGGGTAGCTGTTGACGTTGTTGTTGATAGTGTTTCGGTAACTACCACTTTCAAAAAGAAATTAGCTGAAAAGGGCGTGATTTTTTGCCCTATAAGCGAGGCAATTCAGGAACACCCTGAATTGGTGAAAAAATATTTAGGACGTATTGTCCCTCCAACAGACAACTTCTTTGCAGCTTTAAACTCTGCAGTATTTAGTGACGGTTCATTCTGTTACATTCCAAAAGGAGTTAGATGTCCAATGGAGCTAAGTACTTACTTCCGTATAAACGCTGAAAATACTGGTCAGTTCGAAAGAACGCTTATTATCGCTGAGGAAGGATCTTATGTAAGTTACTTAGAAGGTTGTACAGCGCCTATGCGTGACGAAAATCAGCTTCACGCTGCTATCGTTGAGCTTATTGCGATGGACGATGCTGAAATTAAATACAGTACAGTTCAAAACTGGTACCCAGGAGATAAAAACGGAAAAGGTGGGGTTTATAACTTCGTAACTAAACGTGGAATATGTTCTGGGGATAACTCAAAAATCTCTTGGACTCAAGTAGAAACTGGTTCAGCTATTACTTGGAAATACCCATCGGTTATCCTTAAAGGAAATAACAGTATTGGTGAATTCTATTCAGTAGCGGTTACTAAGAACTACCAACAAGCCGATACCGGTACTAAAATGATCCACCTTGGAAATAATACCAAGAGTAGAATTGTAAGTAAAGGTATCTCCGCTGGATTTAGCCATAATAGCTACCGCGGATTAGTTGAAATAAGTAAACGAGCTAAAAATGCTCGTAATTTCAGCCAGTGTGATTCTTTGCTTCTTGGTGATAAGTGTGGAGCACATACTTTCCCATATATCGAAAACAGCAATAAAAGTGCTAGCATAGAGCATGAAGCTACTACTTCAAAAATTGGAGAAGAAATTATGTTTTATTGTCAACAACGTGGAATGAGTGAAGAAGAAGCAGTTGCGTTAATTGTAAATGGATTTGCTCGTGAGGTTTTAAATGAACTTCCTATGGAATTTGCTGTTGAAGCACAAAAATTACTAGCTATCTCTTTAGAGGGATCGGTTGGGTAATTGATATATTATTAATATAAAGAAGTTTACAAGTAATATCGTAATAAAAAGTTTAAGATGTTAAAGATTAAAGATTTAAAAGTAGAGATTGAAGGTAAAGAGATTCTTAAGGGAATTAACCTTGAATTAAAAGCAGGAGAAATTCACGCGATCATGGGCCCAAACGGTTCAGGAAAAAGCACGTTGGCTGCAGTAATTGCTGGTAATGAAGATTATACTGTTACTGGAGGTTCTATCGAATTTATGGGAAAAGATCTTTTAGATATGGATCCTGAAATTCGTGCTCGCGAAGGTGTTTTCTTAGCATTTCAATACCCAGTAGAAATTCCAGGAGTTTCTATTTCAAACTTCCTTAAAGCAAGTGTTAACGCTATCCGCAAGCACCGTGGGATAGGGGAGCTTGATGCTGTAAACATGCTTAAAGCAATGAAAGAAAAAATGCAAATGTTGGAAATTGACCCAGCATTCTTGCGACGTTCATTGAATGAAGGATTCTCAGGTGGTGAGAAAAAACGAAATGAAATACTTCAAATGGCAATGTTAGAGCCTTACTTATCTGTTCTTGATGAAACAGATTCAGGTTTGGATATCGATTCTCTTAGAATTGTGGCTAACGGAGTAAATAAATTAAGAACAAAAGACAATGCCAGCCTTGTGATTACGCACTACCAACGTTTGTTGGATCACATTGTTCCTGATTATGTACACGTATTGTACCAGGGAAGAATCGTTAAAAGTGGTGACAAGTCATTGGCATTAGATTTAGAAGAAAAAGGATATGATTGGTTGAAAGAAGATGTTGTAGCATAAGCTAAGCTCATCTAAATTTCACATTTAACACCAACTCATTCATGAACGATACAATAAAAAATACCGATTTAAAACAACAGCTGGTTGAGGATTTCGCTAAGATCGAATCTCAACTAAACGGCCAGAGTAACAGCGAGTTTAACACAATTCGTCGTGTTGCTATGGAACGTTTTGAGGCTGAAGGGTTTCCTGTTAAAAAAATGGAAATGTGGAAATATACAAGTTTGAAAAAACTTGTTGAAACTCCATTTACAAACTATTTTGAGGCTAAAAAAAGTACGCTTACAGATTCTGATTTAGCAAAATTTCAAATCCCAGGATTAGATGCGCATAAACTTGTTTTTGTAAACGGATCATTTCAATCCCAACTTAGCTCTAACGAAGCTTTCGCCGATGGAATTTCGGTGGTAGGCCTTACCGAAGCTAGAAACAATAAAAGTGAATTGTTTTTCAAGTATTTCGGTCATGTGATTAATACTCACACTGATGCACTTGATTCATTAAACACTGCATTTTGTAATCAGGGAGTGTTTGTTCATGCTGCAAAAGGTAAATCTGAAGAAAAGCCAGTGCATATCATCAACATTCACGATACTCGTGATGGGAATGTTTGCTATCACCCACGCCACTTAATTGTAGCCGAAGAAAATAGTGAAGTGCATGTAATGACTTCTAACCACACCATTGGTGAGGGAGAGGTTTTTATGAACGGTCTAATTGAAATTCACGCTGCCGCTGATGCACATGTAGAATGTGTTCAGCTTCAAGCCGATAAAGTGGATCAATATATCCACCAAAGCACCCATATTAAGACCCACAAAGGAACTGTTGTGAATAATTTCACGATTACCCTAAGTGGTAAAATTGTTAGAAATAACAAGCAAGTTATTTTAAACCAAGATCATAGTGAAGTTAGCTTATTCGGACTTTACCTTTTAAACGGTAAGCAACACGTAGATAATTTCCTTTTGGTTGATCACGCTCTTCCAAATTGCCTTAGTAACCAGCTTTACAAAGGGATTATGGATGATACTTCAACTGGAGTATTCAATGGTAGGATTATGGTTAGAAAGGATGCGCAAAAAACAAATGCGTTCCAGTCAAATAACAACTTAATCCTTAACGACGGAGCCACCATTAACACTAAGCCCCAGCTTGAAATCTTTGCAGATGATGTTAAGTGTAGCCACGGAGCTACTTCTGCACAGCTTGATCATGAGCACATGTTTTTCCTGCGTTCTCGTGGATTAAGTGAGGCTACCGCCAAAAAGATGCTATTAAATGCATTTTTAAGTGATGTAGTAACAGAAATTAAAAGTGAAGCGGTAGTTGATTATGTAGAACAATTAATTGCTGATAAAA
>JBLIKP010000111.1:0-6844 GCA_047635375.1 Sphingobacteriales bacterium | reverse complement strand
AGAGACAGTAGTTGAGCCGGAAATTGAATTATCAATTCAAGTTGAACATGATGAGCCTGTTTTAGAAGCTATTGCTCAACCGCAAATTACAGAGGAAATTCTTCCAGAGCAGATTATTGAGGAACCTGTTGAGTTTTCAAAAGAAAAAACAACTGAACCAGTAGTTGAATCTATAGAGCCCGAATTAATTCCCGAACCTGAGTCAAATGAAATCCACGATTTCATGTACTGGCTAAAAAAATCAAAGGGAGAAAATCCAGCGCCTCAAAAAGTAGAGTCTTCCAAACCTATTCAGGAGGAAACAGCATCAGAAATCCAGTCTCGCTCATCAATTTGGGATGATTTAGCAGGGAAGTCATCCTCTGAATTTATTGAAGAGGCGGCACCAGAAATAATCCCACCTGAGGTTGAAGAAATTCCTATTGATACTCCCGAAAAGGAAATCGGCTCGACAGAAAAGGGAAAAACAATAGAAGACAATCCTCTTGAAAGGCTTTATAAAGAAGAGGCTTATCGTTGGGAACAGGAAGCGTTATCGGCTAAACCACAAGTAAAAAAGAAGCCACGCAAAGTTGAGTTAATCGACAGATTTATTGAAAGTAACCCATCCATACATAATTCAAAAAAGGATGATACCAAGAAAATCGAGAACAAGGCGCGAAAAAGTGGTGACCTAAGTCCGGTATTAGCAACCGAGACATTGGCCGATATTATGGTCAAACAAGGTCACTATGAAAAGGCTATCAATATTTTAGAAGATTTAATTTTGAAAATGCCACATAAAAAGCCTTACTTTGCATCCCGAATTGAACAAATTAGAGAAGACTATTTAATAAAATAACATGTATACTTTCTTAACTATCCTAACCGTCGTTATCTGTGCACTTTTAGTGCTAGTAGTATTAGTACAAAACCCAAAAGGTGGAGGTTTATCTTCTTCCTTTGGTGGAGCAGGTGCTAGCCAAATGATGGGTGGTGTAAAACGTACTGGTGATTTCCTTGAGCAAAGCACTTGGACATTGGCAATTGCATTAATGGTATTAAGTTTATCATTAACCTTTTTCTCCCCTAATCAAGACACTGCAACGGGTGTTGGAAACTCTGAAATGCAAGAGCAAATTGACAATCTTCCGTCACAAGCTCCTACTGCAACACCTTCAGCCGTTCCTGGCTTAGACGCCGGAAACGACGACCAAGGAGAAAATTAATCTCCAAAAAAACACATTGATTTAAAGCCGTAGGGAACCCCTACGGCTTTTTTTGCATTCTGACACCTTGTCACTTACGTGCATCGGCGAAAGCCAAAAATTCACCTTATACTGAAAAAATGTCTAATATTTTGTCTGTTTTGGCTTGAATTTGGTCTTGGCACATATTGTGATAAATGGTGAGTACAATAAAGACAACAATTAATTTTAACCATTAAATTTTAATTAAAATGGCAATAAACATTAAACCTCTAGCTGATCGCGTGATTATTCAAGCGGCTGCTGCTGAAGAAAAAACTGCAGGTGGAATTATCATTCCTGATACTGCAAAAGAAAAGCCTCAAAAAGGAACCGTAGTTGCTGTTGGTAATGGCAAGGTTGATGAGCCTATCACAGTAAAAGTTGGTGATAGCGTACTTTACGGAAGATACTCAGGAACTGAGATCGCTTTCGATGGTACAGATTACTTAATAATGCGTGAAGCTGATATTTACGCAATTCTTTAATTAGCAATTCATTGTTAACTAACTAAAATCTATTTAGAATTATGGCAAAGAACGTAAAATATGATGTTGAAGCAAGAGACGCACTAAAACGTGGTGTTGATGCTTTATCTAATGCAGTAAAAGTAACGTTAGGACCTAAGGGACGTAACGTAATTATCGACAAGAAATTCGGTGCTCCAATGATCACTAAAGATGGTGTATCAGTAGCGAAAGAAGTTGAACTTAGAGACCCTGTCGAAAACATGGGCGCTCAAATGGTAAAAGAAGTAGCTTCAAAAACGGCGGATATCGCTGGTGATGGAACTACAACTGCAACCGTACTAGCTCAAGCTATGATTGGCGCTGGTCTTAAGAATGTTGCTGCTGGTGCTAACCCAATGGATCTTAAGCGTGGAATGGATAAAGCGGTAGCTTTAGTCATTGAAAACCTTAGAAAACAATCTCAAAAGGTTGGTGACGACATCGAAAAAATTCAGCAAGTTGCTACAATTTCTGCAAACAACGATATCCAAATCGGAAAGTTAATCGCGCAAGCGATGGACAAAGTAAAAAAAGAAGGTGTTATCACTGTTGAAGAAGCAAAAGGAACTGAAACTACTGTTGAAGTAGTGGAAGGAATGCAATTCGACCGTGGTTACTTATCTCCTTACTTTGTAACTAACCCAGAGAAAATGGAAGTTGAGATGGAGAATCCTATGATTCTTATCTACGACAAGAAGGTTTCTAACATGAAGGAATTACTTCCTATTCTTGAGAAAGTTGCCCAGTCTGGACGTCCAATGTTAATCATCGCTGAAGATGTTGACGGAGAAGCTCTTGCTACTCTTGTTGTAAACAAAATCCGTGGATCACTGAAAATCGCAGCTGTAAAAGCTCCAGGTTTCGGAGACCGTAGAAAAGCAATGCTTGAGGATATCGCTATCCTAACAGGTGGAACTGTAATTTCTGAAGAAAGAGGTTACAAACTAGAAAATGCTGAAATTGAATACCTAGGAACTGCTGAGAAAGTACTTATCGACAAAGATAATACTACTGTAATCAACGGTGCTGGTAAAAAAGAAGATATCCTTGCTCGTGTAAACCAGATAAAAGCTCAAATCGAGTCTTCTACTTCTGATTACGACAAAGAAAAACTACAAGAGCGTTTAGCTAAACTTGCTGGTGGTGTTGCTGTACTTTATGTTGGCGCGGCTACTGAAGTTGAAATGAAAGAACGTAAGGATCGTGTTGACGATGCTTTACACGCTACTCGTGCTGCTGTTGAAGAAGGAATTGTTCCTGGTGGTGGTGTTGCCTACATCCGTGCTATTGAAGCATTAGTTGATGTTAAAGGTGAAAACGACGACGAAACAACAGGTATCCAAATCATTCGCCGTGCGATTGAAGAGCCTCTTCGTCAAATCGTAGCAAACGCAGGTGGTGAAGGATCTATCGTAGTTCAAAAAGTTCGTGAAGGCAAAGGTGACTTCGGTTACAACGCACGTACTGATGTTTACGAAAACCTTTTCGAAGCAGGTGTTATTGACCCTACTAAAGTTAGCCGTGTAGCTATCGAGAATGCTGCGTCTATCGCAAGCATGTTGTTAACCACCGAGTGTGTGTTAGCCGATGAGCCAGAAGCTGACAACGCTGCTCCAGCTGGAATGCCAGGTGGAATGGGCGGAATGGGTGGAATGATGTAATCCATCAAACTCATAATGAATACAGAGCCCCCGAATCAAGAAATTGGTTCGGGGTTTTTTGTTTTCAATTTTTGAATATCTTTCAATTATATTTGAATATTATTTACGCCATTTTGGAGAAAGATTAATTGAATAAGTGATTAAATCATTTCAACCAACAATATAATAAAATCGATTCTTTACCTATGCAAAGGAGCTCAATAACGTTAAAGTTTTATACATTTTCCTCCAACTTATTAAATGTATTTTTTAAAAAAAATTCGCTGAAATTAAACCTTGAGTATTTTTACTGGTGGTTAACCAACAAACAACAAAAGGGACTTAAAAATTTACATTTTGAGGAATTCTTCACCTCCCATTTTAATATTGAAAAATCTTTTTACACGGATTTGAAAATATTAGATATCGGATGCGGCCCAAGAGGAAGTCTGGAATGGGCGAAAAACTCCGAAACCTATGGAGTAGACCCACTTATTAACAAGTATAAAAAATTCGGAATAACAAATCATAAGACCACCTACGTTAATGCAGATTGCGAAAGTCTTCCGTTTGAAACATCCTTTTTCGATGTATTATCTTCGTTTAATTCACTTGATCATGTTGATAATTTAGATAAAAGTATTGCAGAGATCAAAAGAGTAATTAAGCCAGGAGGTTTATTTTTATTGATGTGTGATATTCACCAACATAAAACCGTTTGTGAACCCTCTCCTATTAATTGGGATATTGCCCAAAAATTTGCACCAGATTTTAAAGTGCTTTTGGAGAATCATTATGAGGGAAATAATTTTTATCAAAGCATTCGAGAAAAAATCCCTTATAACCACAACAATTCTGCAAATAGGTACGGGATTTTAGTCTTGAAATTGCAGAAACTAAACAGAGAAAATATTTCGTAAAACCATGAAAAACAGCGTTCTCCTGTTAATTCTTCTTATTTTGATTCCTAAGAATACTTTTTCTCAAGTGAAGTCGGATTCTTCAGTAATTTCATTAAAACATTATAATATTGCCGCGCAAAGCATTGCGGGAGTCGCATCGCTTGCAGGATTAGGGTCTTTGTGGTATTCTGATCAATTTGACGGTAAATTTAAATCAATAAATGATTCGCAAACATGGCTCCAAATAGACAAACTGGGCCATTCCGTTACGGCATACCAAATTTCCAATCAACTTTACCACATAAATTTATGGTCTGGTTTTAATGAGGCCCAGGCCGTAGGCTATGCATACCTAACAAGCACCTTATTTCAATTAAGCATTGAGGTTATGGACGGTTTTTCCGAAGGTTACGGATTTAGCTTTCCCGACATTGGAGCAAATTTATTCGGTACTTCTCTTTTTTTAGGACAACAACTTCTATTTAAAGACCAACCCATTAAACTAACGTTCAGCTTTTCTAATAGTGGCCTGCAAGGATCCTTTACAAATGAACTTGAAAAAGACCGTGCTAGAAAATTATACGGCACCACTTTCCTTAACAACCTTTTTAAGGACTATAACGGGCAAACATATTGGCTATCAGTGAATCTTTGGAAGATAGCTGGCAAACCTAATAATTTCCCAAAATGGTTAAACTTAGATTTTGGCTATAGCGTCGATAATGTTCTTGGTTCCTTTTCCAACGGGTGGAGAATCCAACAAAATGGAAAATCTGTGGTTTACACTTCTGAATTACCTCGAACTAGACAATTTTTATTTTCATTCTCTGTGGATACGGAAAACTTAAAAATATTTAAAAAACTTCAAGGAATAACTTTTGTCTTTTCAACCATAAAAATGCCAGCCCCTGCACTAGAATATAATAATCAGAAGGAATGGACCTTTCATCCTTTCTACTTTTAGAAACAAATGTTTTTTTCTTAATCAATTTTTTATGCCGTTACCTGCGGCCCGGGCTATCCGCTGCAAGTCCGCCCTTCGCTTAAACTCCCCTTATCGGGCTTTCCGCTGCTATCCCTAACGGAAATAGAACTAACATGCTTTAATGCCATTAATTAAGCCATTGGCTAACGTATTATTAGGCTAAAGCTTTATTAATCAGTATTTAAAATAATTTTATTAAATTTGGTTTATCTCCTCAAAAAAATTACGCGTTATAGACCTAGTTTATGAAAACCAATTTTTACAAATCCCCATCCAGCAAAAGGAGTGCATCCATATCTTGGAGATTACGGATACCGTTTAACTTCCTTTTATTTACAATATTATTTACCAGCTTTTTGTCTTTTGACGTAAATGCTCAAATATTCCCTGAAAATTATTCAAAACTCGACCGAGGCTCAAGGACTACAATAATTTGGAGTCATTTTGGAAAATCTTCCTCATCCAATTTCCCTGCCATGTATGAGGTTAAAATTGAAAAATTTGCTAAAAAAAGCGAGGTTTTTATTATTAAAAATTACAAGGAAAACAACGATAAATACCCTTCCAACAAAATTGATTTTAACGTACCCTGTGACCCAGACGCCTATTATTCAGTAACGGTATCTGCATTTAAAGAGGTTAAACATTATGGAAGAAAATCCACTTACGAACTGATCACGAAACTTGATAAAACCCATTACTCTTTAAAACAAAAACCGCACTTTAATTTACCTTCCCAATCCAAAATTAACATTGGCTCTCACGATTTTAATGTGAAAATACCTAATCCTTATAGATACGATGGGCTATTATTTTTTTCTGACCCAAACCAAGATCCAATTGCAGATATAAAATGGGACGGAAAAGACTCCTTCATTTATGAAGGAAATCATCCGATTTCCACGGTAGTTTTTTATAAGGGTTATTTTAATTCTAGATGCTCCAAGCAATTTCCGGAAGAAGGTTACTTCACCACCTTAACTTTAATAAACATACCTAAATTTCCAGAGGTAGTTTTTCCGACAGAATTTGTGAAAAGACCTGACAATTATTGGGTCAAGGACGAACCCGAGACGTACGCTTACTTAAATACCCTTGTAACGGCCGCACGAGATAGCTTTTTAAAAATCATTGAAACCGCTAATAAAAACCCCTACTTACATATTGGCAAACCTTTATTTGAACCATTGTGGACTTCTAACACACCTAACGCAAGTACGTTTTATAGACCTCAAACCATTGGGTCAATGCCCTCAGGAAGTTATGTGGGATATTATGACTTACCCAACCGTGGTGGTTCTTGCGGTTCTTTTTCAATGGATTTAAAGTTGAACCTTTATTTCACAACTTATGCTCCCGGACGGAGAGATGGCGACCCCGGGGATTACAAACCCGTTTTCCAGGGATCTAACCAATATTTGGATATAATTGCTGAGGACCTCTACACACAAGAAGTTTGCCGTGAAATTGAAGCGCCCATACCTTTAATAAAAATTGTTAACTCAGGAGAAAATAAATGCGTTTCCGTTAATTTAAATTACCCCTTTTATAAAGATGCAGTTTGGAGTAAAGAAATAAATGG
>JBLIKP010000110.1:0-6856 GCA_047635375.1 Sphingobacteriales bacterium | reverse complement strand
GGAGTGACCATCGGGCAAAAATGCGAAGCTTGTCCGACTCAAGGAGGCGGGGTATAAAATCCAAAATCAAAACACCTCCTTTCCCTCAAACCTAAACTCAAGAAGCTCCGTGGTAGCCGGCTGCAAGCCTGTCCGACTCAAAGAGGCGCGGCTTGCCCGACCCGGAGGAGGCGGGGCAAATCGTAATTCGTAATTCGACATTCGTAATTTAATATTGGGAAAAACAATAATTTTAAAATAATGCCGTCAGCCGGCCGCACTGGGCCGTTGGTCTCGACTAAAAATACTTTAGTTCAACATTCCGTAAGCAAAATCTAAAAAAAGAAAGGTTCCTGAGGCTCTGCTAAGCGGAGGGCTTCGAAGGGCCGACTTCAATCCCATTTTTCTTCATAAGGGTTGCTTGCGCCAACAGCCCGCGCCTTCCTTTTGGCACTTTTGTACTAAAAAATGAGTCATCTAGAGCCTGTCGAAAGATAGACGACTTAATTAGCAAGTAGATCGTAGTAATTAGAAAGTAGACAACAGACTGAACTTTGGCACTAATGCACTATTTTCAAAATAGGCGGCAGACCAAAATACCGAAGGCAATTAACTCAAACATTTATCCCATTTTTTCGGTTACTACAAAGTATTCCTAAATCATCCATAGAAACAGACTAAATTCCACTATGCCAGCAGTTATTCAAACTCAAAATCTTACCAAATTTTATGGAAACGTTTTAGGGATAAAAGACATTTCCTTAACCATTGAAAAAGGTGAATTTTACGGATTTATAGGTCCGAATGGAGCTGGAAAATCGACAACTATTCGTGCTCTTTTGGGCTTGTTAAATCCCACTTCGGGCCAAGCAGAAATCTTGGGGAAAGACATTAGAATTCATGGTGCCCAGATTAGAGAAAAAATAGGCTACCTCCCCTCTGAAGTTAATTATTACGATGAAATGGACTCCCGTGAATTGCTTGAATACTCAGCTAGATTTTATGCTAATGCTGATGTTTCGCAAATCGATGTTCTAGCCGAGCGCTTAGACCTTAATCTCAACAAAAAAATCACCGATTTATCATTCGGTAATAAAAAGAAATGCGCCATTATTCAATGCTTGCTTCACAAACCTGAGCTACTCATCCTAGACGAGCCCACATCGGGCCTTGACCCCCTTATCCAGAATCGGTTTTTTGACATTCTTAAAGAGCAAAATAAACAAGGAGTAACGATTTTGTATAGTTCACATGTGCTTTCTGAAATTCAACGATTATGCACACGAACAGCCGTAATAAAAGATGGCGAAATTGTAACCGTGGAAGAAATGAGCAAGCTTTTGATCAACAAAATGAAACGAGTCGGTTTACAATTTGAGCAAGCAAACAAGGATATTCATCTGCCTGAGGGCGCAAAAGACGCCGTTTGGCAAGAAAACAAGCTGACGTTCCGATTTATCGGTGAAATAAACTTATTGCTTGAATGGTTGGCCACGCAGTCACCGAAGGATATTACGATAGAAAATCCTGATTTAGAATCTATTTTCATGAATTATTACCAGCGATAACCCAGGGAAATGAACATAAACTTATTCAGCAAAGAGCTTAAACGGAATAGAAAGACCCTACTAATATGGATGGGAATATCCTCACTATTTACTATTGTGGTCACGGCATTTTACCCCACAATTTCCTCCATGGGAGAAGGACTAAATATGATCATGTCTACCCTACCTCCGCAAATCACAAAGGCCATGGGAATGGACATCTCTACTTGGAGTAGCATCATGGGATTCTACAGCACTTACTATAAGATCTATATCATTATTCTCATAAGCATTTTCACTACTTATACTGCAACGCAAATAATATCTAAGGAAGAACGGGAAAGCACAAGTGAATTTCTATTGACAAAGCCCATTTCACGAAAATCTGTTTTTACCACTAAAATCCTTGCCTTGGCAAGCCTTAGTATGATTATTTTTCTAACTCAAGTAGCTGTGGCCTACGTTGGTGTAATTCTATTCT
Organism: Sphingobacteriales bacterium; assembly: GCA_047635375.1. GTDB lineage: Bacteria > Bacteroidota > Bacteroidia > Sphingobacteriales > Sphingobacteriaceae > JBLIKP01. The sequence goes on along the minus strand of JBLIKP010000110.1, from coordinate 4,849 downwards.
CACAAAAACCGGTTCTTTGGTCCTTGTTTTTTCGGCTGCATTTAGAAGGCGTGTTGCTTATGGGGATATTTACCGGATTTGGGCTAGTAGTCAGTCAATTTACCAATCCAAAAAGGAGCCTTATTGGTTTGGTTATCGGACTGACTTTCGGAACTAATTTATTAAGCGCTCTTTCCAAACTCACTCCCAGTACCGAGTGGTTGGGGTACATAAGTCCTTTTAATTATCTTGAGCTATCAGCGAGTAATCCTGAAGAAACAATAAATTTGATTATCGCTGCTATTTTCTTCATTATCATTGTTTTAACCGTTGTGGTTGCTGGTAAGAAGTTTATTTTAAGGGATATTGGGACTTAAGTTTTAAACTTAATATACCTGAATGGAGGGATTAAATTATTTAAAATAATCTGTTATTTTTACCGATCGAAACCCCAACCAAATCATGAGAAAATTAATTTTACTATTAATTGTATTACTACCTATCCTATCTCATTCCCAAGATATTGTTTTTCTAAAATCTGGGGAGCAATTCAATGGAAAAATCATCTCCATCAACGAAAACAAGGTTGTAGTTCAAAACAAAGAAAATCAAATAACTTTTTTATCAAAAGACGTTGTAACTGTGCGTTATGGGGACAATAATAACGGGCTTATAAGCGCATTTCATAAGACCGATAGTATTGTAGGAAGAATGATTCCAAGTTTTACTGCAATAAACAAGTTTAGCCATAATATTGAAATTAATGCCATGGTTTCCGGCGAAAGCGTTAGACTAGAAATAACGGATTTTGAAAGAATCAATAGTAATTTATCGTACGGATTAGGGATAAGTATTGGGAAGGCAATGAATCCATTTAAGTATACCAACTTTTCAAGTGGTGAGGCTTATCCTGATGAGGATTGGGATAATGCCATGGCATTTGCAATTTCACCCACATTAAAATTTAATAGTAACTACCTCCTTGGGTTTGCTTCCCTTTATTTCCAAATTCAAACAGGCCCTGCATTATTTTCAGATTATTACGGAGGTCCCAAACCAACTAAGGATGAAGTAGAACGGAAGCTACGTTTCGGCTGGCATTTCAGTCCAACTTTCGGATTAGACTTTAAAATAAATAATCTTCACGTCCTACCCGTTTTGGGGGCTTATCTGTTTAGTCATAAGGAGATTAACGGAAATAATAGTAAGGTGAAAGTTCTTCGATTACAGCAAATCGTGGGGATTAAGCTTGCTTTTGATATTAACCGCAAATCAAATAAAGCCATCATAAAGGATTGGTTGGATTAACAACATCAAAACGTAATTTTGTTGAATCGGTTCCCCCTCTTTAAATCGCAAATTGTGATCTTTATTATGATAAACTTAGCCACAATACTATTTATTTTTTTTCAAAGTAATGCCCAAAGCATTGACAAATCCCCTATTAATCAACATCCTAAGAAAGAGAAAGAATCAATTCGCGTAGTTGAGAATCTCACATTATCTAAAATTAATTTATCTAATAATGAATTTGATTACAGGAATAAAAAATTTAATCATAAATCCGACTCATCAGCCCGTTTAATTAAATTTCCTAAACAGAAAAACGAAATAAGAATAGGGGTTTTAAACGATAACTTTGGAGATATTTCAAATTACCTTAAATTAGGAGACGATCTAGGTGAAACACATTCTTTAAACCTAAATGTTAAAATTCCTTTAAAGGAAAATAAATTTCTAATTTTCGAGATTTCCAGTACTGAATTCTCAAAATTAAATGAGGACACCCCTGAACCACGGGATATATTTTTCACTGAAAATAATAAATTAAAGGTGAATTATTTTGACCAAAAAAATTCATTTTATTATTCCATCGGCCTTGGTTTAAATTACATTCAAGGAAATAAAATAACATTTGGGGCAACTGGTCAAAAATTAGCAATTCATAAATATTTTCTTAATAAATACTTTAAAAATCGATATTGGATTTATTTAAAATCGAAGGATGAAAGGAATCTCATTTCTTTCACTGAGTTTAATTTCGGGATTAATAAAAAAATTCTCCAATTTGGGAAATCCAGCCTCAATTTTACTGCAAATATGAAGTTAAAATTAGCTAGTAATATACATTTCTCAGGCCTTGGACCCTATGGAATTTTGAACTTAAATTTCCAACCTAAACCAAAGCAAATTCAATTGATTAAACTTCAATTTAAATATAGCCATGTTACGAATTTTATAAATTATAAAATCAATTATTTTCAAATTGGGTCGATTATTGATTTTGGGAAAATCGGATTCTTCACTTATGTAAAGCGGCCAATAAATAAATACTTAAACAACCCATTTATAGTACATAATGATTTAGACAAATTATATATTAACGGAATATTAATTAAATTATAGTTAAACCTTTGAAAATAAGGCCGTTTTAAGACGTGATCATCATTCAAAATAAACTTATAAAAGACATAATTCAGGTTAAAATGGGTTTTAAATTTATATGTACAAAAATGAAAATTCCTTATATTATCCTTTGACTCCTATTCAGTATCCCTACCAACGCCCAAAACATCGACAGCCTTCTCTCCTCGCAATACTTTGAGAGTTCAGTTCAATCGTTAGATTCAACGGGATTCAGTTTTAATAAGACCTACACCCCTACAAACTCGTATTGGGCCTTGGATAGCTTTTCTGAAACGGAGGTTTTCCATGCGGAGCTTAATTATTCTAACCCAACAAATCCAAATGCCAATTATCAGCTTAGGATTGGTAAAGGCGGCCAAATCTATTCCTTCATTGGAGCCTTTGGTGAGTAGGTGCCGCCGCAGTAAAGGAACCCCAATGGCGCAACCCCATCTTATGGTGGAGGAAGCAATTACGCTCCTTGGGTGGATGAGGTTTGGCAGATGGTTGCAGTAGATGGTGCATTAAACAAGCCGCCAGATTCTTCCTATTTTATACATCAAGCAGGAGTTTATTTAAAAACCCCAGAGCAAAAAAAGCCCTTTTTCTCTCCCGTCGTAGCGGAATACTACAATCCGCGAAAGCAATCGTACAGCATTGTTAATTGGGGCCAGCAAGCACATACTGAGGACCTTGAAAACATCAGGCACACTTCTAGCATTTTATATTATACCACATACACCAACAAAGGAAATGGGATAATTCAGGTAGACAATATGATCTACAATTTCGGGCAAGACGACATCACCTTTTTGAATTTGCCTTGGGGAGATTTACGGAATTCTAGTTTGGATCATTTCTTCATTTCCACGCCAACAAATACCCTTAATTTATCGCCTGGGCAATACGGACAAGCACCCGTCACCCAAATATCAACCACTGGAGACTATATAGCCTGGTCTCATGATATAAACGGATTAGCTTGCCCTTGCAATGGCCCACCCAATGACCACAAATACCCGGTCTAATGTGTTCAGATATGGTGATGCTGGGAATTTATCGGCGCCGGGAAATGAGCGCGATTATCATGTGTTAGAAATGACCAAGCAGCCTCGCTCCGGACAATTGGATTTTGGGAAATCGATGAGTTTTAGATATTTCTACGTCCTAGGAAGCACCACTTTGGCGGCGCAAAATCTCATTCTGCAAGAAAATTTAGTGAAAAACAGCCTAGACACAGCCTACATTCCTCAAAAATTGGAAGTCGACTCGTTAGATTATATAGTAATTAAAGCGATTCAACCGTTTCCTTAAGCCTTTCGGCAGATGGTGGTGGATTGAAAGTTAGGACAAGTCCTTATTCCAAAAGCTACCCGATTTTTAAAATCACCTCCAAGGAAAACAAGGAAGTCTTAAGCTCTAACCCTTACCACTTTTCGGCGAAAGCATACGACGGAAAAACCAAAAGTATCAAACTACTAGGATTTACAGATTATCAAGGAAACTACACCATCATCCACGACACTATTTGTAAGGGAGACCAATACACCTTCCCCAACGATTCAGTAGTAAGCAATATCCAAAATCCATTGACTTTTGTAAGTGAGTTACTATCCATTTCTGGGGATTTGGACAGATTGGCAGCCAAGCAAATTTTTGTAAAAAAGGTAAATACAAAAATCACCAAAAGCGGAAGGACATTAATCAGCGATGCAAACGCCACAAATTACCTATGGCTAGATTGCGACAATGGATTTGCTGCAATTGAAGGAGCAACCTCCAACACCTTCACCTCTACATAAATGAAGTTAACGCTTAGGTTTCTATTCCCAAAATCTTTCAATGCCTGAGATGTCCAACTGATTTCAGTTACTTGTTGGAGTATTGTAGAATTCATAAAACGTATAAGATAAAAAAGGTGACTCTCTAATTCATTACTCTTTTCGATTCTAGATTGGAGTTCTTTTCTGCCTTATTCTTTTAAAACCTCTCTTGAAAATCCAGATTGCAATTAGTCCACTAACCAAGGCTCCAAGTATTGCCCCAATAATGGCAATACTATTTGTCCAATATGAACCATCCTGCCCGTAAAACTCACCTGATTGAAAAATTATATCCATTCACCCTATTGCAAGTAACATATGTGCAATGGTAATTAATTACCATTATATCCTTTATGTCAGGCTAATCTAATAAAATCAATAGAAAGGAGGGATAATAATTAGATATTAGCCAGTAACATAGTAGCTAGTAGTGGGTTTGATAGCGATTAAGTACTAAAAAGGATTGGTTGAAAAAGGTAAGTCGTGATATTATGCCATAATATATAATTTAAATGAAAAATTACCTGTAGTGATTTTGTGTCGTCACTCGGCAAAATGCAAGTAAACTTGCTATTGCGCTCACTCCTAACAAAATTACCTTCTAGTGATTTTGTGTCGTCACTCGGCAAAATGCAAGTAAA
>JBLIKP010000109.1:0-6963 GCA_047635375.1 Sphingobacteriales bacterium | reverse complement strand
TACTGCGGTTCATATAACCTAACTGATGCAGTTAAGAATTCCCCAATCAACGCAGGTAAACTGGTACTTTCGCCAACAAGAACTTATGCCCCTGTTGTAAAAGAAGTTTTAAACCGCTTCCGCGGAAGCATAAACGGTATGGTTCACTGCAGCGGTGGTGCTCAAACAAAAGTGCTTCACTTTGTAGACAAGGTTCATGTAATCAAGGACAGCCTTTTCGACACTCCTCCCCTTTTCGAGATCATCCAAAAAGAAAGCAATACCGATTGGAAAGAAATGTACAAAGTGTTTAACATGGGCCACCGAATGGAATTCTACGTTCCTGAGGAAATTGCTCAAGACATTATCGCCATCTCAGAGTCGTTTAACATCGATGCGAAAATTGTAGGAAGAGTGGAAGCTTCTGATGATAAAAAATTAACGATAAAAAGTCAGCACGGAGAGTTCCATTACTAGGAGTTTTTCTCGCTTATTTTTCTGTTTAGATAAAAAAGGCTCGCAATTGCGAGCCTTTTTTATTCTTAGTTATCTACTTTTTCAAATACTGTTCGGTCTCCATCGTCGTCCTCCAAGATCAATTCATTGTTCTTCAACCGAATGATCTTGAATTTATCTACATCATCATCGAAATCGGTAAAAATGTATTCCTTATCATCGGAAAAATTCCATTGACCTTCAAAGGAAAATAACGCTGCACCATCGCGGTAGGTCATTGTTATCATTCCATCTTCTTCTTCTTTTTTTTTTATAATTCGAATAACTGGTCTAAGTTTAAAGTCACCATTTTTCTCTCTTTTAACCGACATTGCTGCGTCGAAATCTATTTTAATTTCAGCTAATTGGTTAGCATTAATATTCCTTCAAACTTAATTTTAAGTCCTGATGAAGATCCTCTTGGGATAGTTAGTGCGAAAGTATCGCCATCAACAACTACGTGGTTATTGTCACCAAGCACAAGTCTAATTTCTTTCACATTTCCTTAAGGCAAAGTATCATTTGCGATGACAGTATCTTTTCCATTAGAAAAATCAAGAAGGTTATAAATCCCAGCATTAGCATTAAGGGCAACCCAGCCCTCTTCTTCCATTTTTATATTAACCTCAATAAAGTCAATAAGAACCGCATCAACATCCAAGGGAGCGTCGGTCATTCTTACTTTTACAGGAGTCTTTCCATCGGAATTTTCATCCTTGCTACATGATGCAAATAAAATTGTAGTTGCGATTGCAGCCACTCCTAATATTTTAACCGTTTTCGTAGTCTATAGATTTAATTATTTAATCAGTTTCGGTTTTAGTATCAAAATTAATTTACCAAGACACGGAAACACCTAGAAAATAGCCGCAGGCGTGAGATTTTTAATATCTTCAAAAAATACTAATCCAAAACTGTGTAAATCACTCCACACAATTGAGGATTCAAGGTGTGGAAACACCAATATTATCGTATTTTCTTCTCACTTAATTGACACTTCACATTACCTTTGGTTTAATGTCTCAAACAAAAAGTCAATATTCTTTATCTTTCAATGATTCAATCCATAAAGTTTATGTGGATACTGATTGGGCTGCCATTGAAATCCGCAAAACTACTGTAAAGGAAGCTGAGTTTTATATGTGGAATTTCAAAACTGACCATTTAAAACAATTGTCTCCTGTTGATTTAATATCGTGGCAGACTACTTTGGTGGGATTAAAAGATGGAGTGGCGTTATTATCCTACTTCCCAAATGAATCAATCCCCGGCACCGATTGGCTTTTGGCATTTGACGGATTAACCGGAGTAATGTTATGGCAAAATTTTCAATGCAGATTTAAGGGGTTAACACAACACGGACTTTCAATAAAAAACATAAAAAACCTAAATGAAGGTGCGCAAGAAATAGATTTAGTAACCGGAAAAAACATTGCTAACAGCAACAATCTCTTAATTTTTTCAAACCATGAAGGGGCACTTTTCCCTGAAATTGCTCACGACAAATTAGATGCCTTAAGTTGTCAATTTCCGTTTTTAATTAAAGAGAAATCACCGATGGAGTTTATTAAATCGGACAATCTCACTATTATTGGAGCCTATTCAATAGAGAATAGCACAACCAATCACTGGCTTCTTTTATTTTTAGGGGATCAGCTTGAAGAACAAATACTACTCGCTTCAAAAATTAAAGGGTACGGATTCGATCCTTTTTTTATCTTTGAGAATAAATTAATTTTTATTGAGGAAAAATCTCGGCTTATCATAAAAAAGCTGAACTAACAAATATGAAAAACCTAAGCTTACTACTTACTTTAATATTCATCTTACAATTTTCGGCGAAAGCCGCAATACCTGATAGCATTGGAAAAAAGGCTATCAAGGGATACGTATTTATTATGCACAAGGTAGAGGCTAAGGAAACGCTATATTCCCTTGCACGTAAATACAATGTAAAGGTAAATGAGTTAATGGAGGCCAATCCTACCAAAGGCACCTCCCTAAACTTAGGAGATACAATGATGATACCCACCTTTAAGAAGGCAGGGCTATCTTCCAATCAAATTAAAAATTCCAAAGTTCATAAGGTAGCTCCTGGCGAAACTTTATATAGAATTTCAAAAATTTACAATATTCCTGTTTCAGATTTAAAAACATTTAATGCTTTAAAATCCAACGAGCTTGAGCCAGGGCAAATCCTTCAATTAGAAGGTCCAAATTACCCGCAATCTGCTCAAATGCAAGTTACTCAAGGATCAGAAGATTTCAATCGTGTGGAAAGAAGATTTAACGACATGATGGAAATTGAGGAAGAAGGTCTGGTTAAAATTGTGAAAGAAATTGAACCAGGAGTATTAAAAAAACAAGCATTGCACCGCGATGCACCTATAGGTACCGTTGTTAAAATCTCCAATAAATTGAACAACCGGTACGTTTATGTGAAAGTGGTGGGGAGAATCCCCCCCATGGCCGAAAACACAAACGTTGTTATCATCATTTCGGGACCAGCGGCCGAGTTTATTGATGTAAAGCAACCCTTTTTAGGCCAACTTAGATACGGACAAAAAACAAAATAGATTGACTTCTAAACCCTTTATTATTGGAGTAACTGGTGCAAGTGCATCGGGTAAAACACATCTTGTAAAAGAACTAGCCGATGAGGTTGGAGCAAGCAAGGTATGTATCTTCCCTCAAGACAATTATTACCTTCCCCTGAAGCAACAACAAAAAGATTCTTTTGGTAAATACAATTTCGATTTACCTACTGCATTAGATTTAAAAGCATTCTCTTCTGATCTTTTCAACCTTATTGATGGTAGCAAAGTGATTTTAACAGAATACACCTATAATCATCCGCGCAAGCGCGCAAAAACGCTAACCTTTGTTTCTAAACCTGTAATTATTATTGAGGGTCTATTCCTTCTTGATTACCCATTAGTTGAAAAATCAATTGATTATTTAGTTTACGTGGAGTCTCCTCAAGACCTTAAACTTGAGCGCAGACTGGAACGCGACCAAATAAAACGTAAAATCTCAAAAGAAGAAATTTTACACCAATGGGAACACCATGTAAACCCAACTTTAGAGGGATTCAGAAAAATCAAAGAAAAAGCCGATTTAGTCCTTACAAACAAGGACGGAATTCCAGGCGGTTTTGATGATTTAAAAGACGTGGTTATGCGTAAATTATTACATCATGTTACCATGAATACATCGTTTATGTCGGGCCTTCCTGGGCGTGGATTTATACGACGTTAATTTATTTTGCTTATAACTTGCTAATACTCCCACAAATTAGTTAGATTTGCAACTTTTAAAAGCAGAACTATGTTCTGTTAAACATCTGATTTAGAATAACTTAACAAAAATTTAAACTATGCAAGGTAAAGGCGCGATTCAATTCATTGCCATCGCATTAGTAGTTTCTTGTATCTATTCGCTATCATTTACATTCATTGCAAACAGTGTTGAGAAAGACGCTAAAGCATTTGGAAACGGTGATCCGAAAAAAGAACAAGCCTACTTAGACTCGATTGGCACGGAACCAGTTTTCAGCCTTGGTTTCAAGGATATTACTTACGACGAAGCCAAAGAGAAGAAACTAAATTTAGGACTGGATTTAAAGGGAGGAATGAACGTAACCATGGAGGTTTCTCTTTCTGACCTTGTAAAGTCATTAGCTGACAATACTCCAGACGAAAACTTCAATCGTGCCTTGAGAATGGCAGACGAGCGTAAAAAAGATTCCCAAACGGACTTTATCACCTTGTTTTTTGAAGCTTACCGTGAATTAGAGCCTACAAAAAGTTTAGCAGCAACTTTCGCTACTAAAGAAAACCAAGGCCGTATTAGTTTTAACAGTACTGATGATGAAATCTTAACGGTTCTTCAAGAGGAAGCGAATAGCGCAATTGACCGCTCATTCGAAATTCTTCGTACTCGTATTGATAAGTTCGGGGTAACACAACCAAACATTCAATTATTAGAAGGTTCTAACCGTATCGTTATCGAATTACCTGGTGTAAACGATAAAGAACGTGTTCGTAAACTTCTTCAAGGAACGGCTCAACTTGAGTTCTGGGAAACTTGGGAAAACCCTGAGGCTATCGGATACATCACTCAAATTAATGAGATGATGCGTTTGAAAGAAGCTCCTGCAGTTGATTCAACTGTTGCAGCTACCGAAACTGAAGAAGACACGGCAACTGACGGGCTTTCTTTATTAGACGATATCGCTTCTGACACTTCAGACACTTCATCTGATAACGGCCTAGCCGAATTCCAAAAAAACAATCCTCTTTTTGCAGTGATGACTCCTGCCGTTGGACAAAATGACCAAGGACAAGAAGTTGCTCAAGAAGGTCCGCTTGTTGGATATGTTCAATTTAAGGACACTGCTAAGATGAACACCATCTTAAAAATGCCTGAGGTAAAGAACATCATTCCTGGAAACATGAAATTCCTTTGGACTGTAAAGCCTATAGGAACGTCTAACCTTTATGGATTAGTAGCTATTAAAACTACTAGCCGTGATAAAAAGCCGCCATTAGCTGGTGATGTAATCACAAACGCTCGTGCAGATTTCAACATCAATGGTTCGCCAGAAGTTGAAATGACTATGAACACTGAAGGTGCTCGTATCTGGAAGCGTATAACAAAAGAAAATATTGGACGTAGCGTTGCTATTGTTCTTGATAACTACGTGTACACCTACCCTACCGTTCAATCGGAAATTTCAGGTGGTGTATCTTCTATCTCTGGCAACTTCACTATTAACGAGACCAAGGATTTATCAAACATTCTTAAGGCTGGTAAGCTTCCAGCTCCAACTAAGATTGTTGAAGAAGAAATTGTAGGTCCATCATTAGGTAAAGAAGCTATCCAAGCAGGTTTAATCTCTGCTATCTCTGGTTTAGTACTTGTACTTTTATTCATGATTTTCTACTACAGCACTGCTGGTTTTGTAGCAAATCTTGCATTGTTCGCTAACGTATTCTTCATCTTTGGAGTGCTAGCATCTTTAAATGCTGTACTTACTTTGCCAGGTATCGCGGGTATCGTGCTTACCATTGGTATGTCGGTTGATGCGAACGTTCTTATCTACGAACGTATTCGTGAAGAGTTAGCACGTGGAAAAGGGCTTAAATTGGCTATTTCTGACGGTTACAAAAACGCATACTCTTCAATTGTGGATGCAAACGTTACCACGTTATTAACGGGTATTGTACTTTATGTTTTCGGAACTGGTCCAATTTTAGGATTCGCCACAACCTTAATCATTGGTATTTTAACTTCATTGTTCTCTGCAATCTTTATCACTCGTTTGATTTTCGAATGGCAAGTGAGAAAAGAGAAGAATGTGAAGTTTAGCATTAAGTCTACAGAAAACGTTTTCTCTAACACTAAATTTGATTTCATCACTAAGCGTAAAATTGCTTACATGATTTCAGGAACTGTTATCGCAATTGGTATTGTTTCTATCGTGGTTCGTGGATTTAGTTTAGGAGTAGATTTCAAAGGTGGACGCTCTTACGTTGTTCGTTTCGACGAGACAGTAAGCACTACTGATGTTCGTGCATCTCTTGGTGAGGCTTTTCAAGGCTCTCCAGAGGTTAAGATTTTCGGATCTGCTGAGCAACTTAAAATCACTACAACTTACCTTATCAATGAAAATGAGCCAAACACAGACTCACTTGTGGAAGCGGCTTTAGATAAAGGATTAGTTGGCTTTAACACACCATTCGAAATAATGAGTTCGCAAAAAGTAGGCCCTACTATCGCGAACGACATTAAAGTAGGTGCCTTCTGGGCAGTTTTAATGTCGATGATCATCGTGTTCATCTACCTATTAATCCGATTCAGAAAATGGCAGTTTGGTCTTGGTGCACTGTTTGCATTGGTTCACGATGTATTGTTTATCCTTGGTTTATTCTCTTTATTGAATGGAGTTGTTCCTTTCTCTTTGGATATCGACCAAGCGTTTATCGCAGCAATCCTAACGGTTGTAGGTTACTCAATTAACGATACAGTGGTAGTGTTTGACAGAATTCGTGAATACTTAAACCTTCACCATTCTAAAAACGCAGACATTGAGCCAATCATTAACGACGCACTGAACAGTACCTTAAGTCGTACTATCATTACAGCGGTTACAACTTTCTTCGTATTACTTGTATTATTCATCTTTGGTGGAGAAGTAATTAGAGGATTTACATTCGCAATGTTAGTAGGGGTTGTTGTAGGTACTTACTCTTCTATCTTTATTGCAACACCAGTTGTTGTTGATTTCATGAAGAAGAAAAAAGTAAAATAATTTCAATAAAAAACATTTTTTAAAGCACCTTTCGATAATCGGAAGGTGCTTTTTTTTTGTTTTGTACCTTTCCTTTTATTCAAAAATGTAATTTTGGATAGCGAAAAATATTATGAATGAACAGTTAAAATACTTTTCTATTGGCTTACTCTTCTTACTAGCCGTTTTAGGATTTC
>JBLIKP010000108.1:0-6995 GCA_047635375.1 Sphingobacteriales bacterium | reverse complement strand
GCACGGCTTGTCCGACTCAAAGAGGCGCGGCTTGTCCGACTCAAAGAGGCGCGGCTTGTCCGACTCAAAGAGGCGCGGCTTGTCCGACTCGAAGAGGCACGGCTTGTCCGACTCAAAAGAGCCGGAGCAAAATGGCGAGCCAGCGAGCAAATTTCGTTTTAGAAATAAATTCTCATCCCGTTTTTAAAAGCCCAATTCGTAATTTTTACCCCGCTCGAAGGAGATGGGCGATAATTCGTAATTCGTAATTAAAGCGACAGCTTAAAATAATACCTTTGTTTTAAAGAAGTCACCATGATTCACCTCCAACGCGAAGACTTACTACACCCCTTTATTTCCGGAAATAAACTCCGAAAATTAAAACATCCTCTCCTCGATGCTGTGGAGAAGGGTTGCAGCACGTTGGTGACTTTCGGTGGAGCATTCTCAAATCACCTTCTTGCCACTGCCTGCGCTGGCGCAGAAAAAGGATTTAAGACAGTGGGGATTGTCCGCGGTGAACGACCAGAGCCTATAAACGATGTGCTTTTCCTTTGCGAAATGTTCGGAATGGAACTCAGGTTTATTTCCCGTGACGACTATCGGCGCAAGCCAGAATACTTTGAAAATAATTTCAATGCTGCTACCCATTACTTCATCGACGAAGGGGGAAGAGGTGAACTTGCCGTTAAAGGTGTTGAAGAGGCTGTCGCCGCATGGCAAAAGGCCGATCATATAATCCTTGGGGTGGGGACTGGAGCCACATTAGCTGGGGTTATTCGTGGAGTAAATGCCTTAAATCTTAAGACCAAAGTCCACGGAATTTCAATGATAAAAGGTTTCACCGAAATCGAATCTGAAATAAGTGATCTGCTCCCATATAACTGCAGCGCACAATGGGAAGTGCACCACGATTTTCATCGCGGTGGTTACGCTAAAATGGACCAGGATTTGATAACGTATATAAAGAGTTATGCCGCTAAAAAGGGAATAATTCTAGATCCTGTTTATATGGGGAAAGTGCTTATGGCTGCCGAGAAAATGATCGATGACCATATCATCCCGCCCAACGACTCAGTTTTGGTAATTCATACCGGAGGATGGACGGGAATATTAGGAGCAAAGTCAAAATTTTTATAAGGATTGTCTGCCTTTTTTTGTTCCTTCGCATTAAATCGGGGGGAGTACGTAAAAATTCCGCGAAAGCGACATACGTACAAATCAAAAAGATCTTTAAATACCAAAAAACACAATTAAATAATGAGTACAGTTAATGTAGCGCCAAAAGACGTAAAAGAATCACTAGCGAAACACGTGCTAGCCGATGGGTATGACATGACCCTTGATATGGAGAAAAGCCAGGGAGTTTACCTGCACGATTCCAAGTACGGGCGTGATATGCTTGATTTCTTCACTTGTTTTGCAAGTATGCCAATCGGGTACAACCATCCAAAAATGACTGGCGACAAAGCATTCCAAAAAGATTTGATGCTGGCCGCAATGACAAACCCGTCAAACAGTGATATTTACACCACACAATACGCCGATTTCGTTGAGACGTTCGCACGTGTGGGTATTCCTGATTACCTGCCTCACGCGTTTTTCGTAGCAGGTGGTGGATTAGCAATTGAAAATGCACTAAAAGTAGCGATGGACTGGAAGGTTCAAAAGAACTACGCTGCCGGACATACAAAAGAAAAAGGCCACAAAGTAATTCACTTTGAGCAAGCGTTCCACGGAAGAACTGGTTACACTCTATCTTTAACCAACACCCTTCCTGAGAAAACGAAATGGTTCGCCAAATTCGATTGGCCACGTGTTTCAAACCCACATATTAAGTTCCCTTATACGGATGCGAGCTATGAGGATTTGAAAAAACGTGAGGAACTTTGTTTCAGCCAGATTGAAAACGCTTTCAAAGAAAACCCAGATGATATCTGCGCGATCCTAATCGAGCCGGTACAATCAGAAGGTGGAGATTTCCACTTTCGTAATGAGTTTTTCGAGAAATTAAGAGCTATTTGTGATGAGAAGGATTGCCTTTTAATTTATGATGAAGTGCAGACTGGTGTCGCTTTAAGCGGAAAGTTCTGGTTACACGAACACTTTGGCGAGAATGCTCGTCCTGATATTATTGCTTTCGGTAAAAAGATGCAGGTTTGCGGAATCTTAGCTGGTGGTAAAGTTGATGAAGTTGAAACCAACTGTTTCAATGTAAGCTCTCGTATCAACAGTACTTGGGGTGGAAACCTTGTCGACATGGTAAGAAGCAAGCGAATTCTTGAAATTATCGCAGAAGATGATTTAGTAGAGCACGCGGCAAAAATGGGAGAATACCTTAATGATCACCTAGTGGGTTTAAGCGAGAAATTCCCAGCTGTTACTAGTGTCCGTCATAAAGGACTTGTTGCCGCTTTCGACCTTCCAACGGGAGAAGCAAGAGATGCAATCATTTCAAAAGGAATGGAAATGAACGTGATGTTCTTAGGTAGCGGAGATAAAACCATCCGTTTCCGTCCGTCTTTAATCATCCAAAAAGAAGACATCGACAAAGGAATGGTTGTGTTAGCGACTATTCTTAAGGGAATGTAATTTCTTATAGATAAAATTTGTTAAAAGAAGCTCTTTCGGAAACGGAGGGGCTTTTTTTGCTTTATGGGAAAAGGTAATTGAGAATTACGAATTACGCCCATCTCCTTCGGGCTGGGTAAAAATTACGAATTACGAATGGGGCATTAAGAGTAGCGATTGATTCGGATTAATTTTTTAATCTTTCATCAAATTTCCAGTGAGTTTGGTTGATGATTTTAATTTTCTTTGAATCAGGGTGTGTGGGGTTGATTAAATAATTAAACTCGTTGGGAATTATACAACTTGGTACTTTCAAAATTGCTGCTTGATTATTAAGGACAAAGTCGTCCCCAATCGTTTGTGTTAAAATTATAGGCGGCTTTGAATCCCAATTTTCTGGTAGGTCCTTTATGTCGACCTCCATTGCTGAAATATCATCTGGAATTTCAATTTCCACAAAATACCTATCATTGGGTAGGTCAGAATTCAAATCCAGATGAACGGCTACTTCTAATGCAGCTAGCGCGCGACTTTCGGCGGTATAAACCAGTCTTGTTTCTTCGCTATTCCACCTAAACCCATTAGATTTTGCAGCTCCCATGCCGGTTAAGGTGGTTTTTAAATATTTTTTGCGCTCAATTCTGAAGAGTTTCATTAGGCGAAATTTCCATAATCAATTCTATTTAAACAATACCTTACCTCATTAATTCCTGTTACAGTATCAAAAAATTCGAATGGTAGTGATTGCCCTAAGGATAGATTTGATTTTTTTAGCCAGCGCTGAAATTTTTCCTCCTCGCCGTTAAAAACTTCAATTCCATAATCGATTAAATCGGAAATTAATATTACTTGTTCGCTGTCACGGTTGTCTAAAAGAGATTGGCTCTTCTTTTTTTTATTATAGGTAGTTTGAGGCAAGCCCATAAACTCTAGCACCGATTTCAATGGGCTATTAAGTCTTTTACTTATTACTTCCAAAGAGACATAGGGTATCCCTTTGCGGATAATTTTCACCCTTTCACGATTAGTTGTCCATGAATAGGTATTTCCATTGGCTGTTAAAGTCCCTTTTGAAATTGCCCTCTTACCAAGGTTTGAATTCTTAATACTCTTCTTGGTGTTAAATGGAGTGGTATGCAATAGATTTTCCATAGTAACATATTTACTATAAATATACAGTCATTTTGTTGGATTTACAAATTTGATGTCACGGCAGCCTCACCTAACTGAATTCAGGTGTTTTTTAGATTTATTTTGAAATTAAATATGGGGAGTGCATTTATAAGAATTTTAATTATTACTTAAGCCTTGATTATTAATATTTTATCCTTTATTTTAATTAGTTGAAATTAAAACACTAATTTTCTGAAATCCCCACACCTAAAACCAACGAAATACATGAAAAAGCAACTTTCGATTTTACTCCTTTTATTTCTTCTAACCTGGCAAACTTCACAAGCTCAATGGGAACAATTGAATCCAGCTCTAAATTATTCCGTTTCTGGAATTAGTTCAATGGACAATCATGAAAACGAAACCTGGATTTTTGCTAATAATGTTGGTGCGTTTAAATATAACCTAGTCGATTCTTCATGGGAAAATAAAACTGGAGGATTGGTAGAAATGGTTTTAGCAAACCAATTCCTTGATTTTGAGGTGGAGAATATTTCAGTAAACCAATTTGGAGTGCTTATTATCGTGGATGAAAGGGATCCTTTTTTTTATGATGGTGAAAAGTGGGAGAAAATTGAAACTGGGCTTCCTGAAGATACATTCTTCTTCAAAAAATCCTTCAAATTAAAAAATGAACTTTACTTAACCCTTGGGAAGGGAGATAAATCTAGAATTTTCCAATTGGATGCAGGGAAGAAAGAATGGATTCTGAAACGGTCAAATTCCTTTCCTTATCCACAAGAATTGGTCTTTTCGAATGATTTTGTCATTTATGAACATTCAAATGTCCTTTATATAAGCAATGATTTAATTCAATTTAGGAAATTAGAAACTGAGCCTCCGCAAGGTGGAATTGTAGAGGGTTTTGTAAGTGACGGTACGAATCATTATCAAATTTTTTGGAATGGCACTTTTCTTCCAAGTTTATTTAAATTAAATGAATCATCAAAGGTTTGGGAAAATGTCTCTAATGGAATTTTAGAAGCTTTTGTGTCATTGAGTTTAATTGATTCTTATCTTTTTTCTTGGAAAACTACCCCTGCTCCTCCGGCAGCAATAAATTTTTCATTAACAAATTCCAATAATCTAGAATGGGACTCCTTACAATTATCCAAAATCCCTGGGCATTACCCATACGGCGGTGTTTCAATAAATGATTCCACATTAATGTTGAATTTTTATGGTACCGGTCCAGTTCTGTTTAATACAACTACCCAAAAATTTACGCAAGTAACCAAAAATTTGGATGCTTCTTCTTTTTATGGAGTAGAGCGTGATGCCGATGGAAACCTATACACGGTAAGCCATGGTGCAGGTGTGAAAACGCTTCGTAAAGGTAAAATGGAATGGGAGACTGTTGACCTCCCAAATAGCCACCTAATAGAACAATTAGAATTTATGGCAAGCGACTCATGTATTTGGGGTAGGTTAACATACAGTCTTTTTAGAGGGCCAGAAATTACACATTACCTTTCTTTTGATTTCGGGAAGACATGGACTGGAATTAATTTGGAGGAACTTGAAATTAACGACCACCGCCAATTCCAATTTGGAGGACAAATTAGGGACTCTTTGTTTTTTTACAATGATTACAACAATGATGCTTATATAACTATGGATAAGGGACTTTCATTTCAAAAGGATTCAACATTTTTTCCTAAGCAGAATGTAAGATTTGATATTTTTTCATGGAAAAATCAATATTTCACCCTATTAGGAAGTTTCCTATATAAATTGGAGAATGGCAAATGGGAAAAATTCAATGAAAATATTTTGGGTGAGCCAAACATGTTTAATCTTGTGGTCACAGATAAATATTTAATTTTTTGGGATAAGGATACTTTGTACAGAAATCAGTTAGACGGTCAAGGATGGGAATTAATTCCAGATAAAAATAAAATGGGAACTGTAAAAGGGGTAGATTCATTAATTTTTGGAACCTATGAATCTTCACAAGGTGTTTTTGTGAGTGCAGATTATGGGTTAACTTTTAAGGAAATCACAAACGGTTTGGAGCCTTTTACAATCCAAAATGGAGTTACAATGGATGCAATGGGAAAATTTTGGTTGTCTACTTTTTCTTATGGATTATATTCAGGGAGTTTCGAGGAAATTTATGCCAGTATCCTGAAAGACGAAGGGGAATCTAATCTTTCCATTTTCCCTAACCCTACCAATAATTTTTTCACAATAAACCTAACCGAGGAACTAATAAATGGAAAAGCCTTTGTTTATAATATTAAGGGTCAAATAATCCTTTCTAATGAAATCACACAAAGTAAGGGTGTTTCCTTTGATCTTTCCCACCAGTCTCCTGGGATTTATTTTGTACAAATTATAGATGGCCAAAATGCTTTCCTGGGCAAAGTGATAAAAAATAGCAAGTAGCGACTATTCTTAAGGGAATGTAATTTCTTAAAAATAAAATTTGTTAAAAGAAGCTCTTTCGGAAACGGAGGGGCTTTTTTTGCTTTATGGGAAAAGGTAATTGAGAATTACGAATGTGAAATTACGAATTACGAATGGGGCATTATGAACGAGAAATGACTGTTCATTTGAAACGAGATTTGGCTCGCTGGCTCTCGGTTTGGCTGCGCCATTTTTGCTCCGCCTCCCTTGGGTCGGGCAAGCCGCGCCTCTTTGAGTCGGACGAGCCTGCGGCCATTCCAGACCCCTTATCCAATTGTATTAGCACCGTCCCGTGCGGCTGGTTCCCGGCATTATTTTAAAACTCTTATTTGTCCCAAAAGAGAGGAGGGCTTTTTTAATTAGTAATTTGTAGTGAGTAATTTGTAATGGGACTTTGAAAATTTTACGTTTTTAGTTAAATTAAATGTACCTAAAACCTACCCATGAAAGATTTAACTACTTCTAAAAATCCTCTATCTTCAAAGTCATTCAACCTTTCAGTGCAGATTGTGAATATTTGTAAAATTTTGCGAGCTCGAAAGACAGATTCCGCAATCATAAACCAGCTTATAAAGTCTGGAACCTCAATTGGCGCCAATGTAATGGAGGCTAATAATTCCGAGTCACCCAAGGATTTTATTCATAAGCTAGCCATAGCACAAAAAGAAGCAGCTGAAACCCATTATTGGTTAAAGCTGCTCTTAGAGACTAAATATATTTCAATACAAGAGTATGAATCCATGAACGGCTTAGCAATTGAGGCTTTAAAAATGATAAAATCAATAATAAAAACCACAAAGCTTAAATACTCTGGAAAGTGATACTAACTACAAATTACTAATTAACAATTGCATCGTAATTGA
>JBLIKP010000107.1:0-7023 GCA_047635375.1 Sphingobacteriales bacterium | reverse complement strand
TTCAAGTAATGGATATTACTGGTAGAACGGTAAAGTCCATGAATAACCTTCAAGGTTCAGTTCAAAGAGTTGAACGTGATAACTTATCTAATGGAATATATTTCATCCAGGTTATTTCGGAAGGAAACAGAGCTACAAGAAAAGTGACGTTTAATTAAATATCAAAAAACATTATTAAGGATCCCCGGCAATTTTTTGTCGGGGATTTTTTTATTCTATATTTTTTGTGATTAGAGATTCGTCAATCTTTTTTTCAGTTTTCACCCCTAGTTCTTTTAGATTTTCTGCGCGTTGAATAAGATTTCCACGTCCCGTTGAAAGTTTGTTTAGGGCCTCGTCATAGGCTCTATTGCTAGTGTCCATCCCCTTTTTTATTTTCTCTAAATCCTGGATAAACCCAACAAATTTATCATACAAACCAGCCCCTTGTCGCGCAATTTCAACTGCATTTAAATTCTGACGTTCTACCTTCCAGGTGCTATCTATGGTTCTCAATGTGGCCATTAATGTACTTGGGGAAACAATCACAATTTTACGGTCCCAAGCAAAATTAAAAAGTCCTCTGTCGGCTTGGATAGCCGCTACAAACGCACTTTCAATGGGCATAAAAAGGAGTACGAAGTCTGGTGGATTAATTTGGTGTAGAGATTGATAGTTCTTTCCGCTTAAGTCTATAATATGCTTTTTTACCGCATCAGAATGTTGTTTTAAAGCCATTTCTCCTTCTTCTTCATCCATCGGATTAACAAAGCGTTCATACGCCACCAAGGTCACCTTACTATCGATAATAATATGTTTGTTTTCAGGAAGGTTTATAATCACATCAGGCATTTGACGCTTGCCCTCTTCGTTGGTAAAAGAACCTTGAACTTGGTACTCCTGCCCCTTTTGTAATCCACTGCCTTCCAATATTTTTTCAAGGATAAATTCACCCCAGTTCCCCTGTTGTTTGTTGTCACCTTTTAAGGCACGAGTAAGGTTTTTAGCATCGGTACGCATGGCTTCGTTTAAGCTGCTTAATGTTTTTATCTGCTCAAATAATTGCGCCCTATCCTTAGTTTCATTGATGTAAGTTTCTTCTACTTTTTTTTCAAAGCCAGCTATTTTCTCCTTTAATGGAGATAAAATCTCCCCAATGTTTTTATTGTTTGTCTGAAGGAATTCTTGTGTATTTTCCTTTAATATTTTGTCGGCAAGGACTTTGAATTCATTGGTGAATTTGGTCTGAAGGTCGGTGAGGTCGGATTTTTGCTCTTCTAATTTATTGATTAATGTTTCGTTGTTCGCTTCCGCGGAAGCAAGGCCTTGCGTTAATTTTTCGATTTTCCCTTGTGCCGCAATCAATTGTTCTTGGGCTTTGGTGATGAATTCATCAGTGTTCCTTACCCGCTCTTCTAGCCTTACTTTTTCCGAATTCGTTTCGTTTAGTTGCTGGGTTAACCCTGAGTTCTTAGTAAGGAATAGTTTTGCGATTAAAAATCCTATTAATAAACCGATGCCAAGACCGAGTATAAGTGCTACGTAATCCATTGTATAGTATAAGAAATTAGATGGTGTTTAATTCACCAATTTCGGGATATTTTATTGGAAAGAAAAGGACATAAAAAAAGGGCGATTTTAATATCGCCCTTTAAAATTATTTTCCTGGAAAATTGGGTTTTCGCTTTTCGAGAAATGCGGTGGTCCCTTCTTTAAAATCTTCAGTTCCAAAACATTCTCCAAAACTCTCAATTTCTTGTTCAAATCCGTCTTTCGCTCCGCGATAGGCGGCATTTGCTGCCTCAATTGCAATACCTATTGCGATAGATGAGTTTCGAGCTATTTTTGAAGCGATTTTATTTGCCAATGGAAGTAATTCTTCCATAGTGGTTACGTGATTTATAACGCCCCATGTTAAAGCTTCCTGAGCGTCAAGCATACCCGCTGTAAGCATCATTTCCATGGCCTTACCTTTGCCGGCAAGCTGGCTTAATCGTTGTGTTCCACCGTAACCTGGAATAACACCAAGTGAAACTTCGGGCAAACCAACTTTGGCGTTATCTGAAGCCACACGAATATGACAAGCCATTGCAAGTTCAAGTCCTCCGCCTAGAGCGAATCCATTGATAGCTGCAATCCAAGGGGTTTTTGAGCTTTCAATCTTATCGAAAACAGTTACGTGACCGTCACGGCTTAAGGCTGCTCCCTGATCCACTGAAAAGTTGGCGAATTCAGAAATATCGGCTCCAGCTACAAAAGCTTTGGTTCCCGCTCCCGTAATTATTACGCAGTGAATAGAATTATTTCCATCGACCATAGCCGCTACAGCACTAATTTCAGAAAGAGTGTCCTTATTTAAAGCGTTTAATTTATTCTCTCGGTTGATAGTTACCGTGAGTATCGATCCTTCTTGATGGGTTATTAAGTTCTTGTAATCCATAATTACTTATTCAATAAATTATTTATGTAGTTGTCTTTTCCAATATAGGCTGATTCCCGTAGGCGTCGACTTGCCGAAATACACCAAATTGGAGAGTTGTCCCCTTTGTCAAATAATAAAATCCATGACTTCCCTTAGGTCCACTCGTAAAATGTGAAGGGTGCTTTGGTTGTATCGTTTCCAGGGAAAGCCTGTTTTTCTCAGGGTAGCCAAAATTAAATGTTATTTCATTTATTACTGGGGTTAAGTGAACTGGATTGAAACCCAAGCTAACCTCAAAAAGACGGCCTTTGTAAAACCGATAGGTTAAAAAGTCGGCGGGGACATTGTCAAATATTTTTAATGAGGGTCCTTCACAATTTACAAAACCATCATCTGCGAATGACATTTCGAAAACAAGGTTAATGTTTAAATCTTCACGTTGCATTCCCCATCCTAATCCGTTAAATCCTTTTAGTTCAAACTGACCAAAACAAGTAAGAGATAAAAGAGAAAAGAAGCAGATAGTGAAAATTAGTTTCATTATTAGAAATCTCTATTTTCTTTTACCCATGCTTTAATGTATGCTGCAATTTTTGTTGTTGGTGTTCCCGGAGGGAATAAATCTCCGACTCCTAAGGCTTTCAATTCAGCAATATCAGCATCAGGTATCACTCCACCACCAGTTAAAAGGACATCATTCATTCCCTTGTCCTTCATTAATTTAATCACCTTTGGGAATACCGTATTGTGGGCGCCGCTTAGGATACTGACACCTATTGCGTCTACATCTTCTTGCAAGGCAGTTTGAACTACCATTTCAGGAGTTTGCCTTAGTCCAGTGTAAATTACTTCCATTCCTGCATCACGAAGCGAGGAAGCTATCACTTTTGCACCTCTGTCATGTCCGTCTAGACCTACTTTAGCAATTAGGACTCTTATGGGTCTTTGTTGATCGCTCATATTTTTTATTTGGTCTTAAAATATAGGAAATTAAGCAATTGAATTTGAAAATTGAGATTCCGCTTCTCGTAATCTTTTAACTAAGATATCTTTTCCTAAAAGTGAAGCCACGTCCATAAGGTTTGGTCCTCCGCCTAATCCAGAAATACTTACTCTGAATATCTGTTTCATTGAACCACTCCCACATCCAATTTCTTCCGCAGTAGCCTCAAATGCCTTGTCTAATTCCTCCACATTTGCCTCGTTTAAGGCTTCGATTTTATTTGCAAGTAATGTGAAAAACTGAGGAGCTGGATCTTTCCAGCGTTTATTGATTACTTTCTCATCATAATTTGTAGGTTCAGTGAAAAAGTAATCGCTTAAACTCCAAAATTCTTTTAGGAAGGTCGCCTTTTCTTTTATTAAGCCACAAACTTTAGCTACGTAATCCATTGAAACTTCAATGCCTTTTTCTTTTAAAACAGGCATGAAATCCCCAGCAAGTTGAGCATCATCTTTGGCCCTTAAATATTGCTGATTGAACCATTTAGTTTTATCGGCGTCGAATTTTGCGCCATGCTTATTCACTCTTTCAATAGTAAAAGCCTCAATTAATTCTTCCATTGAAAATAATTCTTGGGTAGTACCTGGGTTCCATCCTAGAAAAGCAAGCATATTAATAAATGCCTCAGGGATATATCCTTCTTCACGATAACCAGGTGAAATATTTCCAGTTTCAGGGTCTTTCCATTCTAATGGGAAAACAGGAAACCCTAAACGGTCGCCGTCTCTTTTACTTAATTTCCCGTTTCCATCTGGTTTTAATAATAATGGAAGGTGTGAAAAACGAGGCATGGTTTCTTCCCATCCAAAAAACTTGTAAAGCAAAACATGTAGCGGGGCTGATGGTAACCACTCCTCTCCACGTATTACGTGGGTAATATCCATTAAATGATCATCCACAATATTTGCAAGGTGATACGTTGGCATTCCATCTGCTTTAAGCAGTACTTTATCATCTAATTGCGATGAATGGAAAACAACCCACCCCCTAATCATATCGTTTACTTTAACTTCCTCTTTACGTGGGATTTTTACACGAATCACATAAGGGTCGCCGGAATCTAATCTGCGTTTTACCTCATCTTCTGGAAGGGTAAGGGAGTTTTTCATGCTTTCCCGAGTAACGTAATTGTATTGGGGAGAAGCTACTTTAGCCCTTTTCAGACGCTCACGCATTTCTTCCAATTCCTCAGGAGAATCAAATGCGTAGTAGGCGTTGCCTTCAGCGATAAGCTTGTCGGCATATTCGCGGTACATTGGCTTTCTCTCCGATTGACGATATGGGCCACAAGTCCCTGGGTTTTGAGGCCCCTCATCTGGTTGGAAGCCACACCATTTAAGGGCTTTTATAATATACTCTTCGGCTCCAGGAACATAACGTCCCTGATCAGTATCTTCAATTCTTAGGACAAAATCTCCGCCATGTTTTTTGGCAAAAAGATAATTGTAAAGCGCCGTGCGCACTCCACCCATATGTAATGGCCCCGTTGGACTTGGGGCAAACCTTACGCGTACTTTTCTTTCCATCGCTGCAAAGATAAAAATAAGCTATTGAACAAAGGAAATTATTTGGATTCGTTGAGAAGTCTCACCTGAGCTTTATGTGAAAAGTAATCGTTACTGAGTGCAAGACCAACGTGGACAAGCAAAGCGGTCCAAATATTACCAGTATGGTAGCTAATAATACACAGGACAATACCCAATGGAATTGCACCAAGAGTCTCTTTCATACCCTTTGGGATATGCACTAAGGCGTAAATTGCGGCATTTAAAATGACGGCCTCGGTCAAGCCGATGAAATACACGGTGCCAAAAAATAAAATTCCTCTAAAAAGAAATTCATAAGCAATTAAATAGGCAATCCAACTCCATGAATTCGTAATAAAATCTTTTTTTGCCCATGGGAAGGATCTGATTTGTGGGTAAACCACTAAATTTTCCTTTGTCCCACCATTTTTACTATTCATAAAAATCACTAGAACAAGAAGCCCAATCGTGCAGCCGAAAGTTAGCAATGGATTTTTGAAGTTTATCCCCAACTCATAAAACGAAGAATTGAAAAACAAAATCACAATCAAGGCAGGAATAATGCCTAGAAAAGCAACCCCACATATTCGTTGGTAAACAACCCAAGTGTCGGTGCCTTTGACTACCCCATTATGGTCTGGATAGAATCTTTTAAATAATCCTTCAGAATTCATTGAGAAATAGTAACCGATAAACCCTAGGGAAGAAAGAATAACACTTAAAATAAAATCGGTAGACATAAGGTATCGCAGATAGCCTTCAAAGGTAAGCATCTTAAAATAATAGCCCTTGGATTTTTTATTTCTAAAAGTTTTAAAAACCAAATGCCCATTTTTTTCGAATGCATCACTGATTGGAGGATGAAAAAACAAACCTATCCAAGTATTATTCTGGAATTTTAAACAATCAATTATTAAAACAAGCTCTACTATGAGACTAAAAAAGGTACTAACCGTTTCACTTTCCCTATTTATTGGGTTCTCGGCCTTCGCAGATCATCTATCAGACAAGCTTACTTTTACAGCACGTTTAGATGGAAAAAACAACACTACCGTTGTTAATGCAGATGCACATGGGATTGCAACATTCTTTTTAAATGCGACAAGAGACACAATGCAAGTAAATATTGCAGTATCAAATCTATCAAGACCAATGGTTGCTGCACATATTCATGAAGTTGCTGCCGGAACGGATGGAGCAGTTATTCTTCCATTAGATGCCTTTATTGAAGGTGACGTAATTCGCACTACTATTACAGGGGCTACGTTGACAAACAGCCTTTCGAAATTTTTTGATGGTTCGTTTTACGTAAACATCCACACAGAGCAAGGTGCAATTTTTGTGAGTTAAGAGGACAAATTAAATTAGAAAGAGATTTCGGATTTCTTGATACCATTCAAGAAGTACCAACTCCTTCAGGATCATCTGCTACAGGATCTGCGAATTTTGTTTTCGATCAAGACAAAACTAACTTAACTGTAAACGTGGTTACTAATGGATTAACTGTTGCTATCACTGGTGCTCACCTTCCCCGTGCTCCTTCTGGAACTGCTGGTGGTGTGGTTACTAATCTTTCAACTTTAATTTCTGGAACAAAAATCACAGGTTCAATGGCAGTGCCAGCTGAATTAAAAGATTCTTTAGAGATTTTAGTAAAAACAGGACAAATCTATTTAAACCTTCACACCGCAGCTAACGCTGGCGGAGAAGTTCGTGGTCAAGCATTAGCTAGCCAAGATTTGTATTTTGATGGTGGTATTACTACAGGTCAAGTAGCTGCGCCAATTATGACTGCAAGCAGCGGTTTCGGTGCTGGTCATGGTTACATCAACCGTTCTTTTGACGAATACAGATACTTATTCATAATTGAAGCCGACAGTTTAACGGGTACAATCACTGAAGCTGGTCTTTATGTTGGGGCACTTGGTGCTGCTGGAGTTTTAGTTAAAACTTTAACAGTAACTGGTGGAAACAGAATTGGTGGAAAATGGTCAAAATCTGATGCGACTCAACCATTAACAGACGATAATATCAACTCATTCCTTTATGGAGATGTTTATATTAAAATAAGTACTGCGGCTAACCCAAGTGGT
>JBLIKP010000106.1:0-7062 GCA_047635375.1 Sphingobacteriales bacterium | reverse complement strand
TTTCATTTTATTCAACGGTAAATTGTGGTAAGCCTGAGCAATGTTACAAAGTTACTTACCGGTTAGTAGGAGGGTATAAATCTCCTTCAATTAACGAGTTTCCGGTGAATCCAGGGTATATGGATACTATACCTCCTTCTGGAACAGTTTACCGCTTCACTCCACAAATTTTTTATACGGATGTGGACGATAAATTTTTGCCAGTGAGGCTAGAAACATACCCTAATCCTGCTACAGAGAAAATTTATTTTTACAACAAGCATTTAACCTATCCATTAAATGTCACCATCACCAACATTGCTGGGCAAAGGCAAACGTTGGTTTTGAATCAAGGTGAAAATGAAATTTCTTTAGCGCAAAAAGGAGTTTTAATTGTGGAACTTCAAGATGCAGCTGGAAGAAAGTACTCTCAGAAGGTAGTTTCTAAATAATAATGAATTTTAATATCCCTGAGTAATTTGTCGGTGTAACACCTTCAAATACTCAGGGTTTTTTATTTTAATGTCGGCCTGAATGAGAACCACATTTTTTTCCTGGCATCCGGCATTATTTTAAAATTATAATTTGTCCCAAAGTAAGATTTGCGTTGGCCAGCGCTAGGCTTTCTTTATTTAAGACTATTGGCTTTGCCATTTTTGACCTATTAGCCATTCCAGATTAGATCCAAAATCTCATTTTTTATTAACCGGCATTATTTTAAAAAGCTCATTTGTCCTGAAAGGGAGGCGCGCGCGGATTGCGCAAACAACCCTTAAGATGAAGGATGGGATAGATAAGGATAATGTTTTCCGCAAAATAAATTATAAAAAAACCTATAGGCTATCGCTCTTGGGTTGCGGGGAAGCCTTACTTTTGGCTGACAAATTGCGTTTTAAAATCAAGCCTAGATGGTTCGAGTGACCTCACCACAGGTTTTTTCGTTCTTTTTCAGCGATGGAAAAAGGACAAGACAATATTGAGGAAAGCAATCTCAAATTGCCCAAGATTTAATTTACTTCATAAAAACTCGTTGCAACAGATAAAAGAAATAATTTCAAATTCTCTTTATAATCGACTCAAAGTTATTAGAAGCAAAAACCCCGTGCGGCAGGTATTCGGCATTCAAAGAATTTGGAAAAGGACTTATTGAAGACTTTGGGGCGGGTAGCGCGAAGCCAACCTTGTCTGACCGCAGGGAGTTTGGTTGGCTTGGAAAGTCGAAATAATAGTCCTTGACAAATTATTTGTAAGCCTAGATGGTTCGACTATGCTCACCACAGGTTTTTTCGTTCTTTTTCAGCGATGGAAAAAGGACAAGCCTATATTGAGGACCGCAATCTCAAATTGCCAAGATTTAATTTACTTCATAAAAACTCGCCGCACTTTTTTAAAGACATAATTTAAACCCCACTTTGATTGCAGGCAGTTATCACGGAGGAATCGGGTTTAATTTTACTAATTAACAATTACACATTAATAATTAGAGTAATTTTATTCCTTGCCAAAGTAACCACCCCCTTATTTTCCAACTGCTTTAGCAATCTAGAAATCACCTCCCTCGACGAGTTTAAATCATTCGCAATTTGTTCATGCTTCAAATTCAACACATTTGTCCTCTTACTTTCTTGATGATTTTTCAAGTAATCAATTAGCCTTTGGTCCAATTGCTTAAACGCCACTTGATCTATTGTTTGAAGCAATTCATTAAACCTAAAATTATAGGTTTTCATAACAAACTCGGTCCAATGTGGGTGTTCTCGCATCCAATTTCCTACATCGTGCTTAGGTAAACCTATGAACTCTCCATCCTCTTCGGCGACAGCCCGAATCTCACTAGGCTGATTTCCAAAACAACAGTCCAGGGTCATAGCACAAGTTTGGCCCGGCAATAGATTATATAAGAAAAGTTCTTTTCCATCTGAATTCTGACGAGTTATTTTAAGCACACCTTTTATAAGTAGAGGTATAAGTTTTGGGAATCCGCCATACTCCATAATCACCTCTCCCTGCCTAAAAGTAACAAGACTCCCTTTGGCCATGATACTTTCAGATAATGCTTTATTGGTGTATAAATTAGGAAATGCTTTTAAAGCGTTTTGATCCATAGCCTTAAAAGTAAACAGATAAACGGAATCCACCATTCCAACAGTTCAAAAATCAAGGTGAAAGTCCTTATATTTGTCGCCAAACCCAAAAAATGAGCAACATACACTTCATAGATAATACCCCACTTACAGTAAAGAAAATTAGGGAGGTGGTAAATAGTCATAAGCAGTTAGAATTATCTTCAGCTGCCACCGAAGCCATTTTAGGCTGTCGCCGATATCTTGACGAAAGGTTTACTGGTGATAACCATGATGTGGTTTATGGAATCAATACGGGTTTTGGATCGCTTTGTAACGTCCAGGTCGATAAGCAAGACTTGGAACAATTGCAACACAACTTAGTAATGTCTCATGCTTGTGGTGCCGGTGATTTGGTTCCGGAAAACATTGTTCGTGTCATGCTGCTTCTGAAAATCCAGTCCCTTGCTCAGGGACATTCGGGGGTTACCTTGGAGTTAGTAAGCAGGCTTGTTGAGTTTTACAACCTTAACATTATTCCTGTGGTTTACACCCAAGGAAGCTTAGGTGCTTCGGGTGACCTTGCGCCATTGGCTCATTTAAGCTTACCTGTCATAGGACTAGGAGAATATTATGAAAACGGCGTTAGAACTGATGCCGAAAAAATAGAAAAAAAATACGGATTAATACCTTTAAAGCTAAAGGCCAAAGAGGGTTTAGCACTTTTAAATGGAACCCAGTTCATGGGTGCATACGGTGTGGTTGCACTTATAAAAAGCATGGATCTTTCGCTCAAGGCAGATTTAATAAGCGCTGTTTCATTTGAGGCTTATGACTGTAGGCTTGACCCATTAGACGCGCTAATCCACCAAGTACGACCTCATCCGGGGCAAATGGCCACTGCCGCAAACCTTAGAAATCTTCTTGCTGAAAGCACTTTGGCCAGGCAAGAGAAGCAAGCCGTTCAAGATCCTTATAGTTTTAGGTGCATCCCCCAGGTTCATGGCGCCACAAAAGACGTAATCAGCCATGCTAGGGAGGTGATTTTAAGAGAAATAAATTCTGTAACTGATAATCCAAACATTTTCCCTGATGAAGATAAAATCCTTTCTGGAGGTAATTTTCACGGCCAGCCTTTGGCATTAATCTTTGATTATTTAGCAATCGGCATGGCCGAGTTAGGGAATATTTCGGAGCGACGAACGTTTAAGCTAAACATGGGACACAGGGGTTTGCCTCCGTTTCTTATGGAAAAAGCCGGTTTGGATAGTGGGTTTATGATTACACAATATACTGCTGCATCCATTGTAAGTGAAAATAAACAATTATGCACACCGTCATCGGTTGATTCTATTGTAAGCAGCAACGGTCAGGAAGATCATGTGAGTATGGGAGCAAACGGAGCGGTAAAACTTATGCGAGTTGTAGAAAATTTAGAGAAAATATTAGCAATTGAACTAATAAATGCTGCTCAAGGAATAGAATTTAGAGACTGGCAGCAAACCTCACCCAAATTAAAGGGTCTAATAAATAGAATTCGCGAAACGGTTCCATTTATTAAAACCGACGTGGTGATGTACAAAGAAATGCGTAAAACTGAAGAAATTCTTAGGCAAATCAATCCTGAAGATTATTTGGGGCATGCATCAGCCTAAATCTTTTATTAAAGCATCTTCACAGAATAAATTTTAAAACAGAATTTTATTCTGCCTATTTATTTTTTTAAGTTAAAAAAGAGTTATAAATAAAAGCCTTTGCATTACCAATGCTTTATGGTTATTTTTGGCACTTGTTTCGACACAAACGTGTGATTATTATGAGAAAGACTATTATACCCATCCTTATAGGATTGGCAACATCAACATCAGCATTCGCTCAACTTCCTGAGCAAGATTGCTTTTTTGCAAAACGTATTTTCTGTACAGCCAGTATTATCCAAAATGATGCTTTTATTGGACCCGGAAGTAATGAAACTGAAATCAATCCTTTAAATGCAGGGAATGGATTTTCAGAATCTTGTTTCGCAAACACTGAAACAAATCCTACTAAACCTGCGAAGGGTGAGGAAAATTCTATCTGGTACATATTAACACCAGAGCAAGATGGAGACTTATTTTTCTCTATCGACCCAAACCAAGGTACTTCACCTGACAATACTGCCGATTTTGACTGGGTGGTTTATAACTTAGATGCGGCACCA
The DNA here is from genome assembly GCA_047635375.1 of Sphingobacteriales bacterium. Taxonomy (GTDB): domain Bacteria; phylum Bacteroidota; class Bacteroidia; order Sphingobacteriales; family Sphingobacteriaceae; genus JBLIKP01. The sequence goes on along the minus strand of JBLIKP010000106.1, from coordinate 2,820 downwards.
GCAGGTACAGCTCCTGCAAACCGTTGTGATGCCATTCGCCGTAATCACGCCACAATGGTAGCGAAATTAACCGATGGTAACGACGCATGTAATGCCGTTAGAACTGCAGGTGTAACTGGAGCAAACGGACTAACAGGAACGCAAAATACTGCTCCTGTTTCTGTAACTCAAGGTAATACTTATGTAATTTGTGTAAACAGATTCTCTGCAGCATCCTCGTCATTCCAAATCGACTTTACTGCTACTGATCCTGCAATTTTAGATAGCGAGCCACCATCAATTGAGCAACAAGCTTCTCAATCTGTATTGTGCACTCAAACTACATTCTCACTCTTCTTTGATGAGCCAATTGATTGTAACTCTATCGCAAATGACGATGTTCAGTTAACTGCTCCAAGCGGAACTATGGCATCTATCGCTTCTATTACAGGAGACGACTGTGGACCTGTTGACTTGACAAGTGGAATTACTATCACTTTAACTGCCGGGACTACTTTAGAAGCGGGAGAATATACTGTAACAATTGTTACTGGTTCTGACAACAATTCTCTTTTAGATGCATGTGCTAACGAAATTCCATCTGGAACTGTTGCTGGCACATTTACTGTAGCTTGCGCAGATTTCTCAGTTGACAATTTAACTCCATGTGTGGATGATGACGTGGTTACTTTCACGAATTTAACCGGTGGAGATCCAGCTTGGACTTACGAATGGGATTTTAATGGTGATGGTACTGTTGACGCAACAGGAGACGGAACACAAACTCACACGTACACTTCAGCTGGAAATTTTGACCCAATTTTAACTGTTACCAAAACAGGAGAAACTCCAAGCCAAGCTCAAAATGTAGCTGTCGCTCCAATCAATGATGGAAGTTGTTCTACTCCAGATCTTTACTGGCCAACAGCTTTCTCACCAAATGGAGATGGAATTAACGAAACTTATGGTCCATCGGCTCAACAAGCTCCAGACCAAATCACAATGTACATTGTAAACCGATGGGGAGAAGTTGTTTTCCAATCGGCTGATATCAATGATCGTTGGGATGGAAAAATTAATGGGAATGATGTTATTCCTGGTGTTTATGCAATCTATGCGTACTACAAATTAAACCCAGAAGACGCCGATATTGAATACAAAGGAACAATCACAATTACTCCGTAATCTGAGTAATTCGAAATACAAAAGCCTCGAGAAATCGGGGCTTTTTTTATGCCTATCAAATTTTAGTAACTAGCTTCAACTTCGCAATTGCCCAAAACATGAACGTACAAAACCTTAAAAGATTCGATTTATCAGAAGACAGATCCCTACGTGCTTGGAGCGCTGCAGATGAGCTAATCCTTCAAACTTTCAACGAACTTGAATTAAAGCCGACCGCACTTTCACTTTTTAACGATAGGTTTGGGTATTTAAATTGTCTATTAAACCAATTTAACCCTCATGTGGTATTAACTCATAAAAGTCAAGAAGTAGCTCAATTTTCAAACGCTAAAGCCAATAAATTGAATGCTCCAACGTGGCTGGATCCAATTGCAGATTGGGATATAAAAACCGATATGGTGTTGATGAAGATCCCGAAATCTCTTGACTTCTTCACTCTCTTTTTAGAGCAAATTTCAAAAAACTCGACCGACGATGTAAAGGTAATTTGTGGTTTTATGACCAGGCATTTCAGCCCAAACCTTATTAAAATTGCCGAAGAATACTTTGAAGTAGTTGAACAAAGCCGAGCAGTTAAAAAAGCTCGCGTATTAATTCTTTCTAAAAAGAAAACAACAACCAAAAAAGACCTAATCACTACAATCACTTATAAAGACCAGGAGTACAAACAATACTTTGGCGTATTCTCCGCCGACCATATCGATTATGCAACGCAATTTTTTATGGGCAAAATGGAGCTAACAAATTCCGAAGAAAGAGTTTTAGACCTAGGTTCAGGAAATGGAATAATCGCACACCAAATATTAAAGAGCAATCCGAAAGCTGAAATTCATTTAATGGACGATGCTTATTTGGCAATAAAGTCATCTGAATTAAATTTAAAGGGAGAAAATATTCACTTTCATTTTAACGATGAGTTTTCAATATTTAAGGAGAATTTCTTTGACCTTGTTGTTACCAATCCACCCTTTCATTTTGAATATGAAATTAATATTCAAATTGCCATAGCCTTATTTCGAGGAAGTGCTGGAGCTTTAAAAGAGGGTGGAAATTTACAGGTTGTAGCCAACAAACATTTAAATTACTTAGTTCATTTAAAGCCTTTATTTCACCAAGTTGAAGTAATAGGTGAGGATGATAAGTTTATTGTGTACAAATGCACAAAGTAGGGCTTTCTGGACTATTAACAAAAGCACAATTGAAGGGCACATAAATTACAAACAAGAATAAATTTTCCTCAAATTTTCCGCCACGATAATTGTGGCAAGGATCAAATTCAAAACTTCATAAAATAAAAAGACCGCCCTTGATATCAAGGGCGGTTCAATTTTTTAATACTATTGATTATTACTTAACAATAAACTTTTTGGTAGCTCTTCCAGTGTCAGAAGTTATTACCACACTGTAGAAACCAGCAGGTAACTCTGGCAAATCAATATCAGCAGATATGAAATTATTATTTGCCGAACCTAATTGTTTTTCAAGAACAACTTGCCCCATTTGATTTAAAATCTTCAAAGTCGTGGAGTTAGAAACCCCTCTTAAACCTGTTAAAATCGAAATACTTGTTTCGGCTGGATTTGGGAAAACATCAAGCGCGATAACCTGATTTGGCACATCGGCAATGTTGGTCACAACGTAACAAATCGTGTCATT
>JBLIKP010000105.1:0-7128 GCA_047635375.1 Sphingobacteriales bacterium | reverse complement strand
TTAATGTAATCGAAGGACCTATTCTCAGCAAGTACGGCACCATTTGGAAATTTTATCATGATAATTTTTTAAATAAGTCCGAATATTTTTTTTCTTCCCGCTTTAAGCGAAATTTTAGTCCCGTTTGCCTGATTAAAGGCGTTTATTATTAGTGCTTCAGGCTTCTCATAAAACTCAGGGTTAAAGTTCCCCTCCCCCAAGTTCTCCAAGACCTTATCTACAGTGAATTTTTCAATGAGCCACTTTTCCGCAACCTCATGTCGCATCCGGTGGTTAAAGGAATTGATTCCGATAAAAGCACGACTTTCCTTATCCCAAGTAATTCTAAAAAACATCTCTTTGGTCGGATGGCTCCAGAAAAAGGTTTCTTCATTTTCCTTTGTGGAACTAAACATTAGTCCGTAGGTGTGGTATTCCACATCAAAAAACTTAGCAGAATTGTACCAATGTCCTCTATCATAAGTTATATCATGATCACAGATGTTAAAGGCACAAACTCGTCCGTGCATCTTCCCAGTATACCAAAGTTGTTCAACCGGAGGATGAAGTGGTTTTGGTTTTCTGAACTGAGCACAATCTCCAACTGCATAAACATTTGGAATATTTGTTTGGAGACGCTCATTTACCATTATTCCTCTTTCAATATCAAGCCCTGAATCTTTGAGGAAGCTCACATTAGGACTAACCCCAGTGGCTATTCCTACAACCTGGCAATCGATAACCTCGCCGGTCTCTTTTACTTTAACAGCCTTAACTCTAGCATGTTCGTCACCTTGTATCTCTTCCAAATTGCTTTCCAGCAATAACCTAATGCCGTGACTCTCTATATGTTTTCCAATTAATTCGGCTTCTTCGTTTGGAAGGATTCCATTCCAATATCTGCTTTCGCGGACAAGCATGGTAACTTCAATTCTTCGGGTCGCTAACATTTCTGCCATCTCTACGCCTATTAGTCCGCCACCGATTACTACTGCCGATTTAATATCCTTTGTATTTCTCTCTAATTCCTCAAGATCTTGGAGCGTCACTAACCCTTGAACCCCCCTGAGGTCTTGTCCTGGCCAACCGAAAAAATTAGTTTTTGACCCTACGGCAATAACAAGCTCATCATAGTTGATTTCCTGGCCATTAGCCATTGAAAGGGAGGTTTTATCAAAATCTATGCTTTCAACTTTATCGAAAACCAGATTAATATCATTCTTTTTCCAAAAAAAATCTTCATAAGATTTTGTGTTTTCATAACCCATATGGCCCATGTATATATACATAAGTGCCGGACGCGAAAAAAAATGCTCTGACTCGGACGAGATTATTGTGATTTTATGGCTTGAAAGTTTCCGGATATAGCGTGCTGTGGTAACACCAGAAATTCCATTCCCAATTATTACAACATGTTTTTGGCTGGACATAGTTTTTTTTAGGATATGTTAATGCTATTTACGAAAAAGGGTTGGAATAGCTTTCATTAGTAATTTAAAACCGAACTCTAAGCCCAGTGTTCAGTGTTGAGCCTGCCCCTTGGCTTTTTCCTTTAAAAAAATCGGTATAAATAAATTCCACTTCGGCTATGGGAGAGATTTTATATTTAAACCCAACTCCACGTTGCATAAAGTAACTACCTAGTTTTTCCTGTTGGTTTTGCCATTCAGGCGCCCATTCCAACAAACCATACAAGGCTACCTTTGAAGATGGGTAAAACAATAACAAAGTTTTTATTGGCGATTGGAATCTTACAGATTCATTGGTTCCATTTCTATTAAAAAAAAAGCTTGCGTCAACCTCTCCAAATAAGTCAATTTTGGAATTAATTTCAAGGTCAACCATTATTTGATTAAATAAATTATAGGCATCAAAAGATAAAAAAGGAAAATCTAAGTACCGCCCCTCTTGGTCTTCAACAGTTGGAATTATAAATGAAGTATATACAGATAGCCATTGAGCCCTTCTGAAGGGAGTAAACTTAATACTAGGTGCAAATTGGGTTATTGCAGTTCTTGTAAAGCTTCCTTTTTCAAAATTAAATGCCTCTAATGGCGAGGACTCCAAATCGTGTAGCCTTACACTTTTGAAATACACATCGAAACCAACATTAATATATTTACTTACCCCAAATAAAGTCCTGAAACTGCTAGTCAGGTAAGTAGACCTGTTTGCCTGTTCCACAACTTCACCACCCTCGTCAAAAAAACCTGTTTGCGTATAAAGATTGTTGAACAGTTTAGCCTCTGCATAACCACGCGGAAGAAGACTAAGTGGGGATTGAAAAAAGTCAGGAGCATTTTGTTTTTTCCTGACGACCTTAGTTTTTGTGGGCGTCTTCTTGCCCTTATCGTTTAGATTTCTATCTATGTCGTAATAAATAACGGATGCGTAGGGTGAGATTTTCTGACCCCTATATTCATTGAAAAAATCTATTAACCCAAATTCATTAGCTGCGAATACATCTAAATTATCTTTAAAAAAAACGGGGACATAAACTTTATCTCTTCCATTTTTATATCTAATAAATTTGGGGTTATTAAACGTGAGTCTTGCAAATTCTCTCAATTGATTCTCAACAAAATATGGGGAAAATCCCCAAGGCTGAATTTCCGGTCCACCTGCATACCCATTTATCAGAGCGAAATAAATTCGCTTATCATAAAACCTTTGGGTTAATTTTTCGGTTCGGATTTCATCGAGTCTAATAGTTTCACCAGCAACCATATGTTCTTCACTGAAAAAACTAGGGTCGTCTAAAACACTAGAAATTGGATAGGAATTAACAACTGTATTAATCACCAATAAATTATACGCATTAAGGTAGAACGCCTTAACTTCGTTTTCATTTGAAAATAATAAATCGGCCGTTGCAATCTGATTTATCAAAGATTCAATATCAGCTTTTGAATTAATGAGCCCCTTATAATCCACCCTTCCTTCTGAAACATAAGTTTGAAAAAACTTATTTGCTTCAATATAAAAAGAATCCACGTTTTGACCCTTTGAAGAAAAGGAAACAAAAACCAGAAAAATTGAAAATAAGACTTTTAAAGGTCTGCTCATTATTTTATGAAATCGTGAGAATATTATCCTTTGTAAATTATCCTATATTTGTTTTAAAAGCAAACAAGGTAATCATGAAAAGGTATATTTCATTAGCAATATTATCCAGCATCGGATTTACGTCTTTGGCGCAAGATAAAACTATCGCACCGAATGAAGTGATGACTCAAATAACAAAAAAAGTTCTGAAAAACGAAAATTTAGAGAACACTCAAGATTATGTATTCACTAACCTTGATGGCACCAAATTTGGGATATCTAAGTTTAAAGGAAAAGTTATTTTAATAGATTTTTGGGAAACCTGGTGCAAACCATGTGTGATGAATATGCCCACCTTAGACATGCTAGGGAAGCAATATAAAGATAAGCTTGTAGTAATTGCGGCAAATACTGGGCAAACCGACACCGATGAACGTTTGAAAGCCTTCAAAAATAAAACAGGATATGAATTCGTGTGGGCATGGGGAGACCAAATGGCCTATAAACTAAGCATAGCAAGCATTCCTTTCAAAGTTTACCTTGATCCCGAAGGAAATTATATTACCCACACAATTGGGTACGGTGGCTCAGAAAAAGAAGAAGAAAAACTTAAAGAAATACTCGATCAATACTTCGACTAATAGGCTAATAATTTCTCCATTGCCGCGCTTACTTTTTCAGCATTTGGAATCATAGCCTTCTCCAAAGTACTATTTAAAGGTATTGCTGGTAGGTTTTCAGACCCTACAATCTGAACTGGTGCATCTAATGACTCAAAGCAAATTGTGCTAATTCTGCCCACTAAACTTTGCGCGAAAGTATTGTGAATAGGCTCTTCAGAAACTACTAAGCACCTGCTGTGCTTTTTAACAGATTCGAATATTGCATTCTCATCAAGCGGAACCAACGTTCTTAAATCGATTATTTCAACACGTCCTTTAAAATTCTTTGCTGCGGCTGTTGCCCAATAAACTCCCATTCCGTAAGTAATCACGGTTAAAGTAGACTCAGCATCAATAGCATCTGCGTCAAGCGCAATACGTGCCTTCCCAAAAGGAATCACATAATCTTCATCAGGCTCTATTGTCTTCGCTCCTTCTGTTCCCTTAATTTTTGACCAGTATAATCCCTTATGCTCAAGCATAATCACTGGATTAGGATCATAATAAGCCGCCTTCATTAATCCTTTCAGATCGGCTCCGGTAGACGGGTAGGCTATTTTAATTCCACGAATGTTGGTTAAAACAGACTCCACACTTGAACTATGATATGGTCCACCACTTCCATACGCACCAATCGGCACGCGGATAACGGCGCTAACAGGCCATTTACCATTACTCAAATAACAAGACCTACTTACCTCAGTAAATAATTGATTTAATCCTGGCCAGATATAATCGGCAAATTGAACTTCAACAAAAGGTTTACACCCCACAGCCGACATTCCAACTGTACTTCCAATAATAAATGCTTCTTGAATTGGAGTGTTAAATACTCGGTCGTCGCCGAATTTTTGAGCTAATGTGGCCGCTTCTCTAAATACACCACCCAATCGACCACCAACGTCTTGTCCGTAAAGCAAGCTTTCTGGATGTTTTTTCATGATTTCTTGCACCGCAAATAGCGCGCAATCTACCATAACTGTTTTTTCTTTTCCCTTAGGTTCTCTCTCCCCTTTTTCTTCGGTGATAGGAGTTGGGGCAAAATCGTGGGTGAACAAATCTTCTGGAGATGGGTCCTCAGCGGTAAGTGCCAAGGCGTAATCATCGGCTACTTTTTGTCGTGCCGAATCTTCTAATTTCTTCAACTCCTCTTCAGAAAACCCTAAGGAAAGAAGTTGCTTATAAAAAATAGGGAATGGATCACGTTTCCCATGCTCTTCTAAATCGTCGCGGTACCACTCTTTCCGCACACCGGAAGTATGGTGATTTAATAAAGGAACTTTTGCGTGAACCAAAAATGGACGACGCTCTTTTCTCATTATTTGAATTACATCGAAAATTGTTTCGTACGATTCAAGTAAATCATTCCCTTCAATAGTTCTTACTTCGATGCCTTTAAACCCTTTGGCATATTCTGTAGCATCCTGAGCTCTAATCTCTCTTGCATGCGCCGAAATATCCCATTCATTGTCTTGTACTAAGTATAAAATGGGCATTTGCTTGAGTGCAGCCATTTGAAAGGCCTCAGACACTTCCCCTTCAGTAATTGATGCATCACCTAATGAGCAGATCACAATTGGGTTTTCTCCTTTAAAATCTTCACTTAGCCCTTGAGACTCCATGTATTGAATCCCCATAGCCACACCCGTAGATGGGATAGCCTGCATTCCAGTCGCACTACTTTGGTGAGGAATCTTAGGCATATCATCCCGCTTCAAACTTGGGTGACTGTAGTAAGTCCTCCCCCCTGAAAAAGGATCGTCTTTCTTTGCAAGTAGTTGAAGCATCAACTCATAAGGAGTTAATCCAATTCCAAGCAAGATTGAATCATCTCGGTAATAAGCCGATAAAAAATCTTGAGGCTTCAATTGCATCCCAACCGCCAACTGAATAGCTTCATGTCCGCGAGAGGTTGCATGCACATATTTTGCAGTAACATCCTTATTCTCTTCAAACAGCTCCGACATAGATTTAGCGGTACACATCAATTCATAAGCCTTTAACAAATTTTTATTTGCTATTCGGGTCTTTAAATTATTCGATGAAGTTGATGTTTCGGATGCCATATGTTTCTATTTATTGGAGTGCAAATTTACGTGAAAATTAGGGGTAAAAAAATCGCTATCTCGTGCCTTGCTTAAATTTGTTTATTGCTTTGGTCGTAAAGTCTGAAAGCACCAGTTTTCCACTCATTTCGGCACGAGCCTCAAGAAGTTCATCCCAATTTTCAGTTCCTTCCCAAAGGATTGTTTTTAAAAGTGACATAGCCTCGGGGTTCGATTTAGATAATCTGCCAGCTAAGGCATTAACCTCTTGGTCTAACTCATCAATAGTCTCAAAAGTTTCAGTGTAAAGACCTTTTTCTTTTGCCCATTGAGCCGACCGCCATTCCGTAGCATTAATTGTAAGCTCGCCAAAGGCGCCTCTTCCAACTTTTCTTGCCACTGCGGGTCCAACCACAAATGGGCCTATTCCAATGGCTAATTCACTAAGTTTAACCGAAGCGCTTGAAGTTGCAAGACAGTAATCCACGGCCGAGGCCATTCCTACTCCACCACCTACAGCTTTACCTTGGACTCTACCGATAATGAATTTAGGGCATTTTCTTGCCGCATTAATTACGCGGGCAAATCCCATAAAGAATTCTTTCCCGACAGGAAACTCTTCAATGCTCAATAACTCATCAAATGAAGCCCCAGCGCAGAACGCTTTTTCGCCCTCACTTTTCAGCACGATCACTCTGGCCTCATCATTCTCACCAATTTTGGTGATTTCTTTGGCTAAGGCCGATAAGACTTTCCCTGGTAAGCTATTACTTTTGGGGTGATTAAAAGTGATTGTTGCAATTCCATTTACTATGGAAGAAACAACTCCTCCTTGATCAATAATTTCACTCATTGTTTATTTTCTTTAATCGTCTTGATTTCTTTTTTTCACCATTGTTAAAATAGTTGCTAATGCAACAGTCTCTCCAGTTTCGTCGTACACATCGACCATAAACCTAACAATTCCTTTCGCAATATCATCTTCACTGCGTTTCTCTTGGTCAGTTTTTTGTTTTACGGTAAACTTAACCCCTATGGTCATTCCAGGATAAACAGGCTTGGTAAATCTACATTCGTCCAACCCATAATTTAACAATACCGGTCCTTTTTTAGGGTCTACAAACAAACCTGCAGCTTTTGAAAGGATAAAATATCCATGTGCAACTTTTTGGTCAAAGATTGTACCATCCAAAGATGTTGCATCAACGTGGGCATAGAAGTTGTCACCGCTAACATTTGCAAAATTCACGATATCGGCCTCTGTTACGGTGTGCTTATGGGTAAATACAGTATCTCCCACATTTAATTCCTCGAAGTGCTTTCTAAAAACATGAACCTCGGTTTCATTGTATTTTGCTCCTTGTTGGAAAACATTGGTAATCTTGGAAATGGTCGTT
>JBLIKP010000104.1:0-7244 GCA_047635375.1 Sphingobacteriales bacterium | reverse complement strand
GTAATAACGGAAGAGTCAACTCCAGGTGTCGTATAGGGAATCGGAGTTTTTGTAACTAAGCCTGTGGTTTGGTCTGTTGATGTTATCGTGTCGAATTGTAAAATTCGTTCCGTTTCACGGATTACCTCGTACTCACCAAAAATGGTTTTTAGGGTGCCAAATGCATCGTATTTCATACGTTTTTCAACGTGCTGTTCAAGCGTGTCTTCAGCGTTTGGGTTATTGGATTCCAACATGGCTTTTGAGAAATAGTTTGAATTTAAAGTGTCTCCAAACGTAAATGGATATTTAAGGAAAGTATCCATTTCAATTAGTGGAATTGATTGGGCTGGAGCGCCTCCGCCACCTTGAAAGATAAATCCTTCAGCAACAATAAAATTTGAGTCGATAATGATGAATTCTGGATTTATTCCAAATTGCGATCTGTAATTGACGTGAACAGCATTAGACAATGTAAAAGTGTGGGGAGCTTGAATCAATCCTGGGTCAAAAAAACCTAAAGTATTGAAAGGTGTGGTTGGTGTGATTCCGGAGTAATCCCAAATCTGAGCTGTATCGGCTGGGCCAAGTAGATCAATTGTTAAGTCTTCTTCAAATACGAAGTCGAATGTGTCACCCACCGTAGGCATATCGTTTGTCTCGATGGTGATTTGTCCGAATAATCCTAATGAAAGGCAGGATCCGATTAAGGTTAATAAAATATTTTTTTTCATGTGGTTTGTTTTTGTAAAGGTCCACTTTAATGTATTAAATTTTTAAGAGAGGAACTATTGATTTTAATCAGTTTGAAATCAATTTAAGTAAAAAATCTGTGGCAAAAAAAAAGCCGCTTCAATTTGAAGCGGCTTTTTTGAATAAAAAATTCGATTATTTTTGAACAGTGAATTTACCTCTGTTTGTAAGGTTTCCGTTGTTGTAAACGTTGAAAATATAAACTCCGTTTGTTAAAGATGAAGTTTCAACACGAATCACCGCTGCGTTGTTTGTGTTTTGACGTAATACCATTTTACCAGTAGCATCAAAGACTTCAACTGCATCAGTTAGGTTAGTGTTAATGGGTTGAATATTTACAAATTCTTTTGCAGGATTAGGGTAAGCAACAACTTCACTTAATACTTTAACTGTGCTAATTCCAGTGGCAGTTGTATCTGGAACGTTAACCAATTTAGAGCGAGTGTTAGATCCGAAATCATTTGCAACAGTTAATGAAACCAAATAATCTCCAGGAGCTGCATATTTGTGTTTGTTGTTTTGCGTGTTTGAAGTATCACCATCACCAAATTCCCAAGCCCAGCTAGATGGAGTTCCAGTTGAATTGTCGATAAAGTTTAAAGTGTCAACAAAAGTTCTAGTTGCAGGAGTTATATTAAAGTTAGCTAAAGCACCAACTACGAAATCTACTGAATCTACTGCAGTGAATGTTGCGTCTGTGAAAACTGTTAATAGAGGGTTTCCTATACCATTTGTGTAAAACTCAATGGTGTATGAAGTGTCTCTTCTTGATTCAGTTTTTGTTACAGTATCAGGGTCTGTAGGGATTGTTGCTGGTTTAGTTCCGGCAATTGAATCTGCGTTTATCAAAGTAACACGACGACGAAGAACGTCATAAGTATTAAATGGAGTAGTTAATTCACCCCATGCATCAAATACACGAGTTGCATAAGTGTTTAACTCAAAAGTATCCATTGTTTCAGGATTTTGATCTAGGTCAAAAGCAAGTCCGATTTTACCAAGAGTTGTTTGGTAAGAAGAGTCGCCTTGAGTGTTTTCATTATTTAGAAAAGTATCACCTGGTGTAAATGGTACAGCACCGTCAGCACCAAAACCTGCTAACGCAATTGAGTAAAAACCCATAATTGCAATACCGCTGTTGGTTTTGTCAAAATAAAGTTCAACAGTTCCAAGAGGTGAGTTAGTTTCAAAATCAGAGTAAAGTTCAGCGCTGCTAAAGTTGGTAAATCCAGCTCCCGTTGTTGCGTCAAAATAGCGAGCAGTATCAATAAAAAATACTGGAGAGATTTCAGAGAAATCCCAAGCTTGAGCAGTGTCGGCTGGACCACCTAATTCAGTTGAAGGAGAGTAATCTCTTCCAATAACAAATGTGTCCCCTACTTGAGGGAAATCGCCGGTTTCTAAAGTAATTTGAGCTTGAGCTACTGGTTGAAGGGCTAATGCTACAACCGCTAGGGATAATAATTTTTTAAACATGGGTTAGTTTATTTATAATCTAATGGGTTTTCTTTTAATAATTTAACTGCAAAGATAACAATACAAATATTCCTCAATCTCTAATTAAAAAGAGGTCTTGTAACATTGTTATTAGGTGAAGGACTGCATTTTACAAAGTTTATTGTAAATACCATCTAATGAGATTAATTCATCATGTGTCCCTGTCTCTTTGATTTCTCCCTCGTGCATGACTACAATTTTATGTGCATGTTGAATTGTAGAAAGCCTGTGAGCAATCACCAAAGTAGTACGGTTTTCCATTAATTTATTTAACGCCTCCTGTACTAATCTCTCTGACTCCGTATCAAGGGCAGAGGTTGCTTCATCTAAGATTAAAATTGGAGGATTTTTTAAAATTGCTCTCGCAATACTTATTCGCTGACGCTGCCCTCCTGATAATCGGCCTCCGCCGTCACCAATTATCGTTTGGTATCCATCTTCGGTTTTAATGATAAAATCATGTGCATTTGCAATTCTAGATGCGTTTTCGATCTGGTCAAGCGTCGCGTTTGGACTTCCAAATGCTATATTATTGAAAATAGTATCGTTAAATAAAATGGGGTCTTGGGTGACAATTCCCATCTGCGCAATCAAAGATTTTAATTTGATTTCCTTAATTGGAACTCCATCCATGGATATTTCACCATCTTGAATATCATAAAATCTAGGTAGTAAATCAGCCATGGTGCTTTTTCCGGCACCACTTTGCCCTACTAGGGCAATTGTTTGTCCCTTAGGAATTTCTAAGTTTATTTTCGTTAACACTTCTTTTTCCTTGTATGAAAAAGAAACGTTTTTGAATTCAATTTTATCTTCAAGCGGTGCAACATCCTGTGCATTCGGAGTGTCCTTTATAGTTACTGGCTCATTTAAAATCTGTAGGATTCTATCGTAGCTAGACATACCCTTAATGATGTTAAAGATGGCATTGCTTAACGATTTTGCTGGATTTATTACCTGGCTGAATACAGCAATATATCCAATAAACATGGAGGCTGAAAGTGTTGAATCTTCTCCAAGAACCATTTTTCCACCAACGAACAGGACAACCACTAAAACCATTACACCCATTACTTCACTAACTGGTGAACTTAAGCTCCGTCGTTTGTGAAGCTTGATCATAATTTTAGTTAAGTCCTGGTTATGATTTTTGAATTTTTCTTCGATATATTCCTGAGCACCAAAGCCTTTTATTATTCGTAGTCCAGTCATTGTTTCCTCAATGATTGAAAGTAAAAAACCGAGTTTTTTCTGTCCTTGATCTGATTTCTTTTTTAAGCTTCGGGCGATTTTATTGATTACAAATCCTGTTAAGGGAAGTAGTATCATTATAAAAAAAGTAAGCTTAGGACTTATGAAAAACATGGTCCCTACAAAGGCGATAATTGTAAATGGCTCCCGGAAGAAAACAACCAATGAGTTTACTATGCTGTTTTCAACTTCTTGAACATCTGTGGTCATGCGGGCAATGATGTCACCTTTTCGCTCTTCATTGTAAAACGAAAGTGGCAGTTTAATTACTTGCCCAAATATCTCCAACCTTAAATCTCTTATCACGTGGTTTCTGATAGTGGCCATGATTACTTGACTTGTCCAGAAAAATAGATTTTTCAGTAGTATAAGGGAGATGATAAATATACAGATGAATACTAGGGCTTCATTTTTTCCTTTTTCAATAATTATTTGACTTAAATAATATGAAAAGTGATCAGTAATAGATTTTACCGAAAAGGAAAAAGGATCTACTGAGGTCGTTAATTCTTGAGTCCCGAATAATAAGCTTAGAAATGGAATTAACATGGTTAAAGAAACCACCGAGAAAATTATGGAAAATAACACGGTAACTACATAGCCAACAGATATGCCCTTATAAGGGATCAAGTAGCGAAGAATGCCTAGGAAATTTTTCATTGCTCGCAAAGATAGGGAAACAATGTGGTTTGTGTTCTTATTCGCTATCTTTGTAAAAGGATGGAATCACAAAGACAACAAAAGTTTGGAAAGCTAATTCAAAAGGAATTGGCTGATATATTTCAAAAAGAAGGGTACGGAATGTTTAATGGTAATATGATTACTATTACAAGAGTTCGTATGACCCCAGATTTATTAATAGCAAGAGTATTTTTAAGTGTTTTCGGTAACGATAAAAAACAAGAGACTTTGGAAATGCTCAAAGCGAAAAGTGGAGAAATTAGATTTAAGCTTGGTCAGCTAATTAGGAAGGACGTGAGAGCAATCCCTGGTCTGGAAATATTTTTAGATGATTCGCTTGATTATGCTGATAAAATAGACAAGCTATTTGATGATATAAAAAAAGAGGAAGACCAATAGGCTTCCTCTTTTTTATTTATTAATATTTTGTGATGGTGTCATCAACTTCATCGGCCCAAGCCAAAATGCCACCCTTTAAATTATAAACGTTTGAAACACTATGCTGTCCTTCAAGCATAGTACAAATGGCACCAGAACGACCGCCTGTACGACAATGAATAATAACCGGTTTGTCCTTGGAGATTTTTTCAATGTTATCCACGATTTCTCCCATGGGGATTAATTCACCCCCTAGATTGGCGATCTCATATTCGTACTCTTCGCGACAATCGATTAGTTGAAAATCTTCCTTGGCATCCATTTTTGCCTTTAACTCAAGAACGGTTATTTCTTTCATTGTTTTTTGCTGAATTAGTATAATATTTCAAATGTAGGAAAAACTAGTTCGATTTCTTTCTATTTCGAACCATTTTTTCAAGTTGATCCCACATTTCTTCGGGCACAACATCTAAGGCGTTAAATTCCCCAGCACCTTTAAGCCATTCTCCACCGTCAAAGGTTACGATCTCGCCGTTCATGTAGGCAGAAAAGTCTGACATTAAGTATCCCGCAAGATTTGCAAGCTCTTGGTGATGTCCAAATCTTCCCACAGGAATCTTCGCCTTTGGATCAAATAATTTACTTACCGGTTCAGGAAAAAGACGTTGCCAAGCACCTTCTGTAGGAAACGGTCCCGGCGCGATTGCATTCACCCTTATTCCATACTTTGCCCATTCCACGGCCAGTGACTTAGTCATGGCGCTCACCCCTGCTTTGGCGCAAGCTGATGGTACAACGTAGGCAGATCCAGTGTTGGCGTAAGTCGTTGTAATATTCATTACCGTGCCCTTGATTTTATTCTTTATCCAATATTTTCCGCATGCTAATGTGCAGTTGGTGGTTCCTTTTAACACAATATCAATGACAACGTCAAAAGCTTTAGGAGAAAGTCTTTCAGTAGGGCTAATGAAATTTCCCGCTGCATTATTTAGCAGGCAGTCTACTTGCCCGAAGGTTTTTACCGATTCCTCTAGAACTTTTTCTACTGCAAGATAATCTCTGACGTCGCACGCGACTGCTAATACTTTTCCGCCAGTTTCTTCTTCCATTTCCTTTGCCGTGGCCTGAAGTACTTCAATTTTACGGCTTGTGATAACCAGGTTGGCGCCCAATTTAAGGAAGTAAGTTCCCATACTTCTTCCCAATCCAGTTCCACCACCTGTAACAATTATGGTTTTTCCCTTTAAACAATCTGCGGGAAGCATCGATTTTGTATACATATGTCTTTTGTTTTGGCATAAGTTAGAAAAAAATAGTCATTCTTATTGTTACTTTATTATTCGGGAATTTGGTTTTACATTTGCTAGCGAATGAAATATTTATCAGCGGAGTTAATTAACGATTTTGAGGGGCACAAAGGAGCTGTTTATACCATAGAGCAAGGAAAGGATTCTCACCTCTTTTTTTCAGGTGGTGCAGACCGAATGGTTGTCATGTGGGATCTGCTCGAGGGTGGCCCAGTGCGTGTTGTGGCCGAGTTGCCTGCCGTTATTTACGCAATAAAGTATATCCCATTTTATAATTTATTGATTGTGGGTGAAGCTGCTGGCGGAATTCACATCATTGATTTAATAAAGCGGCAAGTTGTAAAACGGTGGAAATATCATAGAGATGCCATTCATGATATTGGTTACCACCCGGAAACAGAGAGTTTTTACGCGCTAACTGCTGGCGGAGATGTCTCAATATGGCATTTATCTGACTTTGCCCATATAAAAACTCTTCATCTTTGTGATGGAAAAATCAGGGATATTGATTTTAATTCGGAGTCCAATGAAATGGCACTTGCTTGTGGGGATAGTACAATACGAATTCTAGACTTTAAAAAGTTCAAGCCTAAACTTGCGATAAGGAAGCATACTAGGGGAGTGAATACCGTGAGGTATCATCCTAGTGGGAAAATGTTGATTTCAGGTGGTCAGGATGCTCATTTAAACGGGTATGACATTAAAAATAATTATTCGACTGGATTTAGAATCCCAGCTCATAATTATGGCATTTACGATGTGAAGTTTAACCCTGCTGGCACCTTGCTTGCAAGTTGTTCGCAAGATAAAACAGTTAAAATTTGGGATCCCTTTCAGCCAAAACTTTTAAAGGTGATTGATCAGCAAAGAGATAATGGACACAAATTTTCGGTGAACACTCTTTTATGGACTGACCATAAAGAAACTTTAATTTCTGCAGGTGACGACCGTAATATTAAAACGTGGAATATCAAAAAGACTTCTGACTGGTCTTAATTAAAAAAATTCATTGTCCTTTCAAGACCAATACTTGCAAAGCTTTCAATTATTGAAATGGCTTTGTCGATATGTTTGTCAAGATCAGCTTGTTCTTCTTCCGAAAATGGGCTAAGTACAAAGTCGGCTTGATGGCCTTTTGGGAATTCGGCTCCGATTCCAAATCTAACTCTAGGGTAATCTTTCGTACCTATTAATTCAGCAATACTTTTTAGACCGTTGTGGCCAGCGTCACCGCCAGTGCCTTTCAATCTAAGTTTTCCATAAGGGAGAGCTAGCTCATCTACAATGGTTAACGATCGTTCAATAGGTATTTTTTCCTTTTCCAACCAATAAGAAACCGCTTTTCCGCTTAGGTTCATGTAGGTCGATGGTTTTATTAGAACCAACGTCCTCCCCTTA
>JBLIKP010000103.1:0-7358 GCA_047635375.1 Sphingobacteriales bacterium | reverse complement strand
ACAAGAGTATGAATCCATGAACGGCTTAGCAATTGAGGCTTTAAAAATGATAAAATCAATAATAAAAACCACAAAGCTTAAATACTCTGGAAAGTGATACTAACTACAAATTACTAATTAACAATTACATCGTAATTGTTTGTTCCCTATCCGGCCCAACACTTACCCAAGAGATTTTCACCTCTAATTCTTTCTCTAAATAAGTAACGTAGTCCATTACAGTCTCAGGAAGGTCTTCTTTCTTACGCATTCCCGTAAGGTCGGCTTGCCATCCCTTGATTTCTTTGTAAACTGGCTTTACATCACCTTCACAAAGGTCGTGAGGCATGAAATCAATCTTCTCGCCATCAACCATGTAATGTGTACACGCCATTATGGTGTCAAATCCGCTCAATACATCACCCTTGGTCATGATAAGATCGGTAACACCGTTAAGCATGATTGCATATTTAAGTGCTGGTAGGTCAATCCATCCGCAGCGACGGGGACGACCAGTAGTCGCGCCTTTTTCGTGGCCTAATTCACGGATTTTCTCACCCATCTCACCTTCAAGCTCAGTAGGGAATGGTCCGCTACCTACACGTGTGCAGTAAGCCTTAAATATCCCGAAAACTCGACCGATAGTATTTGGAGCTACTCCCAGTCCTGTACAGGCACCAGCAGAAGTTGTGTTTGACGAAGTAACAAAAGGATACGAACCGAAATCGATGTCAAGAAGTGTCCCCTGAGCACCTTCGGCAAGGACTTTCTTACCTTCTTTTATAAAGCGGTTAACTTCATGCTCGCTATCCACAAATTTTAATTGTTTAAGCATTTCCAACGCCTCGAACCACTCAGCCTCAACTTCAGCAAGGTCAAACTCAAAGTTCATCTGCTTAAGCAAAAGGGTATGACGGTCGACAAGCTTTTGGTATTTTTCTTTGAAATTCTTGGACAGAACATCACCTACACGCAGTCCGCGACGGCCGATTTTATCTTGGTAGGTAGGGCTAATTCCACGAAGGGTAGACCCGATTTTATTGGTTCCCATTAACTGCTCACTCGCAGCATCTAAGAATTTATGTGTTGGGATAATTAGGTGGGCTTTTTTTCCTACCCACAGCATTCCTGTTTCAAGCGGATTATTTCCGGCAGCAATAAGGTTTGTAATTTCACGCTTTACAACCACAGGGTCAATAACCACACCGTTACCAATAAGGTTAACGGTGTTCTTGTTAAATATCCCAGATGGAATAGTATTTAAAACGTGTTTTTGGCCGTTGAACTCCAAAGTATGCCCAGCATTTGGGCCGCCTTGAAAACGAGCAACCATTTCGTACTTCGGACAAAGTACATCTACGATCTTCCCTTTTCCTTCGTCACCCCATTGTAGACCTAATAATACGTCGACACCTGCCATAATTTCTTTATTCTTTATTGATTTTTATTCAGATTACTTGGTAAGAAAAGCAACACCTTGTGCTTCGGTCTCTTCAATGTTGAAGATGTTCTCAAGCTTTGTAATTGCTAGTAGCTTCTTGATGGTTTGATTAACGTTAGTCAGCATCAGTTCGCCTGATCTATTTCTTGATTTTGTTAATATGGTAATGAAAACCCCAATACCTTCAGAATTCATGTACGTAAGGTTTTTAATGTTTATTACAACCTTGGTAGACTTTGGGAAAACATCCTCTTCCAGAACTTTCAAAAGCTCATTACATTGAATTGAGGAGTTTAAACTACCGGATAGGCTTATGACAGGAATTTCACCTGAAAATTTTGTTTGAATTTCCATTTACACTGATTTTTCAGCTACAGGTTTGAAAGTAGGACATGCGCCATCATTCTTTAATGTGGTGCAATGACCGTAAAGATTAAGGCTATGACTGTTTATTTCAAAATGTAATAACTCACCCATCATACTTTGAATCTCCTCTATACGTGGGTCGCAGAATTCTACAACTTTACCGCAATCGCGACAAATAATATGGTCATGCTGTTTGTAACCGAACGATTTTTCGAACTGCGCCATGTTTTTGCCAAACTGATGCTTGGTCACTAAATCACAATCCAAAAGCAATTCAAGGGTGTTATACACTGTTGCCCGACTCACGCGATAGTTCCTGTTTTTCATGTGAATGTAAAGAGATTCTACATCGAAATGATCTGAACGTGAGTAGATTTCATCAAGTATGGCAAACCTTTCAGGGGTTTTCCGGAGTTTCTTATTCTCCAGAAATGCCGAAAATATTCCTTTTACTTCTTCTCTTACTTGGGTTGATGACATAGTTCTTGCCTCACTATTCTAAACGGGCACACAAAATTATCATTATTAGTCTTTATATACTAACAATTTGCTAATTAACATCATATCTATTTACTGATATAACCCCCTCCACGTTCTTAAGGCGTTCCAGCAATTCTTCTAGGTGATTTGTGTCTTGGACAAACAGCATCATTGATCCTTCAAAAACGCCGTCATTACCATCAAAGGTTATGGAACGCATGTTCACCTTGAAGTCGCTGGAAATCACCTTGGTGATGTGGTTAATTACGCCAATATCGTCAATTCCAGTAACCTTTACTCCCGTTAGGAAAGCGATTTCTTTCTGATTAGTCCATTTTGCTTTAACAATTCGGTAGCCGAAGCTCGACATCAGTTTTACTGCGTTTGGACAACTTGCCCGATGAATTTTTATCCCTTCGTTTATAGTAATAAAACCAAAAATATCATCCCCAGGAATTGGGTTACAGCAATTGGCCATTTTATAGTCCAGCTGCGAAAGCCCCTCACCAATTATGAGCATTTCATCAGGCTTACCTTTAACCTCCTTAATGAATTTATCGACCTGCGCATCAGGATCTGGACCTTGACCGCTTTTATGCACCTCAGGTTTAACTTTACTGTTCGAAAATTCTAAATATTCCTTTAGGTTACTCGACCCAAGTTTTCCTTTTCCAAAGAGGAAGAATAATTCCTGAGAATTTTGGAGTTTTAGGAAGTTACTTATTTTATGAATATTAGTCTGGTTATAGGTGATTTTTAAACTCCGCATTTTGCGCTCAAGAAGCTCCTTTCCGTCATCGGCGACAAGTTTTTTATCATCTTTTAATGAGCTCTTAACGTTCGATCGCGCTTTGGCGGTCACAACAAAGCTTAGCCAGTCTTCTTTGGGTTTTTGCTTACCGGAAGTAATAATTTCTACCTGGTCACCATTTTTTAAGGTATGCGAAATAGGGACAAGCTTATGGTTTACTTTCCCTCCAATACAGCTTCCGCCGATGTCGGTATGGATGCTATAGGCGAAATCCAAAACGGTTGATGTAGTGGGTAATTTTTTCAACTCGCCTTTTGGGGTGAAGATGAAGATTTCGTCCGTGAATAAATTCAATGTGAAGTTATCCATGAAATCCAGGGCGTTGGCCTCTGGGTCGCTTAATAATTCTCTAATGTTGCTTATCCACTCATCAAGGGCATTATCGCCTTCGCCTTTTTCTTTGTATTTCCAATGCGCTGCGAAACCTTTTTCGGCAATTTCATCCATACGGCCCGTGCGTATCTGCACTTCTACCCATTTCCCTTTTGGTCCCATTACGGTGGTATGAAGGGATTCGTATCCATTTGCCTTTGGTGTTGAAATCCAGTCCCTTAGCCGGTCTGGATTAGGACGATAAATATCAGTGACATGTGAATACGCTTTCCAGCTATCAGATTTTTCTTGATCTATTGCAGAGTCGATAACGATTCTTACGGCGAAAAGGTCATACACCTCCTCAAAGGGGATCCCCTTATTTCGCATCTTATTCCAGATGGAATTAATGCTTTTCACTCGTCCGAATATTTTGAATTTCAAACCTTCCGCTTCAAGCTTTTTTATTATTGGCTTGCTAAACTCGTTGATAAAACGTGTACGCGTAGATTTGCTATCAGTTAGTTTTCGGGAAATTAAGTTGTAGGTCCCTGTTTCTCTATATTTTAAACTTAAATCTTCAAGTTCAGTTTTTATTGGATATAGCCCCAAACGATGAGCGAGAGGAGCGTATAAATAAATCGTCTCTGACGATATTTTTAGCTGCTTATGCCTAGGCATACTGTCCATGGTGCGCATGTTGTGCAACCTGTCGGCAAGCTTAATTAATATCACTCTAACGTCGTCAGCTAGGGTGAGAAGCATTTTTCTGAAATTTTCGGCTTGAGCCGATGACTTATGGTCAAATACTCCTGAAATTTTAGTCAGCCCGTCTATAATCTTGGCAACGGTAGTCCCAAACTCCAATTTTATATCGTCAAGGGTAATATCAGTGTCCTCAACCACATCGTGAAGAAGCGCGCAAACAATACTTGTACTGCTTAAACCGATTTCCTCCGCAACAATTTGGGCAACGGCGATGGGGTGAAAAATATAAGGTTCCCCCGATTTCCGACGCATATCCTTATGCGCCTCTAAAGCCATGTCAAAGGCTTGGCGGATTAATTTCTTATCTCCCTTCTGAAGATTGGGCTTACATGCGCGTAGAAGCTTCCTATAATGGCGGGCAATTTCCCGGTTCTCCGCTTCGAAATCTATTTTATCCATTCAAATTTTCCCAGTGTCTAGAGATTTTTACAATATTTTTTACCAAATTATTTTTCATTTACTGATTAGCAAATAAAACTAATTAAATTTGATAAACGTTTTAGGTTTTAAAGCATCTAAATAAAAAAAACTACGTGAGAAAATTCCTTTTTCTTCTTTGTATTCCTCTTTTTGGGCTTTCGCCGAAGCTAAAGGCTCAAGAATTTAGAGTTTTGCCCACTATCATTATTGGTAATGATACGGTTCCTCTTGTTTATATGCCAGGGGTGAGTATTGTTTCGACAAGAAAGTTTAAGTCGGTAAGGGATGAACGAGTTTATCGCAAATTAGTTCGGGATGTGGAGAAAGTTTATCCCTATGCGAAGCTTGCAGGGGTAAAATACTTTGACCTTAACGAAGAATTAAAAGGAGTTGAAAACAAAAGAGAGCGAAAAAAATTAGCCAAGCAAACGGAAAGGGAAATTAAAGATGAATTCTCAGGACAACTAAAAAATCTTACGGTTACCCAGGGAAGAATTCTTATTAAGCTTATTGATAGGGAAACTAGCGATACAGGATATGAAGTGGTAAAGGAATTGCGAGGCGGGTTTTCAGCTGTATTTTGGCAAGGATTAGCACGCATATTCGGTCATAATTTAAAAGCCAAATACGACCCAAAAGGAGAAGATAGAGAAATTGAACAGATAATTCGAAACATTGAATACCGAAAAAACAATGTGGTAAACAGTATAATTATCAGGAAATGAAAAAGGGCAATCTTATTCAGATTGCCCTATATGTTTCCATTGTGAATGGTTTAATAGACCACGTTCAGAACACTTTTTTCATTTACAGGATACCCACCGATTACGGCATTTATTTGTAAAATATAAGCTCCCAGCTTTACTGGTTCCCCCTTAAATGTTCCGTCCCATTGATTTTCTAAGTTATTCGAAACAAACACGCGCTCTCCCCAGCGGTTGAATATTTGAAGTTCAAATTTCTGAATTTCTTCATTGGCCTGAATTTCAAAATAATCGTTATTACCATCTCCATTAGGTGTGAAAGTGTTTGGATGGGCAATCAACACTTTATTGCCTTTTTCAGCCACATAAAACTCTCTGGTAACTTTGGTAAAACATTTATTATTGTCGGTAGCAATTAATACTGCCACCTTTTTTCCAGGAGAGGCAAATGTAATTGAAGGAATTCGTGCATTTGAAATAACCGTTGAATTTGTATCTAAATTCCAGTAGAATTTTCTAAGGTCTGGTCCTTGGGGAATAAACCGAATAGGGTCATCTTCCTTTGGATTTACGGGATTGATTTTGAAATCAACTTGCGGCGCCTCATTAACAGCTACATATTTATTTGCAGTATCACTTGAGCAGCCATATTCTTCAATATACGCCCAAAAAATCTTGTCGTTTAAGGGTCTAACATGAATTTTTTGGCCTTTTTCACCAGTGTTCCAAATTGCAGAGTTAGCGCTAATAATAGAAAGTGCTATTTCATCGCCAAAGCATACCTGATTTGGTCCCATTATTTCAGCATTGGGAGGAGCTACAACCATAACGTATGCACGTTGAGGTTCACCCACACAGCCTTCGCTGCTGGTTTCAGTGACTTCAATTGGATAAAGCCCGGGGTCATTTCCCCAATCCACAGTTATAAAGTAACGACCATCAGCAATTACATCGGTAGCACCCTCAACGTTCCAAAAGTAATTGGAACCTGTTGTGTTATCTACTTCGTAATAAGCTCCAGTTTCACCGGCACAAACTGTATCTATTGTTTGTGCTAGTGTTAACATTGGAGTGCTTAAAATCATTCCCAATAACAGGATAATATGTTTCTTTAGTATTTGCATGGATGTAAGTTGGCCTTAATGTCCAGTCAACTATCGGCGACGAATGCTAGAAGTTTGAGGCTTAGGATTGTTGGTTACTGTAGCCGAACCAGTTCCAACATTAGTGCAGTACTTATCATTAACTACACCAATTGTGTAAGCCGTAGATGTTGAACCACCTGAAGTGTTTGTACTGTTTGTATGAGTGAATGAGTAAGGAGTTGTAGTAATTCCTGAGATAGTTGTGTCTGCACCATTTTTAGCATATGTGAATTCCCACGGTGCAATACCAGTTAGCTCCATTGTGATGTCGCTCTCTTCATTATGACACAGTGTATTGTCTCCAGCCATGGCTCCTTTTGGCTTGTTAACCACTTGTATGTCCAGTGACATCGTGTCACCCAAACAGCCGTCTGCACTGGTTTCAACAACCTTTAAGTTGTAAAGGCCCGCTGTATTTCCCCAATCAATGGTTATACTATCTGTTCCTTGTCCAAAATTGATGGCTCCTCCATCAGAAACGATCCAATCAATGGTTATACTATCTGTTCCTTGTCCAAAATTGATGGCTCCTCCAACAGAAACGATCCAATCGAAAGTTGAGCCCATTAAATCTGATGATACTGAGTAATATTCATTTGATTTTGCACATACAGTGTCTACGGTTTGTGCTTTTGCCATTGCATTTAATCCAAGGGCTAAAATAATGGCAAGGAATGCCACCTTCATAAATTTTGTGATTAAATTTTTCATAGGTTAAAGTTTTTTTTGGTAAAGTCAAAAAGTTAAGGTCTTTATCATAAATAAAGTTGTATTGGTTATTACGAGATTTGAAAAATAAAGTTTCAACCCATAACCTTTCGAATGATAATCAACAAGGCGTTAATAACTACGTACAAACCTTTTAATAGCCTTGCTTTTATTGGTATTATTCAATAATAAAAAATAAAATAATGACCGAATTCAGTAAAAAA
>JBLIKP010000102.1:0-7557 GCA_047635375.1 Sphingobacteriales bacterium | reverse complement strand
CACTTTCTTACGATTGCAATTTTACTACTTGTGTGGGGTTGTAGCAAAACCGAAACATCAACAGTTAATGGTAGAGTTATTAATGCTGGGACCAAAAAAGGCATAGAAGGCATTAAAGTCTTTTTGCGAGATGGGGTAGCCAGCAACAGCATATTAGGCCTGGGTGGCGAAACCAGCAGTGATGCAGAAAGCATGGCACTAACAGATGAAAACGGTGCATTTTCGTTAACCATTGAAGGCAATTTTGGGGCGCAACTTTCAGCAGCAGGCACAGATAAATACTTGTGGTACACTACTAACAGACAAAACAGTGTTAGTGGTCATTTAATTTCTGTACCTGAGGGCACTACTAATAATGTGGTAATTGAGATGCGAGCGGAATCGTATTTTGATGTTACAATTCAAAATACGCAATCAACTGATAGTCGAGATTACAATGAAATTGATTTTTACACCTATGATGACCCCATTCATCGGGCTCATTTGACCAATGAAAGGGACTGGTTTGGTGATAGGCAGTTTTCCACCATAAAAAGTACCGTGGGAGACAAGTGGTTAAGATATCAGCTCAGGTTTTTTGTGGAAGGAAATGAGACAAGGTTAGTTGATAGTGTGTATGTACCTTCTTTTGATACCGTTTTTAAAACCATTTACTATTAATTTTTTTGCGTACTGGTAGTTTTTGTTAAACGAGTATAGGCGTCAGTAATAACTGAATTGGAATGTTACAGCTTGATAACAAGCGTTTACCCAAAGGCATTTACTTGGTTAAGGGCGCGGTTAATGGAGTTACTTTTTTACAAGAAAAAATTATTAAACAATGAAATATAAAGTCTTATTAATTTGGGTGTGTTTGCTTACTGCTGCGGTAAGCTGTAAAGACGATACCTACTTCACTACT
The DNA here is from genome assembly GCA_047635375.1 of Sphingobacteriales bacterium. Lineage (GTDB taxonomy): Bacteria > Bacteroidota > Bacteroidia > Sphingobacteriales > Sphingobacteriaceae > JBLIKP01. Next base: position 6,656 of record JBLIKP010000102.1, on the reverse strand, counting down.
GTAAATGGCAAGGTTATTAATACGGGTACTCAAAAGGGTATTGATAGCGTGTTGGTCGTACTTCAAGATGGTGTTGGTGCTTCTGGCAGTTTCACATTGATTGATGGGGAAACATCTTCTGATGCGGTAAGCGCAACCTATACCGATAGCAACGGCAACTTTGAGTTGAGTTTGAAAGGAGAATTTACGCCCTATTTATACGTGAGTAAAGATAGGCACGAGTATCTAAAAAATAACCATGTAAACCTTACAGGGACCTTAATACCCTTTGCGGATGGGAATAAAAGTGGTGTGGTGGTAGAAATGAAAGCCAAGGCTTATTTTGACCCCACATTGGTAAGCAACGAGCCTGTGGGAGAGTATGATTTTTTAAGAATTACTTTTTATCGATTTACTGGGCCTACTGTGGGTGATTCAAATCGGATAAGTCACCTAAAATGGGATAACTTCCGAGATGTCGTTGAGGAATACCCGGAGAATTTTTTAACCATAGGCGACAAATGGCTGCGTTACGGCATAACCTATGAGCGCAATAAGGAGTTTCATCACTTTGTAGATAGCGTGTATGTACCTTCTTTTGATACCGTTTTTAAAACCATTTATTATTAATTTTTTTGCATTCTTGTAGTTTTTGTTAAACGAGTATAGGCGTCAGTAATAACCCCGCTGGCGCGAGGCTTAGCCTCGTGGTCGGTCTTTGTGATGGCGTTAAGTAATTAGACACCAAGTTTTGTTTGGATAATGATTCTCTACCATTCTCGCGGAAGAATAAGCGTTAGCGTTCTTTTGGGAGCACTGCCACAGGACACAAGACACCTCTAAACCACCATCATAGTCTCTCCAGCACGGCCTTAGCATAAGCGAGGACTCTAATTAGTTGGACGGCATTTAGCAGTTAAGACGTTTTCATTACCTCCGCCGCTGGGGTAACGGGAGTCATAATTTACATGCTTATTTTCGCTCCCAAACCGCAGACAGATAAAATTCACTAACAATAGGGATTTCCAAAAGATTATTGAAAAATTATCTTTGTGCCAACAATTCAACAAAAAAGATATGTTAGAAAGTTTAATAATAACCTTTAGAGAAGCGTTTGAGGCCGCCCTTATAGTAGGAATCGTTTTCGGCTTCCTAACCAAAACAGGACAAACGGACCTAAAAAGAACCGTAAACATTGCAATTGGGGCTGCCGTAGTTGGATCCTTAATTATCGCTTGGGCGTTTAATGCGTTGGCAGGCGGGTTTGAAGGAAAAAACGAATACATTTTCGAGGGAATTACAATGCTAGTTACTGTTGTATTCCTAACCTACATGATTGTTTGGTATGCGAAAAACACAAACATCGCCGCTGAACTTACGCAAGGATTAGAGCAAACCAAGGAAGACTCCAAGAAAACTGGAATTTTCATGCTTGTATTCTTTGCCATCCTAAGAGAAGGTGCCGAAACAGTTGTTTTCCTTAACGCCATTAACCAACGTAGCGGAAGTGTTTGGGAACCCTTATTAGGCGCCATTATTGGAATTGCAATTGGCATTGCCCTGGCCTATCTTCTATTTAGAGGAGCTATGCGTTTCAATATGAAGAAGTTCTTCAATATAACAAGCATTTTCTTAGTCCTTATCGCTGCAGGATTAACCGCCCACGGTGTACACGAACTTCAGGAAGCAGGATGGATTCCAATTATAATAGAACACGTTTGGGATATAAATCCAGCGGTCTTTGCCGACGGAAGCTTCCCTCTTTTACATGAAAAAGGAGTTATTGGAAGTATCTTTAAAAGTGTTTTAGGCTACAACGGTAACCCTTCACTTATTGAAGTATTAAGCTACATAGCCTACCTTATTGCAGTTTACTTTATCTGGATTAAAGCTTCAAAACCAACACCGGCAAAAGCTTAAAAAAAATCACAAAAAAAACCCGAGAACTTCTTCTCGGGTTTTTTTATGAATTTAGAAATTACATCGCTTCTTCAGAAGCTACCATTTCCTTAAGGTTCATTTTGCACGTTGGGCATGTACCCATTTCAGCGTAGGTTTTTTCACCTTCGCATTTCATTGGGCACTGGAATTCTGCCTCTGCTGTCATTTCAGCATCATGGTCATGACCTTCTGCACCGTGGTCGTGAGCTTCTGCATCATGGTCCTGAGCATCGTCAGTCATTTCCATTTCCATTTTGTCAGCACCTTCGGCTGATTTTGGGTCACCTGATCCGCAAGAAGTTAAAAACATTCCTCCTACAAATAGGGCCGCTACGAATAAAATCGATTTTTTCATTTGTTTGAATTTATTTATTGTTGATTATTAAGTTAAAAGCCAAATATCCCTTTCTTTGGGCGGATATCGAACCCAGCTTTGGTAATTTTCTCAACCACCGTTGCACTCAAATCATCTTCACTTTCAATAGTTAAAATTTTATCCTTGGAGGTTGTATCTACATCCCAAGACTTAATCCCATCTATGCCATTTAATACTGGAGTAACTGTTGCTATACAGCCACCACAATTTATCGTTGTTTTAAATTTAGTCTTTTTCATTTTAATTTTTTATCCATTTCATTGGGCTAAACAATTCCTCGCCCATGGGTTGAATCACATAAAATCCCTTAGGAAGACGGCTCAAATCTACTGAAATCTCACCCTCCGAATTCGGGTAAATTGTTTCAACCAATTGTCCCACACTATTAATTACCTCAAAGGTTTTAATCTTTTTCGAATTATCCCATCGAATTGTTAAAATCCCGCTTGATGGGTTTGGGAAGATTTCTCCCCCAAAATTCTTTGTTTCAGAAATCCCTGTGGACAAACTCTTATCTCTCAATCTGATGTTGTCTAAGTAAAGGTTGTTTCCACCATCGGTTACGTTTACAAAGCGAATTAAGAAAAAGGTGTCTTGCTTAAAGAAGTTAAGATTTACTTTTCTAGATCTCCACTGCGTAGAATCAGGAATGAAAGGGGTGGTTTGAGTTGGACCAGTTGCCAATCCTTGTCCGCTTGCTGTAAAAATGTTAGTAAAGGTTTGCCCGCAATTTCTTGATATCTGAATGTACAATTCATCAGAAAAACTCGGGTCACTTCGGGCATAAGCCACATCGAAGGTGAGCTCTAAATCTCTATCATCATTTCCATTATTTAGATTAAAGAATGGCAACACAATTTCGTCGGTTGTCCCGTAGTTGGTATTAATAAGGTTATTAATTTTAATTGAATACTTACCCGTTTTTGCGGCATTACTATCCAATTGCCAAGTAATACCTTGGTCATAATTCACTAAGGTTATCCCATTATCAGGAAAAACACCCGACTCAAACCCTTCAAAGAATTTAAGGTCTTCTCCTATTCCTGGAGGGTTAACTCGAATAATCGAATCTTTAAACATTGTATCGGCGCCAAGCGAATCATACGCAATAATCATCGCCGAATAAACGCCTAAGGAGTCATATCGTACCAATGGGTTTTCCATAGTCGATTCACTTGGACTTCCGCCTGGGAAAACCCACTTTACTGAATCAAATGTATTTAATGATGTGTTGTGAAATTCAACACCGTTTCCAATGCAAATCTCATTACTTAGCGTAGCAAAGTTCGCCACTACTGGGCACGTCTCTGGAGTCACATAGGCAGTATCAATCCCTGTCGCAACTAGGTTCTCGGCGGTCCATATTTGCGTTCTAATTGTTTCCAAAGAACCCTTCATTCTATCAGACTGGCCTTCACTTAACATGTTTTGACAGGCGTCAGAGGAATAGTCCATGTAATTTTCGATATTATCTGGCATGTCTGGAGAGTCGTTCGAACAAGTATTGGCTCCCGTTGGACATCCTGAGGATGGCAGTGAAATTGGAGGCGTATCACATACTAAATCTCCTGTTGTACACTCATCCTCACCACATCCATCTTGGAAGGTGTGATAAAGTCCAAGCCAGTGACCAGTTTCATGGGTTAATGTTCTGCCAAGGGAATTGCTCGTTCCCGTTGTTCCAAATAAATTATTTCGAACAACAATCCCGTCCTCGTTATCTGGTCCTCCTGGGAAGGACGCATATCCGCCCACATTGCCGGTGATTGTACGTACTATGTAAATGTTGAAGTATTTCTTATTATCCCAAGCACTTAGATCCTTTAATTTTTGTCGGTCCACTTGGCGGTGGTCTGTTAACTTCGTTCTAATTCTAACCACCCCATTTGTACATTTTCCATCTGGGTTGATTTTCGCCAGCTTAAATTGAATTCTTGTATCGGCACCATTTCCATCGCCCATTGAGCCTGGAGCTTTTCCAAAATCATCGTTCAACACCTTTAAAGCGCCGTTGATTTGGCTCATGGTAATATTCTCTGCACCACCATCATGGAATACATGCACCACCACTGGGATGGTATATTCGGTTGAGTCAAATGCCTGACGGTTGGATTTTATTGATGTTAAATAATTTGAAATTTTCGCGTTCGTCTCTGCTTCAAAAGGTCGTGCTTGCCTATCAAAGGCGCACGGTTCTTGTGCCTTAGCCGAAATTCCTATTCCTAAAATGGCTATTGCCATTAATAGTTTTCTCATTTTTAGTTAGTTAGGGTATTAGTAATCGCACCACATTTGTGCATTTTTTTTCCAAAATACGGATTTTCAATATTCTTTTTATCACTTAGCCATTGCCCGCCATTGTTATTATTAGCCATTGGGCAATATTTAACGTAAAGTATTTTCTGAAGCTTCTCTTCAACTTTTTTACTCCAATCCACAACAACTGTACTTAAATCAAGAAATGCCATTCGTTGATCGTCAATAGACTCAGTGGAGGCAATTTTAGTCAACGCCTTTTTTAGCACCGATTTTTTTGCATTAAAATCGTCGCGGCTTTTTCCGGTTAGGCTTGATGCATTCAAGTCGCCCATTAATGATAGAATCTTTTTTCCCTCATCCTTTGCGAAATCTGGTCGGTCTGAGCTTAAGGCCTCCTTCAAAATTAAGTAACCGTCAATTATTGCCGATACGTTTTCTGAAAGTTCAGGGTTTCCTTTCCAATTTTCAACTTTGGCTTTTTTGACAGTCGAAGGCTGATTCATCATGCTTTTTTTTCCAGCGAGTTGTGCCGCAGCATCTACTTTAAACGCACCATTACTCACCACTTTTTCACCTTCTTCAAGTCCAGAATTAACTACATAATAATCCCCAGACTCAGCACCCAATGCAATCTCCCTAAAAAAGAAATTCGATTTACTATTTGGATCTTGAACATAAACTACCGCACGTTTCCCGGTCCAGAGCACCGCAGATTTAGGGATCATTAGGGCCGATTTGGATGTGTTTAATCTTGCAGTTACCTCACCACGGACAAACATCCCCGGCTTCAAAAGGCTTGACGGATTTGACAGCTCAACACGAGCGCCGGCAACACGCGATTTCTCGTCGACCATAGGGTCTATGAAGGAGATTTTCCCCTTGAAATCTTGTCCTGGCAAAGAGTTTACCGAAAAGTTTATCCTCGCCCCGTTTTTCAACCACGGCAAATCACTTTCGTACACATCAAACACTACCCAAACTGAGCTAAGGTTGGCTATTTTAAATAAGGTAGTCCCTTCCTTAATGTAATCACCTTCGGCTACAGGGCGCTCAATCACGGTTCCTGTTTGAGGGGAATAGATATCAATGAATGAGTCGGCTTTTTTTGTTTCCTCAATTCGTTGAATTTGGGCGGAGGTAACCCCCCAAAGTTCAAGTTTTCTAACTACGGCATTGTATAATGCTGGTGACGATTCTTTAATGCTTATCGCCTCAATCAATTCCTGCTGTGCACTTAAAATTTCTGGGGAATAAAGCGTTGCGATTTTTTGTCCGCGTTTAATCTCTTCTCCCGTAAAATTCACAAAAAGCTTTTCAATTCTTCCGCTAAAGCGCGCAGAAACCTCAGACAAGGTTCGCTCATCTGGGCGGACTTTCCCTTGAAGGGTAATCTCTTTTTCGGCAGTACCCTTATTTATTGTAACCGTCTGAATTTGCGCCAAAATGGTAGCCGCCTCAGTAAGGGAAACTTGCCCTGGATCGTCTGAGTTCCCAGGCGCACTATTGTCCACGGGAATTAAATCCATGGCACAAATCGGGCATAAGCCAGGCTCGTCTTGTCTGATTTGTGGATGCATGGAACACGTCCAAACAGAGTTTGTTGAATGATCATGCCCTTCGCTGATTTCCGCTTTTTTGGGAGCGCTATCCCCACCAAAAAACCAGCTTCCAAGGATAATTCCAACCCCTAAAATCAATCCGGTTTTCACCCATTGATTTCCAAAAATTGCTTTAATCGTTTTCATAATATTTTTATTTAGTAGGCTAATAAATACTTAAGAAACGCACTTTGTGCATTTCCTTCGTAAACCGATTTTGCCTTTAAGTTTTCAAATTCTATTTTCTTTCGCTGAAGTTGCACCAAATCTTCAAGAGATTTTTTACCAGTACTAAAGGAGGCGATCATCAAATCAATTCCTTTTTCCACCAAAATCTGCTGCTCGCTAGCTAATGAATAATTACGTAGGGCCGTATTGTAATTCCTAACAGCCATTTCAGCTTCTACTCTAAGCTGATTTTTTAAATTTTGCTGAGTAAATAAAATCGCTTCTTCATTCAATTGAGCCTCTCTTTTCATTGCAGTGTACTTCTTGCGCTGCAG
>JBLIKP010000101.1:0-7595 GCA_047635375.1 Sphingobacteriales bacterium | reverse complement strand
GCTCGAAGTGAGTCACCTGTGGCTGCATAAAGATCCCCTGTTGGAACCCTTCGTAGGGTGTAATAGGCATCAATGTTTAGGTTTGCGTCATAAGGGCTTCCACTCCATGTAATTGTTCCACCCTCCTGAACCTTAAATTTCTTTTTTACTACCTCCTCTAAAGTGAAAAGGTAATCCCCCTCATCCACATTGTATGTTCCAAACATCTCGAAATCACCCAGAGTATTAATTATTAACTTAATACTTCCTGTTCCACGACCCCTCATGATATCTCCCGCTTGCTCATCGAAAATTAGCTGAATTTCGGCATCCCGTGTTACGGCCAGGTCCATATTTAGGATAATTCCCTTTAAATCGGTTTGGTAATTATCCATCCCACGGGTGGAGTCTAATACAGTTCCTACAAATTCGATGAAATCCTGCTGCCCAACACTACTTTCTTCGGAAAGAGGAATAAACATTTTTGTACCTTTTTCTGTGGTGGCAGTGATTTTTATTTCTATGTCAGAAAGCGGACCGTTAAACGCGAAGTTTCCCGAGGCTATAGCGTTTCCATAGTAAAGCGTGTTTTCCTTTTTGGTGGTGTTTAAGCATTGGAAATCGTAAGCGTTGATGTCTATGTTAAGCCTGAAATTTTTAAAGAAGTCGTGCAGCACTTTTCCGTTTGCCACAGCCCGATTTCCATAGATATCATAGATGTTTACATTGCTTATGGAAATCTGATTTTTGTCGAAAATAAAGGCGTCACTGAAAGTGTAGGTGGTATTTAGGTAGTTCACCTTCGCCGAAACATTATCGAGCTGTAAATTCCCTGTAACCTCAGGCTTATTCAATGACCCTGAAACATCAAGTCTCGCCACCGCCGTCCCCGAAACATCACTTAAAACCGCCGAAAGTGGCACCTCAAAGAGGCTTAGATTGGTTTGGTCTAATAGAATTCGAGCATCTAAATTATCTTCGTCTCTGTCGGTTTTTAAGGTCCCTACAATATCAACTGTCCTTAATTTTTCATTAGTAATTGCTCCGGAAAACTCGATTATTGATCGATTTCTATCCCAATTTGACTTTAAAAGCGCATCACCTATGGTGTCTGATTTATAAACTAAATCAGACACCAAGAGGGAGGAATGTAAAATACTTTTTCCAGCTAAGCCATATACCACGGCATTTCCGTTAACCTTTCCTCCAATGGAGAAATTGAATTTCTCAGCAATACTGTTAAGGTTTGTAAGGTTGAAGTTTTGAATGTCTACCTGGATTCTATCTGATAAATTATCCGAAATAATTCCCTGAACAATCAAAGCTTCTTCACCTTTTGTGAGGGCGAAGTTATTTACAAAGGTTTGCCCTTGTCCAAAAATAATATTGAACCTATCCTTAATCTTCCATTTATGGTAGTTTACCTGAATCTCTGATGGCAGAATACTTAATTTCGAAATTGTATCCTTAAAGGCAATTTCACCGTTTAAATCGAGCTGATTTGCGTCCCCTTTATTAGATAACTTAACGTTAAAGGTTAGAAAGTCGTCTGAGATAATATTGGAAATAACAATGTTTTTAATGTTAATGCTATCCTTGAAAAGCATTTCCTCACAAGCAAGGTTAATTGCCAGGATACCGTTGTTTTCCTCATCGATAATTACTTTGTTAAATACCAGATCGCCATAGGTGATTTGATCTAAACTCCCTGAAACTTCCAACTTGTTTTCATACGTTGAGAAGCGTCCATTAAACGTTCCTTTGTTGTCGACTTTTAATTTTGGTAAGAAAATACTGGTGATAATGTCTGGGTTATTTAGGTTGAACGTGAATCTAAAATCTTGAGCCTTTACCGGTGATTTTGGCATCCATTCCAGGGAGGGTGCGTAGGTATTTATGGTTTGCTTTACCGATTGGACAAGCGTTCTTAAATTGTACTGTCCTTCTAAGTCCAAATCCCCAATTTCAGATAAAATTACTAGTCGTTTTGTATTGTTTGGAAGGTCGCTGGATCTCACTTCAAGGGAGTTTACTAGGTATTCTCCGCGTTCATTAGTAAAGGTTGTGCTGTCAATTTTTATTTTTCCTTGTAAATCGTCTATGTTATCCCCAAAAAAATTGGTGACAATGGTGGAGGATATAATTGCTGAATCCTTGGTAAGGTTTAAGGCTTTTAAGTTTGTCTTCTCAATTTTCGCGCTGAAATTAAACTGAGGCAGAGTTTTATTAAAGTCAATACTACCAAGGAAATCAAGGTTAATGTTTTTGTCGTTAATTAAAACTTCTCCATTAAAAAGCTGCTTGTTGAATTCCCCATTCAGTTTTACATTATTGTAGTCATAATCGTTTATGGTTATGGATTGTATATTGGCTTTTAAATTAGCTTTTACCGTTTTTAGGGTCGCGCCTTGTCCTGATAAGGTCCCTTTGAAGGAAGTCCGTCCTAAGTATTTACTTCCCGAAAGTTTTCCAATATTTAAATTGAAGAACTCAATATTACCGGAGTATTTAGGGATCCCTTCTGAGGGTATCTTTAAGTTAATATCGCTAATTACCTGCCCAACACTAGTGTTGAATTTCCCGTTGGCTACAAAATCATTAACAAACCCAGTGTAACGCCCAGTAAATCTAACTACCCCAAGTTCCTTGATTTTTGGAGGGAAGTTAATTGGGTTGGAGCCAACAACAAATGCATTTATTAGTTTCTCCAGCTCGCGGGTGTCCGAAATAATTTCATCCATTTTAAAATCGATGAAGGTTTCAGAGAGGATAGGAAGACCGTTAATTCTGAAATCCCCTAATATTTTAGTTGATTTTCCAGCCGAAATCCTCATGCCCTTTCCACGTAGACGGCTGATTTTTCCTTTAACTTCTCCATCTAAAGAAATATTTTCTTTAGTTTTTATCTGCTTGGCGAAATAGGCGAGGTCTATGCCTGAAATTGTAGACTTGACGAAGTTCGCTTCGTTAGAAACCAATCTCACATAATCGTCAAAGTCGGTCCAAGAATCAAAAGTCATTTTAAAATAATCCTTGATTTCGGAATGTGGGGTGATCAGGTTTAAATTTGCAAGATTTATTATCCCGGAGTCGATAAGCACTTGGGCCTTAAGTTTTGATAGTATAAACCCGCTTTTTTCCTCAAAATCGAAACGTGTGATGTTGGAGGTGATCCTCTTGCCGTCAATAATGGTGTTTTCGATTAGTCCATTTATCTTTTGGACGTTTAGGTCGTTAAAATCAAGCTTGTTTTTTGATTTCTCCCTTGTAAAATTGCGATAGGTAAACTTAGAATTATAAATTTCTGTTGCCCTTACTTCAAAAACAAACTTCTTTTTTGGTTTAGTTGAGTCCTTTTCGGTTTTAAAATAATCTAGGATAAACTGCATGTTTGTCCCAGAATCACCTTCATGGCGTTTTAAATTAAATTCCCCATTGATTAACCCTAGCGAACCAATTTTAAATTTCCCTTTATCTAAGTCGAAGCTTGAAATACTTAAGCTAAATTCTTTTGCCTTAAGCAAAGTTTCTTTTCGTTGGTCTTCAATGTATAATTCTTCCAAAACCACAGTTTTGAAAAGCCTTACATCTACACCTTCAACTGTAATTTGTGCTTTTAATTCTTGGGATAAATAATTCGCTACTTTTTCAGAAACAAAATTCTGCACCGGTGATGTCCTGAAAAGCAGGTATGTAACGAAAATCAGGACGATTAACGTTAGCAAAATGGTGGCGATTATCTTTAGTATACGTTTGATAGGAGACAGTAAAATCGTTAAATATTAACGAATGATGCAAATTTTGGATTAAAAGTGCAGTTTTTATAACGTAAAACACTTTTATTTTGTGTTCAAAAACTTTTTTTTAGACCTCGTGGAGCTTAATTTTTTTAATTTTGCGTTATGGCAATGGTAATTTTAGGTATTGAATCTTCGTGTGACGACACTTCCGCGTCAATTGTTATAGATGGCAAAGTGAAGTCAAATGTTGTTGCTGGGCAAGATGTTCACAAGGAATATGGAGGGGTAATTCCCGAATTAGCATCAAGGGCACATCAACAAAATATTATCCCGGTGGTGCAAAGCGCAATTGAAAAAGGGGGTGTAAAAAAAGAAGATTTAAGTGCCATCGCATTTACGCGTGGTCCCGGACTATTGGGCCCGCTTTTGGTGGGGACTTGTTTCGCAAAATCTTTTGCTTCAGGATTGGATATCCCAATCATAGAGGTTAACCATATTCAAGCTCATATTTTCGCCCATTTTATTGACGACCCGAAACCTAAATTTCCGTTTTTATGTTTGACCGTTTCTGGTGGGCATACTCAAATTGTTCTTGTGAGGGATTACTTCGATATGGAAATCGTGGGAAGCACACAAGACGATGCCGCTGGTGAAGCATTTGATAAGTCGGCGAAGATTTTGAATCTCCCATACCCTGGTGGTCCCTTGGTAGATAAATATGCCAATCTCGGCGATATTCATAGATTCCCATTCCCAGAAGCTAAGGTCGGCGGTTTTGATTTTAGCTTTAGCGGATTAAAAACGTCTATTCTTTATTTTGTTCGAAGAGAAATGCATAAGAACCCTGAGTTCATAAATGAGAATTTGAATGATATTTGCGCTTCAATTCAGCATAGAATTGTGACAACCCTCCTCAACAAAGTAAAAAAGGCCGCCAACGAATTAAAAGTAACCCAGGTAGCCGTGGCAGGCGGGGTTAGCGCCAATTCTTTCCTTAGAAAGTATTTGACTGATATGGCGGTCGCCGAAGGTTGGGAGACTTACATTCCTGATTTTCAATACTGTACTGATAATGCAGGAATGATTGCAATAACAGGATATTACAAATATTTGAAGAAAGAATTTACCACGAATGATGTGAGTCCGCTTCCGCGGATGCCCTATTGATTTAAGCTTTCTTCCGTTTCAGGATAAATGAAAAACCCTGCCAATATTGAATAGAAAAAGGTAAAGAACATTAATCCCTTGGTGCGCTCAAACATAGCTTCGGTAATTAAAGACAAGGAGAAAAGGATTACAAAAGCCAAGAATAAATTCTTTTGACTTTTTAGCCCAACCCAGGCGGGATAGGCGAGTGAGAATAAAAGAAAAAGAAGGCCTAAAACACCACTGTGGATGGCGAATTGAAGGTATTCATTATGGGAATTGAATTTGTTCTTTAGCCCTATATGGAAATCATTTTTAGCGTAAATGCGCATTAGTTCATCAGGTGCATCACCAACTCCAACCCCGATTACCGGATTTTCTTTAATTAATTCTAAAGCGTATAGCCATTTTTGAAGTCGTAATGACCTGCCCATCCATTCAGTTTCTTCGTAGGTATTTTCCATATCTACCATTTCAGTAAACCTGCTTTTGTTAATGGGATTAAACATTATCATCATCATCCCAAAAAGAACAACCATCCCACCAACCGAGAGCCCCAGAATTAGTTTCTTGTTTTTTATCGCCCAAACAATCGCCCATAAAACGCTGGTAAAAATAAATACCATTGATTGTGATCTAGAACTAAGGAGCATGATAATCACAAAGAAAAACACGAAGAGGATTATCCCTCGTTTGGTAAATTCTGAATTCCCAACGCGTTTGTTTTCCCAAGCTAGCCAAATTGAAAAATAAGCAGCAAGTGTTAAGAAAAGAGAAAAATATATGGGTTGAAATTTTAAGGGTGTAGAAAAATAATGGTAGGTGAAATGTTCGTAATTGAAGTAGGCATATTCTCCAAGCATTGGGGTGTCACCAAAAATCCGTCCCAAAAAATACGAAAGAGTATAGCCCTCTTGAACATTATAATAACCCGCCATGAAAAGACAGTAAAAACAAGCCACGAGGCAGGCCCCGATAAAGACTTTCATAATTACCCCAAGTTGGGCTCGACTTACGACTTTTGATGACCCGAAAATTAAAGGCACCAGAAGTAAGGGTAATTTTACTCCAAGGTCTTTAAAGGCTTCCGTTTGGTTGGAAGAGTACAAAAGCCCCAATAGGCAGATTAGAAAAAGTATCGGCAAAAGCCAAAAAAGCGGACGAGCCTTGAAAGTCTTGATTTTAGATCTGAAATCTGCAGAAATTAACCAAGCAGCGGCGAGCATTCCAACCCCAATATTCACGCCTAAGTTCCAAAAGGGCATAAAGGCGGCGATGATTATCATCGCAACAAAAAATAATTTTTGACTTTGGCCTAAGAAAGTGTTCATGTTTTGAGTTTACTCGATGCGAAATTAACAAATTTGGTGAAATGAACCATGTGCAATTTGGAGGTTAAAATGTTGAAATCTTTTGAAGGATGGTTTTATTTAAAATCCTATTTTTGGGGGAATAAGCCAATCTATGCAAAGTCGGTTCTGCTACTTTGCGGTTGATTTTTAAACTTACCCAAAAAATACCCTATGGCTAATTATACTGAAGATAACATACGATCACTCGATTGGAAAGAGCATATAAGGCTTAGACCAGGGATGTACATCGGGAAGTTGGGCGATGGCTCAGCCGCCGATGATGGGATTTATGTATTAATTAAGGAGATTGTCGATAACTCAATCGATGAATTTGTGATGGGAGGTGGTAGAACAATTGATATCACCATTAACGATAAAGAAGTTAAGGTAAGAGATTACGGACGTGGAATTCCTTTGGGTAAGGTGATTGACTGCGTTTCTAAAATCAATACTGGCGGTAAATATGATTCTGACGCTTTCCAAAAGTCTGTTGGATTAAATGGAGTTGGAACCAAGGCTGTAAATGCACTTTCAGATTTTTTTAAGGTCCGCTCGTTTAGAGAAGGGCAAGTTAAAGTTGCTGAATTTGAGCAAGGAAATCTTACCAAAGACCATGAGATTTTGGCGACTTCTGAAAGGAATGGAACTGAATCTGTTTTCACTCCTGATGGGGCGATTTTTAAAAATTTCCGATTCATTTTCGAGTATGTCGAGAAAATGCTCTGGAACTATGCCTACCTGAATTCTGGGCTGACGCTTAAGCTTAACGGAGAAAAATTCTTTTCTCAAAACGGACTTTTAGACCTCCTTCAGGCTAATACTGATGATAATATTCGCTATCCAATTATCCACCTTAAAAGCGGTGATATTGAGGTGGCCATGACTCACGGAAACCAATATGGGGAGGAATATTACTCTTTCGTAAACGGACAACATACAACCCAAGGTGGAACACATCAAGCGGCCTTTAGAGAGGCTGTGGTAAAGACTGTGCGCGAGTTTTATAATAAGAATTTTGATGCAAGTGACGTTAGATCTTCCATTGTTTCTGCAATAAGTGTGAGGGTAATTGAGCCCGTATTTGAATCGCAGACCAAAACTAAGTTGGGATCGGCAACAAATGGTCCCGGCGGGCCGACAATGCGAACCTGGATTAACGATTTCATGAAAGTCGAGTTGGATAATTACCTGCATAGAAATTCGGCTACAGCCGATGCCCTTCTTAAGCGTATTCAACAGTCTGAAAAGGAACGTAAGGATATGGCAGGAATAAAAAAGCTCGCCAACCAACGCGCCAAGAAAGCCAACCTGCACAACAAGAAATTACGTGACTGTCGAATCCATTTTGGAGATAAAAAAGACGATCACGCGAAGACAA
>JBLIKP010000100.1:0-7657 GCA_047635375.1 Sphingobacteriales bacterium | reverse complement strand
GGATTAGACAATCTTAATAACAACCAACAACAACGTCCTGATGGTATTTTCGATTTTGTACCAGGAATCACAGTCGATCAGAATAGAGGGCGTATCATTTTCCCTGTGTTAGAGCCATTCGGGGATCATTTAGAATCGCTAATACCAGGTCAGACTGAAATTATTGACAAGCTCGTATACAAGGAACTTTATGACAGTACCAAGTTTGCAGCTCAACAGTTTCCAGAGAAGAATAAGTTTTTCCTTAGCGGAAATTATAAATCTACCGTGAGTAGTGAATTTAGTTTAAGCGCGATAAATATCCCTAAAGGAGCAGTTGTAGTTACCGCCGGTACTACTCCTCTTGTGGAAGGAAGAGATTTTACGGTCGACTATAACTTGGGTAGAGTAAAGATTATTAACGAAGGAATTCTTGCCTCAGGGGCCGATATTAAAATCAAAGTCGAGTCCTCTGCCCTATTTGGCTTGCAGCAAAAGACATTTATTGGGACAAGATTTGATTACACCGTTTCCGACAAGTTAACCCTTGGTGGAACGATGTTAAATCTTTCTGAGCGACCATTTACTCCAAAGGTAAACGTAGGTGAGGAGCCTATTTCAAATTCAATTTATGGGTTGGATGCTACGTACAAAACCGACTCAAGGTATTTAACCTCCTTGGTTGATAAAATCCCGCTTATTCAGACAAAAGAAATGTCAACATTAACGGCCACAGCGGAATATGCGCATTTAGTGCCAGGCCACGCGAGAGCATTAAATACTGAAACTAGCACGGGTGGTGTAGCATATCTTGACGATTTTGAAGGGAGTAAATCTACTATTGATTTAAGAAACCCATTTTCTTGGTCCATTAGTAGCACTCCAAGTTTGTTTCCAGAATCAAGCGCCATTAATTCATTAGATGCAGGAAAAAACCGAGCGAAGCTTTCCTTTTACAGAATTGACCCGCTATTTTATTCAAATACAACTATAAATCCTAGCCATTTAAGAAACGACGACGAAACACTATCAAACCATTACGTTCGTGAAGTCTTGGAACAAGAAGTTTTTCCAAATCGTCCGACGGCGACGGGCGCTCCAAACTTGTTGCAGACAATAGATTTAGCTTATTTTCCGCAAGAGCGTGGTCCCTATAACTTTAATACAGAAAGAGTAAAGTCGGATGGTACATTAGACAACCCAGAGTTGTCGTGGGGTGGAATGACCCGCCCAATTGAAACCAATGATTTTGAGGCACTGAATGTAGAGTTTGTTGAGTTTTGGGTACTAGACCCGTTTATTTATAATCAAAATTCCCGAGGGGGATCCTTGTACCTAAACATTGGAAACGTATCTGAAGACATCCTTAGTGATGGGAGATATAGTTTTGAAAATGGACTGCCGCGTACCGAGTTTGTAGATAAGGTTGATACCTCGGCTTATGGAAGAGTCCCATCCGTGCGACCACTTACCAATAGTTTCGATAACGATCCTAATTCAAGGAAATTCCAAGATATTGGGCTTGATGGGTTAAATGATGATGATGAAAAATCGTTCTTCAACGATTCATATTTGGAGCCTTTACGAGCAAAGCATGGAGCAAATTCTGTAGCGGTTCAAAACGCAGAAGCTGACCCTGCGGGAGATAACTATCATTATTTCCTAGGATCAGATTTGGACAATACTAAATCAGGGATTGTAGATCGTTATAAGCGAGTAAATAATTTTGATAAAAACTCCCCAACTACAGATCAATCAAGAGTATTAACGGGAATAGAAAATACTGCAAGCACAAACCTTCCCTCTACGGAGGATTTAAACAGGAACAACAATTTAGACCAGGACGAATCCTATTTTCAATATAGAATAGACATCTCTCCTGAGACCCTAAATGAATCGAACCCATTAATTACAGACCGAGTTAGAGCAGAGAAAAAACTTGCAAATGGGAATACAGAAACCGTAAATTGGTATCAATTTAAGATTCCACTTTCGGCGTTTGACGACAGGATTAACGATATTCCCGATTTCAAAAGTGTTCGTTTTATGCGAATGTTCCTAACAAGTTTTAATGAGCCGGTAATTTTAAGGTTTGCCAGACTACAATTAGTACGCGGAGAGTGGAGGAAATATAATGCCAATATTCAAGTGCCAGGTGAAGCAATACCTGATGAGGGTGGTATTTCAGGGTCATTTGATGTAACCACTATCAATATCGAAGAAAACGGAAATAGGGAGCCTATTCCATATGTTGTGCCACCAGGAATTGAGCGTGAGGTGGATTTTTCGAATTTCAGGGGAAATACTTTTCAAAATGAGCAGTCATTAGTTTTGACAGCTTGTGAAATGAATGATGGCGATGGAAGAGCGGCGTATAAAAACTTAAATTTCGACTTCAGATCTTATAAAAAACTGGAGATGTATATCCATGCTGAGGACCACGTAAATGGTGGTTCTTTAAAGGATGATGATATTTCTGCATTTATTAGAATTGGTTCTGATTATTCAAGAAACTATTACGAAATAGAAATCCCACTTAAAGTAACCCTGCCAGGGACTAGCAACCCAAATGAAATCTGGCCTGATGCCAACAAAATAGAACTTGATCTTGCCTTAGTTCAAGAGGCAAAGCAAAGGAGAAATCGTTCAGGAGCATCGAATAACCAACCTTATCCTTTTTATTCAGGAAAATATAAAATCACAGTTTTAGGGTCCCCTGATTTATCCCAAGTTAGAACCGTTATGGTGGGTATAAGGAACCCAAAGTTAACCGCAGCCGATGATGGCCAACCTAAATGTGGAGAGGTTTGGTTTAACGAATTTAGACTTTCTGAATTTGATGAACAGGGCGGTTGGGCAGCGACAGGAAGGGTGTCAACAAAATTGGCTGATTTTGCAAATGTTACCTTCTCAGGAAGGAAAGAAACCGTTGGTTTCGGGTCAATTTCCGATAAGTTAAATGAAAGGAATCGTGACGATTTATTGCAATATGATGCCTCAGGGAATTTTAGTATGGGAAAATTTTTCCCAGAAAAAACGGGGGTAAAAGTCCCAATGTTTGTGGGGTATTCTGAAAAAATCACTCGTCCGCAATATAGCCCAACCAATCCCGATTTAATTCTGAATGAAGTTTTGGATGATTTCCAAGGTGAAGAGAGGGATTCGGTTAAAAAAATAACAGAGACCTTTGAATCTAGGAAGAGTATAAACTTTACAAATGTTAGAAAGGACAAAATCGGTGGCGGAAAAAGCAGAATCTATGATGTCGAAAATCTAAATACTAGCTACGCCTACACTGAAACGTTTAAACGGAATTTCAAGGTAGAAAGCGATCTCACAAAAACATACAATGCAGGATTGGGCTACAATTTTAATATTAAGCCAAAAGAAATTAAACCCTTTGAAGAGGTAATTCAAAACAGGAATTTAAGGATAATAAAAGATTTTAATTTTAGCTATTTACCTACTTCTATTAAATGGAATGTTTCTGTAAATAGGAAATTTAGAATCTCTCGATTAAGAACCATCACAGATATTCCAATTCCTAATCCAGAGTTTTTCGACAAGGATTTTACATTGAATAGGGCTTACGGATTTACATACAAACCATTTAAAGCGGTTAATGTAGACTTTAACGCTAGCTATAACGGAATCATTGAAGAGCCAGGAGGACGGATTGATACAGAGGAAAAACGCCAGCAGGTTATAAACGAAATTAAGGGGTCTGGAACTACCTTAAACTATAACCATAACACCAATATCAGCTATCAAGTTCCAATTAATAAAATCCCATATTTTGAATGGTTAAGTGCAACTACCAGCTATGGTTCAAATTACACCTGGACAGCTGCTCCACTTGCTGTGGATAGTTTCGGACATACTATTCAGAATTCAAGAAATTTAAATTTAAATTCTAGCGCCAATATGAGCGCGCTTTACAATAAGTCAAAGTACTTACGTGATTTAAACCGAAGGGGTGGGAGAAAGAATAATCGAGGCAGGTATGTAAACCCAAGATTAAGCGGATTGAATAAAATTGGGCAAACCGATAAAAAGGAAGATTCTGAAAAGGCCGAAGAAGATTCTGTTGAAAAAGTTAACTACGCAAAAATTGTACTAGATAATACCGTTAAACTTTTAACCAGTTTAAAAACACTTAGCGGAACGTATAGCAAAACCAACGGTCAAAGATTACCTGGTATTGAAACACGTCACCGACCGGGAGTTTTAGGCTATGACAATAACTATCAGGCTCCAGGGTTTGGCTTTTTATTTGGGCAGCAAAATAATTTTGGTGCAGAAAAAACAAAATTCCCTTTCTACGCAGCTCAAGAAGGATGGCTGGTAAAAACAAACACCTTTAGTAATCCATACCAAACAGACGAAACCGTAAACCTAAATTTACGAGCGAATCTTGAACCAATAAGAGACCTTAGAGTCGATTTAACCGCCCAAAGGATGATGTCTGAAAACCGACAAAGTTTCTTTGCTTATAATGAGTCTTTGGATGCCTATGAAGATTTAACGCCAAACATATCCGGGTCTTATAGTAGATCATTTATTATGATTAATACCGCGTTTTCGAAACTTGATACCTCAACAAACCAAAGTCCAGAAATCCAGCAATTGCTTGATAATTCTGAAATAATTAGGCAAAGATTAATTGCTCAAAACCCCAATTCTCCTTCAGTTCCTGATAGTTTTGGGACACAGGGTTATGGGAATTCCCAGCAGGAGGTTTTGATGTATAGTTTTCTATCTGCCTACAGCGGAAAAAGTGCTGGTGGAGTTGAATTGAATCCGTTTCCTGCTATTCCGTTGCCAGGATGGAGAGTATCCTATAATGGATTAAGTAAAATTGATTTCTTCAAGCAGTATTTTAATTCAGTTTCATTAAACCACGGGTATTCCTCAACACAGCGGATTAATGGATATGTCAAAATTCGGGAATTTGATGAAGGCCATACAAATTCTGATTCTTTGGATTTTAGCGGAAACTTTATTCCTGAATATCAAGTAAACCAAATGAGTTTGCAAGAGCAGTTTTCCCCATTAATAGGAATCAATGTTACTACAAAAACTAACATCACTATTAGTATGGACTACAAGAAAACGAGGAATTTGAATTTAAGCTTCGGTAATAACCAAATTAATGAGCAGCGGTCAAATGAAGTAAGTCTTACGATGGGTTATAGAACAAGCGGTTTACAGCTTCCATTTGGATTTGGGGGTGCAGAGCCGTTATTATTGAAAAATGATATTAATTTCAGGTTTACCATGTCAATAAGGGATAATAAAACTATTGTTCATAGGTTGGCATTAGGAGATGCAACAGCAAGTTCAGGGAGTAGAATATTTACGTTTAGGCCCGAAATCGATTATGTTGTAAACGAAAGATTTAACATAAACTTGTTCTTTGAGAGGTCTAGTACTACTCCATTCACCTCTAACTCCTTCAAAAACAGCATCTCATATGGAGGAGTAAAAATTAGATTCACCTTGAGTCAATAGTTTTTTTGATTTGAAAAAAAATGTACTTTTGAAC
This sequence comes from Sphingobacteriales bacterium, assembly GCA_047635375.1. Taxonomy (GTDB): domain Bacteria; phylum Bacteroidota; class Bacteroidia; order Sphingobacteriales; family Sphingobacteriaceae; genus JBLIKP01. Next base: position 2,133 of record JBLIKP010000100.1, on the reverse strand, counting down.
GGATTAAAAAAATAAGTTAAATGAACATTCCGCAGGATTTAAAATTCACTAAAGACCACGAGTGGATTAAAATAGAAGGTAACATTGCTACCGTAGGTATTACAGAATTTGCTCAAGGCGAATTAGGTGATATTGTTTATGTAGAAATAGACCAAGAAGGCAATTCAGTAGACAAAGATGAGGTGTTTGGAACCGTTGAAGCGGTTAAAACTGTTTCTGATTTATTTATGCCAGTTAGTGGTGAAGTTTCTGAAGTGAATTCTGAGATTGAAGGCGCACCTGAGCTAGTTAATGAAGATCCATATGGAAAAGGATGGATGGTTAAAATCACTATGTCTGACACGTCACAGGTTGATAATTTGCTAACTGCTGAGCAATATGCTGAGCTTGTAGGATAAAAAATGATGCTTAGAACTCTGAGGTACAATTCGCCAGCCTTTTTATGGTCGATTGTTATACTTACCCTTAGTTTAATACCATCAAAAAGTATTCAAAAAATTGTTTTTTTGGATTTTGTTGGAATTGATAAGGTTGGACACTTTGGAGTTTACGCGATTTTAGCATTCCTCTTAGTCCGAGGGTTTTGCAAACAATTTAATGATGGAGTTTATCGTTTAAGCCTTGCAGTTTATTCGATAATTATTGGCCTGATTTATGGAGGTATATTAGAATATCTTCAATGGCGAGTTGCTCCAAGCCGTTCAGGAGATTGGGCAGATTTTGCAGCCAATTTTTTAGGTTGTATATTAGGATCCGCCTTTTACTATATTGTGAGCAGGAAATTCAATAAAAAATAAAACAAATGGAATTAAAGAAAAACCCAGAGGTAGATCTGCAGAAGAAACGTCCAATTTACTTCCAGATAGGTCTAGCCGCTACTTTAGCTCTAATTTTGTTGGCTTTCGAATGGAAGTCGTATGAAATTTCAGAGTCTTCACTAGGAAATCTAGATGTGGAAGAAGTAGAACAAGAGATTATTCCGATAACGGAGCAAAGAAAGCAACCACCACCACCACCACCACCACCACCAGTTGTTGAGTTGGAGATTGTTGATAATGATGCTGATGTTGAAGAAGCTGAAGTACAATCATCTGAAGCAAATGAGGAGACTGTTGTTGAATATCAACCACCAGCTCCTGAAGAAGACACTAACGAGGCAGAGGTTTTTACCATTGTTGAGGATATGCCGCAATTCCCGGGTGGAGATGCAGCGTTATTGAGATATATCGCTACAAATATTAAATACCCTAACATTGCTCGTGAAAACGGCATACAAGGAATTGTGTTTGTGAGCTTTGTAGTAAATGAAAAAGGTGCAGTTACAGACCCTAAAATTCTACGTGGAATTGGTGGAGGTTGCGATGAAGAAGCAATTAGAGTAATTAAAACACTTCCTAAATATACACCAGGAATGCAGCGCGGAAAGCCCGTAAAGGTTCAATTTCAAATTCCTATTAGATTTAACTTAAAGTAATCATGAATAAATTAAGAATTATAGCAGCATTTTTATTGCTAGCATTTGTTGCAGTGGGAGTAACTTCTTGCGCTTCGACAAAAGATCCATGCCCTTGCCTTTCTAACAATTGTGCCGATAAAGGCGGACGCGTTTAAAATATTTTTTTTATTTTTTTGGGCACTTTCATTCAATGGAAGTGCCTTTTTTTTGCAATGAATTCTAAGGAAAATCTGCTAGTAACACTTTCTAAATATATTAACCCGGAGGCAGCATCCATAATTGCTCCTTGGGTAATAAAATATAAGGTTTCTCTAAAAATCTCCAGCCCCCGCAAAACTAAATTGGGAGATTATAGAGCCCCATTTAATGAGCAAGGGCATAGGATTTCAATAAACTCAGACCTTAATCAGCATTCCTTTCTGATAACCTTAATACATGAATTCGCGCATCTTGCAACCTTTGTGCACGCAGGCCCTAGGGTTAAAGCGCATGGTGGAGAGTGGAAAAATTGGTTTAAGAAACTAATGTTTCCCTTTCTAGAACAACAAATGTTTCCCGAAGACGTGACCATTGCACTTAGGGTTCATTTTAAGAATCCTCCAGCCGCTTCCTGTACTGATGAGAGGCTTCAAAAAGTTTTACATCGTTATAACGACCGACAACCAACACTTGTAAAA
>JBLIKP010000099.1:0-7675 GCA_047635375.1 Sphingobacteriales bacterium | reverse complement strand
GGAAGCATAACCTCACGGCCAATAAATCAAGCCTATTTAGGATTACAATACCATTTACTTCGACGGTACTCCTACAGTGTTACTGCTAATTTTTTTACGGGCAGATTTTATGAGTCACTTCTTCTTAATACACGGATAAACATTTCCGGAAAAATTCCGCTTTATTTGGAGCCTGAGTTGATAATAAACAACTTCGATTTTATCCGCACAAGCGATATTTTTATTGAGAACACCACTCCTACTATCCTAAAACAATACGATCAAAAGCTTGGGCTGAACATTGGATTCCCCCTAAACTATGAAGGAAAGTTTGTGATTTCGGCAAACAGCGTATTTTATGTGGATGAGTTTAGCAATTCAACATCTTTCATTTCTGAGGACAATCTTGACCAAACTGAATTTACGGGCGCTTATGAATTTAAGGGACGCTACTTGAAGAACACATTGGATCGCATTCAATATCCTACGATGGGTAAAAAGTTCGATCTATCACTTTCCTATATTGGTGGCGAAGAGGATTTTATTCCGGGAACTACCTCCAACAAATCGATTCCTGAAAACCGTGATCATGCTTGGCTAAAATTAAAATTGAATTATCAAAAATATTTTAATAGAACAGGTACCATAAAAGTGGGGTACTTGGTGGAGGGTGTTGCTTCAAACCAACAATTTTTCAGTAATTACATAAGCACCCTTTTATCCGCACCAGCGTTTGAACCACTAGCTGATTCCAGATCTTTATTTCTTCCTAGCTTTAGAGCATTCAATTACCTCGCAGGAGGTGTTATGGGAATTATAACCATCAGAAAGGACATTGATCTACGCGGTGAACTTTATGCATTCCAGCCATACAAGGAATTAATTGAGGATAGGGTTCAAATCCCTGGTTCAGCGCGTCCTTTAAGAAATATTTTTTTCAGTGGTACTGCTGCATTGGTTTATTCTAGCCCGATAGGTCCGGTAAGTTTTAGCTACAATTATTACGACGATCATCGCAAGCGACATGGATTCTTCATCCATTTTGGGTATATTTTATACAATGATAAGGCTATACGCTAGGAAAAAGGCACCCCATCAACCAATTCCAATGACCAAGCTTCAGGTTTACCGTTAAAACATTTTTTTGTTTTCTCCCAGGTAGCAATAAACAATTCTGAATGCCTGTATTTATTTAAATGGTCTTCTGATTCCCATACACTAACGGTAAACAAAACGTTTTCGGCGGTGGTGCTTTTGTGAAGCTTCATTTCATGACACCCATCAAACCCACGGATTTTATCTTTTGAGTTATGGAAAATCCCCATAAATTCTGTTACTCTTTCTGGTGCAAATTCCAGCTTTACAAAACGCTTAATCATAAAAATTTATTAATACTGATTCTGAGACTTTTAAGCCAAGAAGTGATGCTGCTGTCCCTTTATTAATAGCAATTTCCAAGTACCCAGACATACCGAAAATACAGACAATTTCGCCCTCGGGCACATCACCATAAGCATCACATATAAAAGAAGTGGTCTCCGTCCTTTTGAATGAGATTTGGTATCTCCTTCCCGCCCTTATTTGATCAAAAGTATCGACATGAATATTTGTAATAGCGTTTTTAAAACTATCAATATACATAATGCTTCCGCAGATGGAGTTGGTTGTAACCGCGGGATTTAACAATCCAAGTTGAGTAAATCCACCAATATCAGGTCCAAGCTCAGTTATTTTTTTTCCTTTTGCTAAATCTATAGCTGCAGGAATAAAAACGTCTTTTAGGGGGAAATGACTCACCGTTGTAGTGCCTATTTCAACCATTCTTTCAGGTTGAGTTTCTAGGACTATGGGAAGTAAACCGTTATCGGCGCCAATAAAATAATATCCTTGAAACTGGGCAACACAGTAAACTGGCTGAGAGTTATAGTTACTATTTACATCTACAATGTGAATGGTTCCTTTTGGAAAGAAACTATACGCATTTTTTAAAATCGTAGACCCTTCAATTACGTTAAATGACTGTATTTGGTGGGAAATATCCACAATATTGGCATCCGGAAGATGAGTATACAGGATACCCTTCATAGCAGGGATATAAAAATCCCTAACCCCCATATCAGAAGTAAGTGTGATTAATGCCATAGTGAAATTACTGACGCGAAATTAACAACTCTTTGCGCGATAGAAAACCTGAAATAGAAATAAATATTATTTTACTTGTGGATTCAGCTTTTTGTAAGGATAAAAGATTTGTAATTTTGTAAGAATTAGACAATCCATTAACGGAAAACCATAATTTGAACGAGCTTTTATTAGAAATTGAGGGCATCAACCTAGGCACATTCTGGGGCGCTCAAAACAGCAATTACAATCAGATAAAAAAGCATTTCCCAAAGCTAAATATTATAGCTAGAGGTGAGCAATTACGAGTGCGGGGTGAAGAATCTGAACTTAACGCGTTTAAAATGGTCTTCCAAAGGCTAATAGCGCACGTTGAAAAATACAACAGATTAAACTCAAACGATCTTGATGGAATTTTTGATTCTACCATTGATGGTTCTGAAAGCATCTCCGTAAACAATGATGTTATTGTTTACGGACCCAACGGCCGATTAATTAAGGCACGAACTCCCAATCAAAAGAAAATGGTTTCCAGCATTTTGGAAAACGATATTCTTTTCGCAATTGGACCTGCTGGTACTGGGAAAACCTATACCGCCGTTGCCCTCGCCGTAAAAGCCTTGAAAAACAAGGAGGTTAAGCGTATCGTTTTAACCAGACCGGCGGTTGAAGCAGGAGAAAGCCTAGGCTTCCTTCCTGGTGATTTAAAAGAAAAAATCGACCCTTATTTGCGTCCACTTTATGATGCTCTGGATGATATGATTCCAAAGGAGAAACTAAATTATTACCTAGAAAATAGAATGATCGAAATTGCTCCTCTTGCGTTTATGCGCGGGCGCACTTTAGACAATGCTTTCGTCATTTTGGACGAGGCGCAAAACACAACCGATCTACAATTAAAGATGTTTTTAACACGAATGGGGCCATCGGCAAAATTCGTACTTACCGGAGACGTTAGCCAAATTGACCTTCCCAAGCGTGTTGCCTCTGGATTGGTACATGCCATTGAGATTCTAAAAAACATAAAGGGAATCGATTTCATTAGGCTAAAAGGCTCTGATGTAATCCGCCATACTCTTGTAAAAAATATTATTAAAGCTTACGATAAAAAACCTCAAACAGACTCTAAAGATGATAAATAGCGAGTTAATTAAAAAAACAGGCACCCTAGGCAATACAAATTTCAATTTCCCAGGTCAAAAATCTTTTTACCGTGGTAAAGTCCGCGAGGTATATAATCTAGGCGATAAAATGGTAATGGTTGCCACCGATAGGATTTCGGCGTTTGACGTTATTTTACCAAAGGGAATTCCTTTCAAGGGTCAAGTATTAAATCAAATTGCGGGAACTTTTCTTCAGGCTACCTCCCATATTGTACCAAACTGGTTTGAAGCGAGTCCTGACCCAACAGTAACCGTTGGAAAGGCATGCGAACCATTTGCCGTTGAAATGGTGGTTCGTGGCTATTTAGCCGGACACGCTTGGAGAGAGTACAAGTCGGGGAAACGATCTGTTTGTGGAGTTCCATTACCTGAGGGGATAAAATAAAACGACAGGTTACCAAGTCCGATATTAACACCCACTACCAAGGCTCAGGAAGGCCATGACATGGACATTTCAAGAGAAGAAATCATTTCTCAAGGAATTGTGGCAGAAGAGACTTACAAAAAACTGGAAGACTACACATTAAAGCTTTATGCTTTCGGTACTACGCATGCTGCAGGCAGAGGTTTAATTTTAGTGGACACCAAATATGAGTTTGGAATGCTTAACGGTGAAGTGGTTTTAATTGATGAGATCCATACCCCTGATTCATCACGCTATTTTTATGCTGAAGGATATGAGGAACGTCAAGATAACAACGAAGCACAAAAGCATTTATCTAAGGAATTTGTAAGGCAATGGCTTATTGAAAATGGATTCCAAGGACTTGACAATCAAAAGATCCCAGAAAAGACTCCTGAAGTTATAGAATCCATTTCAATTCGATATGTTGAATTGTTCGAGCAAATTACCGGAAAGGAATTTGAGCCTGCCCCTTCGGTGAACTTAGAGGAACGTATATTCGATAATGTATTACAATATTTGAAAACCTAATCAATAAAAATTCATCGTTTTTTTTTTATTACCTTTATGCCAATAAAACGATACCCTATTTTATGAAATTCTCTCTAGACAAACAAGAAGACCACATCGTTGTAAAGCTTCAGGAACCTAAACTGAACAGCTTAATTGCCCCTATTTTCAAATCAGAAATGATTCTTTTAAATACGGAAGGGATACACAACATTATTTTGGATTTATCGGATGTAAGCTACTGTGACTCATCAGGATTAAGTTCACTTCTTGTAACAAACCGCTTATGTAAATCTGGTGGTGGTAATTTTATTTTAGCAAACATTCAGCCGACAGTGGAGAAATTGATAAAAATCTCTCAATTAGAAACTGTTTTTAAAATTTCCAAGTCAGTAGAAGAAGGTGTTATTTTTGCGCTTTCTGGCGATACAGAAGGAAAATTAGATAACTAATCCCGATGAAATTCGAGGTTACAATTTTGGGGAGTAGCTCAGCTACTCCCACTTTAAATCGTAATCCTACCTCCCAATTAATTAATTATTCAGAGCAACTCTTTCTTGTAGATTGCGGCGAAGGGACTCAAAGTCAACTGAATAAATATGGCTTAAAAAAGGCCAAAATAAATCACATTTTCATAAGTCATCTTCACGGCGACCATTACTTTGGCCTAATGGGATTATTATCTTCGCTTCATTTAGGCGGAAGACAAATGCCAATGTATCTTTTCGGCCCTGAGCCTTTAATAGAGATAATTAACATCCAGCTAAAGCATAGTAAGACACGACTGAGGTACGACCTTCATTTTAAGGCAACAGACCCAAAAAACTCTGAAATTATTTTTGAAAATGATTTAATTGAGGTTCGTACAATTCCCTTACGCCATAAAATTGACACTACGGGTTTTCTATTTAAGGAGAAACCAAGGCCTAGAAAAATAGATTCTACCGAAATCGATAGAAAAAACATTCCCTTAGACTTCAGGCCGTTGTTAAAAAAGGGGCATGATTATACCGACAAAAACGGGCAAATAATAAAAAATGAAGATTTAACATTTTCTCCACCACCGCCTAGGTCATATGCTTTCTGCAGCGACACGTGTTTTCTCGAAGAAATTATCCCTTTAATTAAGAATGTCGATTTATTATATCACGAGGCGACCTTTCTTCACGAGTTAAAGGCAAGAGCCAAAGAAACTAGGCACACTACAGCGAAAGAAGCTGGAATTATTGCGAAAATGGCCAATGCAAAGCAATTGCTTATTGGGCACTTCTCTGCCAGATATAAATCTCCCACCCCTCTTCTAGAGGAATGCAAAAAAGAATTTGAGAATTCGCTTGTCGCGGAAGAAGGAATAACCTTCTCTATTGAAGATGTTATTTAGGCTGTGGTAAAGGTTCTGTTTTACTTTTCCCACCGCCAAACAAAGAGAAATTAACGTATCGTTTTGGCTGACCCTTTAAATCGGATAGCAGTTCATCCAAGCTTTTAGACGCATCAGTAAGGTTATTATATAAAGCTTTATCGTTTACCATTAGTCCCAACGAACCTTGGCTTTGATTTATCTTTTCTACGATAATTTTTGTTTGAGCCATTGACGTTTCTGCATCGGCCAAAAGCTGTGTTAAATTAGCCTGTGCTATATTATCAGAAATTAGCTCCACATTAGCTATCGTATTTCGGATTTTCTCCTCGTTCTCACGCAACACAATGGTTAAAGCTTCAATATTTCCTGAAATTACAGACAATCTTTGTCTTTGCTCAACGATTAAACTATCAATTCCTTCTGTAGACTTCTCAAGATTACTTACACTTCGGGAAATGCTATTCCTGAATTTTGGAGTGATAATATAATTTAATGAGATCATTACAGAATCTAGCGATGCCATTAGGTTTTCGGCTTTAAGCTTTACTGGTAAAACTTGTTTGTTTACAGACTCAGTTAGGCTTAGCTCAATGTCATTTTTAAGAGTATCGCCAGGTTGCGCCAAACCTGGAGAATCACCAAGAATTAATGTTATAGATTTTGAACCTAAGAGGTCACTACTTACAATTCGTGCAACTGAATTTTTTGGGAATGTAATTTCATTTTTGATTCCGATTCTCACTAAAATCATCCCATCAGGAAGTAATTTAAGTTTTCTCACCCTTCCAACGGTAAATCCATTAACAAGCACTGGGTTTGATGCCGTTAATCCGTCGATTCGAGGATAAACAGCGAAATAATCTGTTTTATCAGAGAAAAGGTCTTTTCCCTTCAAAAAGTTATAACCGAATATCATTAATGTAATGGCAAAAACTGCCAAAATTCCGACTTTGGTTTCGTTAGCTATTTTCAAAATAAATGAATTTTAAATACTTGGCTAAGGTACGGAACATTAACCATTTTAAGATTGGCTGATTCACTTAAACGTGAATCTTAAGCCAAATATGAAGTTTTGATTAGTTTACTCCTTCTATTCCGTTCTTATATTCTTTAAAGGCGCGATAAATTGCACTTGCTATATATGACTGTCCGTCTTTTGAATTAAGGAATCTTTCTTCTTTGGGGTTGGTTAAAAAACCAGTTTCCACAAGGATACTTGGCATAGTTGTCTTAAATAGCACAAGTAATCCAGCTTGTTTAACCCCTCTACTTTTTCTACTTACTCTATCTCTAAATTGTTGCTCAACCTTTGAGGCTAGATCGATACTCCTGTCTAGAAAAGCATTTTGAAACATTGAAAACATAATATATGCCTCTGGAGAACTAGGATCAAAACCATCATAGTTTTGCTCATAGTTATCCTCCAAAAGGATTACCCCGTTTTCACGTTGAGCGGTTTCTAAGTTCACCTTAGATTTATGCAGTCCCATGGTTATGGTTTCAGTGCCATAGGCGGAAGTATTATGGTTTGCGTTGCAATGAATGCTAATGAATAAATCGGCATTTGCCTCATTTGCAATCCTTGCACGTTCGTAGAGCTCAATGAAAACGTCAGTTTTTCGAGTGTATATCACATTAACCTCAGGGATATTCTCCTCGATGTACCTCCCCAATTTTAGGGCAATATCCAGCGCAACATTTTTTTCTTTAGAAAACTTCCCCGAACACCCTGGGTCATGACCGCCGTGACCAGCATCAATTACAATGGTGGTGATTTTTTCCTTAAACTTGTCGTTTCCAGTTTCTGAAAAACTGACACACACAACCCAAATGGGTAGTAACACAACTAATAATATCTTTTTCACGTTCCCTATTTTTGTACCTTTGAAAAAACCTAATGACACAAAGTTATAAAGCAATGCGCCAATGAAATAACGCTTCTTTTCCACTTATTCACTTAGAACCCTGTTAATTAATAACGTTTAATTGTAATTTTGATTTTCCAATAAGATATTCCTTGAAAATTAGGCTCCCATCACTCTTCCTTTTTAAACTAATATTTTCCCTTTGCCTATTGCAGAGCCTAGAAAGTCATGGGCAATCTGCCGATTCATCCTTAACTGCACAACCTACTGA
>JBLIKP010000098.1:0-7804 GCA_047635375.1 Sphingobacteriales bacterium | reverse complement strand
AATCCCATTTCAGTAAGGGCTGTGTTTTGGTTATTAACTTTTAAATAAGTTATCCATGTTTTTAAAGGCTTTAAACTCCAAAGCATTTCCCTCGGGATCTTCAAAAAACATAGTGGCTTGCTCGCCGGGTAATCCTTCGAATCGATTATAGGGCTCAATTATGAATTTTGTATTATCGGCTTCAAGCCGAGCTTTTAAATCTTTCCATTCCTCCCATGGTAACACAACACCAAAATGAGGAATTGGAACGTCATGTCCGTCTACTGGGTTTGATTTAACATCGTGTTCATTTGGTGGAATAAAACCTTCTTTTTGGTGGAGAACCACTTGGTGACCAAAGAAATTAAGGTCAACCCAATATGAATCTGACCGGCCTTCGGTGCATCCTAAAACATTCGTATAGTATCTCCTAGATACTTCTAAGCTTTTGACGGGAAAAGCTAGGTGGAAAGGGCTAATAATCTTTTTCATTATTAATGAAATGTAAAAACAGCAAGAGTAATAATAATTAAACCAGTTAATAATGCCATCATCCCAAATGGTTTGATTTTGGAAAATAGCATGGGGTTGTTTTGTTTTATTGCCTTGCTTCTTAATCCGCCAATTATTGAAATTAATATGATTAAAACGAGTACAAAACATAACTTAGCCATTAACATAGGCATGTCGGTTAGGGTTGACCAATATGGTGTTATTAGGTATAATCCTGAAACAAGTAAAAGGGTTATTCCCGTGTAACCCATCATTACCAAAAAGCTTGTCCGTTTAAAAAATTCTCCTTTTTCTTTTCCTTCGAGGTCTTTCCCGGCTATTCCAAGAAATAAATTTGAAAAACCCGTGCCCACAGCCATTGCAAGACCAATGAAGTGGGTTATAAGCATAATATCTTTCATGATGTTTTTATTGGTGAGAAATTATTTGAATATATAAAAAAATGGCGAATCATATTCATTGGGTTTCTTTTGAATAGTCTTTATATTATCTTTAACATTCAAACCACAAGCATGGCTAAGTTAGAAGATGTAATCAAACAAAAAACGTTTAAATCCGAACAGCAAAGGGCTTTTATTCATGTCATGGTGACCAACTCTTGGTTGAATGAGTATCAAAAGGATTTTTTTAAGAATTTCAATATTTCTAAACAGCAATATAATGCCATGCGGATTTTGCGAGGTCAGTTTCCATCTGGATTATCAGTAAATAGTGTTAAGGATAGAATGTTGGATAAAATGCCTGACACTTCCAGATTGGTTGATAGACTGGTTTCGAAGGCGTTGGTTGAAAGGGAAGTGAATAAGACAGATAGAAGGGCGACAATAATTACTTTGACCGCTAAAGGCGTAAAGCTTATGGATAAAATCGACCAAGACATTCATCAAATTGAAACGCTTTTCGACAACCTTAACGAGGAGGAAGCAGAGGAATTAAATAGACTTTTGGAAAAAGCACGAAACAAAAGACCGTTAAAGATTTCTTAATTCAACACACCATTCACCATAAATTTCGTTTTTTAAAGTAAATAACAGAACTATTTAAATGGTTTTTAGACTTTTATTAGCATTTCTATTTTCATCTACTTTGGCCTTTGGACAAATGTCTGTAGGGCAAAAAATGAAGCTTGCTCACCAATATGAGAGAATGGGTGAGTACGACAAGGCAGCTCCCTTGTTTTTGGAACTGTATGAAATGGGGCCAAATAGGGTTAATTATGAGGGGTATGTAAAAAGCATGCTCGGACTTAATGAATATGAGACACTAGAAAGGTTTATAAAAAAGGAGAAGAGGAAGGGAGAAAATAGGAGAAACCCTTTGTTTGATTCGGATTTAGGTCTTGTTTATTTAAGAAGTGGTGACTTAGAAAAAGCCGACAAAACATTCGGAAAAATATTGAAGGACATACCAGCGAATGAGTTTTTTATTCAAGAGCTGGGGAGGCGATTTACTGATATGGGTAAAGACGATCTTGCCATTGAAGTATATGAGGAGGGTAGGGAAATCATCGGTAATCCTATTTTATTTCTTTTCGAGCTGTCTAGACTTTATAGTCAAAATAACCAAACAGGTAAGGTAATCAACGAGTACCTGAATCTTTTGGAAGTTAATGGGGATAGAATAGATGAGGTTAAAAACAACCTCCAGGATATGCTCTCCGATGAGGAAGACCAATTAAAAATGAAGTCTTCACTCTATCAAAGAATTCAAAAATCTCCTGATAATGTTCGTTTCCCAGAACTACTAATTTGGTTGAATCTTCAACAAAAGGATTGGGATGGAGCCTTGATTCAAGCAAAAGCACTAGACCGGCGGCAAAAGGAAAATGGTTTCAGGGTAATGGAGCTTGCTAAAACTTTTTCTGATAATAGAGCATTTGACGCAGCCGAAAGTGCCTTTAAGTATGTCGCCTCTAAAAAGGATGAATCACCTTATGTTCTTCGAGCAGAATTAGAGTTGCTTCGAGTGAAAACTGAGAAAATCACAACGACAGATTATTCGCCAACAGATTTAATCGAGCTTCAAAGTTTTTACAATTCCTTTTTTACTCAATATGGAAAGTCTGCCGAAACTGCATTTGCAATGCAAGGATTAGCTCGTTTAGAGGCTTTTTATTTAGACAACCCCAATAGGGCAAGAGAATTGCTAGAGGAGGCAATTAAGCTTCCAAGAATAAGTGCAAAAACCAAAGCCGAATGTAAGTTAGAGCTTGGTGATGTATTGCTTTTTATGGGTGATATTTGGGAGGGATCCTTGATCTTCATGCAGGTTGAAAAGGAGTTTAAAAATGACCCCATCGGCCAGGAGGCAAAGTTTCGAAATGCTAAGCTTTACTTTTACTCCGGAGATTTTGAATTCGCAAAGGCACAGCTTTTTGTTTTGCGCGCCTCTACCAGTAAGATGATTGCAAATGACGCCTTGGAATTGGGCTTGCTAATCGCCGACAATTCAGGGCTTGATACTAGCACCACTGCTTTGGAAAAGTATGCCAAAGCAAACTTGTTGCTGTATCAAAATAAAGTTTCGGAAGCAAAGGATACGCTTGAGTGGATTCAGGAAAATTTCCCCAAGCACTTTTTGTCAGATGAAATCCTGTTTTCTCAAGCGAAAATTGAGCTTAAACAAGGGGATTATCAATCGGCAATAGAAAAACTAAAGGGTATTGTAAGTGAATATTATGACGATATAATGGCGGATAACGCCTTATTCTTAATAGGTAATATTTACGAGGAAAAACTAAATGATAAGGATTTGGCCATGGAATATTATCAAAAATTGATGACAGATTTTCCAGGTAGTTTATTTACAGTGGAAGGACGTAAAAGGTTTAGAAATCTTCGTGGAGATACCCCGATTAACTAAACCGCTTTTCTTAACTTTGAAAAAATAATTTAATTGTGATTTTATATAACGTTACGGTAAAGGTTGAGGCAACAATCGAGAAAGATTGGCTAGATTGGATGAAAACAGTTCATGTTCCTGATGTCATGAAAACTGGAATGTTTGCAGATTATAAAATCTGTAGAGTTCTAGGTGAGGAGGCTGAAAACACCTTCAGTTTTCAATATTTCGCACATTCTACAGAACATTTACAGAAATATCAAAAGGACCACGCACCGCAGCTTCAGAAAGAGCATAGTGATCGTTACAAGGATAAATTTGTAGCCTTCAGAACCCTTTTGGAAGTAATAGAAAGCCATAAATAGTGAACATTACCGAGACTCCCCTAAAAGGGCTGATGATCATTCAGCCTCGTGTTTTTGAAGACAAACGCGGGTATTTTTTTGAAAGTTTTAATAAAAAGACTTTCGCCGATGCTGGATTAAATATTGATTTCATTCAGGATAACCAGTCCCTTTCAGGAGCTGGAATATTGCGAGGACTACATTTTCAAGCGCCACCTTTTGCTCAAGCAAAGTTAGTTAGGGTGATTAAGGGCGCTGTTGTGGATGTTGCAGTTGATATTAGAAAAGATAGTCCAACGTATGGAGAATACTTTTCCATTGAGCTAAATGAGGATAATAAAACTCAACTTCTTGTTCCAGCAGGATTTGCACATGGTTTTGTAACCTTAGTTGATAACACCATTTTTTCTTATAAATGCACGAATTTATACAATAAGGAAAGTGAAGGTGGAATTCTATGGAACGATAGGGATTTGGGGATCGAGTGGAATATTGCAGGTCCAGTTATTTCTGAAAAAGATGAAGTTTTACCTTGTTTTAAGGACTTCGTAAGCCCTTTTTAAGCATTTACCTCAGCACTTACACTTTTAAGGCTCTTTACATTATGGTTTGAGGCAAATAAACTCGCAATAAATCCCATAATTATTACCGTACCAAATACTAAGACGAAATCAGATGCAGCCATTTTTACTGGGTACGCGCCAACTGTGAATCCACCGGCTTTAATGAATCCAAACGTCATTTGGAGATAGCAAAATATTCCACCAATAAGTAGCCCTGCAATTACTCCAACTAAAGAGATTAATATTCCTTCCGAAAGAAAAATATTCCTTACCATCCTACGCGAAGCCCCCATGCTCATCAAAATAGCCATGTCTTTACGCTTGTCGATCACAAGCATAGTCATGCTTCCAACAATGTTGCAAATCGCGATTAACAGTATAAATGTTAGAATTAAGTAAACCGCCCATCGCTCGCTATTTAAGATTTTGTAAAGGACCTCGTTCTGTTGAATTCGATTTTTAACTCGATATTTTTCACCAAGTTGAAGCTTCAACTTTTCTTGAATCCCGTCACTATCAGCATCGGGATTAAGGTAAATGTCTAAGAAGCTAATATTCTTAGTTTCGTCTAAAAGCTTCCTCGCAAAGCGTAGAGGAACAATTACGTATTTAGAATCGTAATCCTGATCCACGGAGAAAGTTGCGGAGGGGTAAATGAAATCTCGGCTAAAGGCATTAGCATAATCCATGCTCAATCTGGCCCGCTTTTTCGGGACAAATACTGCCAAAGCGTTATTCCCGCCGTAGAGATTCATATTTAGGGCATACTCCACGCCTAAACCAATAAAAGCATAATTTATCGAGCCTTCCTCAAGGATAAAATCTCCTCGGATTAGTGCACTATCGAATTGAGAGTTTTTAATAAATTCATGGTCAACACCTTTTATTCGGCCAATATGCTGGCTTTCGCCGAAGCGGAAATAGGCGTTTTCTTCAAGGACTTGAGTAGCACCTGCAACACCTTCCCAAGTTTTTATATCTTGGTAATTGAGGCTGTCAGGATCCATTACTTTTCCATAAACAGGCTCAATACGAAGATCACTTACGTAGGTGTTCTGCATTTTCACAACCAAATCTTCTAATCCGTTAAAAACGCTTAGAATAATTAATAGTGCAGCACTTCCAATAAAAACTCCAGCCACAGAAATACCAGATATGATGTTAATCACATTGGTCTTTTTCTTAGAAAAAAGATAACGGCCAGCTATATGGAGAATAAATCTCAATGGTTAACGATTAAGGAATGGGTTGTTGGCCTTTTCAAAACCAATGGTTGTATGTGGACCGTGGCCTGGGTAAACTTCAGTTTTTTCGGGTAAGTTAAAGAGTCGAGTTTTTATACTCTTTATTAAAGTGTCAAAATCACCCCCTGGCAAATCTGTTCGTCCTATGCTTTGTTGAAATAAGACATCACCGGCGATTACAAAATCATCTTCTTTACTATAAAAGCAGACACTTCCAGGGCTATGACCAGGGGTGAATAAAATATCCAGCGTTGTGTTTCCAAAAGTTAAAACATCACCTTCCTCAATAAATTTTCCAGGCTCAGGTAGGGTTTCAACGGAGAATCCCATTCCACCAGCGTAATTTTCAACCGCCTTATACACTGGAACATCTAGTTTATGCATTATTAGTGGAAGCTTATATTCTTTTGAGACAAACCTATTTCCAAAAACATGATCCAAATGGCAATGTGTATTTAGAAATAATGTTGGTTTTAGATTTTGTGATGTAATGAAATCCCTTAGTTCGTCTTTCTCATCTTGCATGTAGCATCCTGGGTCAATAATTGCACATTCACCGGTTTCGTCATAAAGGACGTAGCAGTTTTCAGAAAAAGGATTAAAGGTGAAAGTTTTTATTTTAGCCATTTTTATTTTTTCGCGGTCTGGGATTCATTTTGCTCTCAAAAATACAATAAGTATTCTTAACGTTACTTTGAAAGACGTATTTTGTAATCGTATGAATCAATTGGACGAAAATCACAACCCTTGGCAAAAGGTATCTTCACAGGAAATCTATGATAACCCTTGGATAAAAATTGACGAACACCAAGTTATAAATCCGAAAGGTAATCCGGGGATTTATGGATTAGTCCATTTTAAAAACTTGGCGATTGGGGTGCTGCCCATTTTCGATGATGGTTCAACTATGTTGGTCGGGCAATATAGATATCCGCTAAAAAGGTACTCCTGGGAAATTCCAGAAGGTGGTGGACCACTTTCCGATACGCCACTCGAATCTGCTAAGCGAGAGTTATTAGAGGAGTGTGGTTTAAAGGCTAAACATTGGGAGCCCTTATTAGAAATGGACTTAAGTAATAGCGTAACAGATGAACATGCGATAATTTTTTTGGCAAAAGGATTGAGCCAACACGAAGCATGTCCTGAAGATACTGAGGAATTAACGCTAAAAAGAGTTCCATTTCAAGAGGCCTTCGAAATGGTTATGAATGGTAAAATTCAAGACACCATGAGTGTCGCCGCGATAATGAAATATAAATTGTTGACGAGTTAAATATATCCTGATATCTGAACAAATCAGGGCCCCTTTCAGGAGACCCTGATTGGGTTTTTAAGCGAATTTCTCCCCTCTGGGTCTCTCGCAGAGGACCCTGAGGGGGGAAATCTTTCAATTTGAATCTATTTAGTAACTTTAGTATTCACCTGAAAGTATGGCTACTCATTTAAATCATATAAACGCAGGCCTCCCTTTTTTCATAACTTTTACCTGCATAGAATGGAAACCTTTAATTGCTGAGGCTAATGGGTATCAAGGCTTTTATAATTGGTTTAATTATTTGACCAAGCAGGAGGTGAAAATATTATCCTACGTAATAATGCCAAATCATTTCCATGGTGTTCTTCATTTTTCAAATGACTCCAAAGGAAGTATAAATTCATATTTGGCTAACGGTAAGCGTTTTTTAGCATATGATTTAATAAAACGGTTAGGTCTCCTAGAAAATCAAAATCTTCTAAATGAATTATCTGCTTTATTGACAGCTGGCGATTTATCAAGAGGGTCTAAACATAAAGTGTTTAAAACATCTTTTGATGCAAAACCTTGTTCAGATAGAAGTATGTTATTGAGGGTAATGAAATATATCCACCATAATCCTGTAAAGGGTAAATGGGATTTAGCGAAATCCCATGCCGATTACCCTCATTCTAGTGCCTCATTTTATGAGAAAGGATTGGAAAATCAATATGTAACTGATTACAGAGAGGTTTATGGGATTTAGATCAATGATACCTGAACAACCTGAACAAATCAGGGTCCCTTTCAGGAGACCCTGATTGGGATATTGGATCAAAACTTGCTCTCCTAGTATCTCGTAGCTTACCCTGATTGGATTATGGACCGAATTTCTCCCCTCCGGGCATCCCAACTTTCAGAAGACCCTGATTGGGTTTTTAAGCGAATTTCTCCCCTCCGGGTCTCTCGCAGAGGACCCTGAGGGGGCTACTTCCCGAATTTTTGGTCGTAAATTTTTTCCAATGCAAACATTTCATCCCTGTATTTAGCTGCTTTAAAGAAATCCTGATCCCCTGCAGCCTCATC
>JBLIKP010000097.1:0-7807 GCA_047635375.1 Sphingobacteriales bacterium | reverse complement strand
TGTACCCGTGGTTTTAATGGATTTAAAAGGGGGTTTAAGTGGAATTGCTGCCCAAGGAATACCCAATAAGCACATTGTTCATAGGCATTCATTTATTTCTGAAGAATGGGAGGCAAAAGGATTCCCCGTGGAGTTACTTACCCTTTCTGATGAGCCAGGAGCGAGGCTTCGGACTAAGGTGCCAGAGTATGGACCGGTCTTGATTTCAAAAATTTTAAATTTAAATGATACTTAAGACGGAATAATTTCATTGCTTTTTAAGTATTGTGACGATAATAAATTACCCCTAATCGACCTTAAGGACCTTCGGAAAATCTTGCAGTTTTCAACAGGTGAAGGGAAAGAAAAAATCAAACAAGAATACGGTGCCATTAGCTCAACCGCACCATAATGCGTAAGATAATAGAGCTTGAGCAACAAGGCGCCGATAAGTTTTTTGGGGGCTTTCCTTTGATGTGGAAGATCTGCTTAGAAAAGATAAAGACGGAAACGGTTTTCTTTCAATTCTGAGGCTTTCTGATATCCAGGATAAACCAAAACTGTTTAGCACATTTATGCTTTGCCTGTTGGCAGAAATTTATTCTAAATTCCCAGAACAAGGAGATAGCGACCGACCAAAACTTTGTGTTTTCATTGATGAGGCTCACTTTATCTTTAAGGAGGCCTCACGTGATTTGAAAAGTCAATTAGAATCTATCGTAAAGCTAATTAGATCTAAAGGAGTAGGGATTTATTTCTGTACTCAAAATCTAACAGACCTGCCAGATGAGGTGCTAAGTCAGCTTGGTTTAAAAATTCAGCATGCACTAAGAGCCTTTACTGCAGAAGATAGGAAGGCAATTAAAAGACCTTCTGAGAATTATCCGATTTCTCCATTTTACAAAACCGACGAGATATTAACTTCCCTTGGAATTGGGGAAGCCTTAATTACCGCACTAAATGAAAAGGGAATTCCAACACCGTTGGCAGCAAACCTTCTTCGTCCGCCCATGAGAAGAATGGGAGTGCTTGATGATCAGGAATTAAAAGGACTTGTTAACTCATCGACTATAGCCGAAAAATACAATATGGAGATAGATAGGGAGAGTGCCTTTGAAATTCTATCGGCCAAAATAAAAAGAGCCGAAATTCAAGAACAAAGAGAGGCAAAACGTGTTACCCCTACCAAGACAGCTACCCGTAGAAGGTTAAAAGAAGACGATTCAATTTTAGAAGCGTTAAGCAAAAACACCATGGCAAGGCAAATCGGGCGGGCAGTTTTACGAGAAGTAATGCGTGGACTTTTAGGTGTACTTGGAATAAAAAGATAAAATTATGGCTGACGAATTAAGATATAAAGGATTTAATGGTACATCAGATTACTCAACGATTGATGGTCAATATTTTGGAAAAATTTTAAGTATTCCGGAATTCATAACCTATGAAGCTGAAACCAAAGAAGCTCTTTACGATGAGTTTGTGGATAGCGTGAATAAGTATTTATCTCCCGATAAATATGATGGAGATTTAAATGACTAAAGTTTTTTAAAGTACTTTTTGTCAACATAGAAAGTTCCAAAGGGAATTATGGATGCCAGAAGGATGAAAAAAATATCCTTTTTAGTCCATTTTACTGAAAAATAAACAGAAATTGATAGGATAATATAGGCTATAAACAAGACTCCGTGTGGCATGCCTAAAGTTTTTACAAGGAATTCATTTCCGCCCCAATATTTTAATGGAACACCTATAAAAAGTAATAAAGCATAAGAAATCCCTTCTAAAAATGCGCTTATTCGTAGGGCTTTGTTCATTTTCGTAATTTTTTTTCAAAGGTAATGCATAAAAAAGGGACGGTCAACTAAATGAATGACCCAATTAATATCACAATGTAAAATTATTTATCTTTGAACTTCGTCACCTCGAAGCGTTTCAATTAATGCTCCAACTTCGCCGATAATTGCGTCAGGAACACTGTTTTTTTTTGCTCCAATAACAACGTAGTTAATGAATTGGTCAAATGCAGCACCATACGCTTTCCAAGCCATACGGCTATGTTTTGCTGGATAATGGGCATCAGCCATGTTAAGTCCACTGTACGCAATATTCTCTGAACCAGAGGCTGCAGAGAAGAAATTAGTCAATGAATTTGATAACGCTGTGAATCCACTTAAGTCTCCACTACCTACTTCACTTAATAAAACCTCAAAATAAGGTTGTAATAAAGTGTCGCCTGCGATAACAAAATTCTAGAGTCAACAACTGATCGAAGAGCTAATCTTCCTTTTTCAATCATTTTACTGTTATCATTTGCGTCTGCAGTCATTTCTGAGCCACCAACTTTTTCGTAAAGTGTTGGTTAATAAGGAGTAGTTATTGTCTCATCGTCTTCACTACATGAAGCAAATCCTACGGCTACCGCTAATAAAGTAGGTAGAATTAGTTTAAATTGTTTTTTCATTTGTTGTTAAATTTAATTGTCACGGGAATTACGACATCAACTAATTATTGGATTTTATTTTATCCATTTAATGGAAATATTAACCGATTTGATCTATAACTATCAATAAATCTTAAGGATAGGATTTAAGGTTATTTTTGTTTTCCTATTTAAGGGGTTGTAACTTGCTTCAAATTATTTTCTATGAAGCTCTTTTTAAGTTTAGTTATCCTTTTTGGCGCTAGTTTTATCTCATGCCAAGCACAGGAAAAAAAACCAAAATTGGTTATCGGTATTGTGGTGGACCAAATGCGGACAGAAATGTTGGATCGGTATCAGCCAGTTTTTGGAAATGATGGATTTAACCGTTTATTGGAGAATGGGCAGTTTTATGCGAATGCGCAATATGACCATATTCCTACTTATACAGGTCCTGGGCATGCATCCATAGTCACAGGCTCTTACCCGTCAGTTCATGGGATTGTTGCCAATGACTGGTACAGAAGGGAAACGGGGGTAACCTTAAACTGTGTGGTAGATAGTGCATATCAAACTTTGGGTTTGAAAAATCGTAGTGTTGGCAATTCTCCCAATCAAATGTTGTCCCCAACTTTAGCCGATGAAATGGAATTGGCATCACAGGGGAAAAGCCTGACCTACAGTATATCCATTAAAGACCGTTCTGCATTATTTTCTGGTGGGTTTGCCTCAGATGGATCTTTTTGGTATGAAGGATCTTCTGGAAAATTCATTACCAGTACATTTTTTATGGATGAAACTCCAAAGTGGCTTAAGACATTCAATAAAAAGGAACTTGCCTTAGGGTATATGACTGATTGGAACTTACTTTATCCGGCAAAAAATTATTCTATTGGAGCAACCAGTGATGATCAGCCCTATGAAAAAAAATTTCCAAATCTTGAAAAGCATGTTTTCCCTTACAAATTAAAAGAAATCACGAAAGATATTGGCCCTACACGAATGTTGGCGTCCTCACCTGGTGGGAATACAATTTTGGTTGACTTGGCCGAGGAGATTATTTCTTCAAACGGTCTTGGAAAGGATAATATCACCGATTTCTTATCTATTGGATTCTCCTCCCCAGATTATGTCGGGCATTATTGGGGCACTTATTCCATGGAGTTAATGGATATATATGCTCGGCTTGATAAGGATATAGCAAGGTTGTTGAAATTTTTGGACAATTCAGTAGGAAAGGATAACTACCTGATTTACCTCACAGCCGATCATGGTGGAACAGACCCTCATGAAGTTTTGGAGAAAAATAAAATCCCTCATGGGGAGCTGGATTTTCCAGCTATCCAACTTGAGCTGGAGGCATTTTTAGCGAAGAAATATGGCCAAGGTCCTTGGGTATTAAACATTAGTAACGACCAAGTTTATATAAACTACCAAACGATTAACCATGTTGGAATTGATCTAAACGCTGTTGCCGATGAAATTGGTGATTGGTTTATGAAAATCAAGGGGATTAGAATGGCCCTTTCTTCCTATAATTTCAAAAACATAGATTATACAGACCATATCCGCCGACCGCTTCAAAATGGATATTATCCAGGACGATCGGGTGATGTATTATTGTTTATGGATCCCAACTATATGGGTGCGTCAGGAATTCCAACTCTTCATGGCTCTTCGTTTACATACGACAGAAATGTACCGTTAATTTTTTACGGAACTGATGTGGTAAAAGGTAAGAGCTGGGAAAATGTAAAGGTTTATGACATTGCACCAACGGTATGCGCAAAAGTGGGGGTGAAGGCGCCTGCTGGAAGTATAGGAAATGTACTTATTAAGGTAATGAGTAAATAAAAAATCCTCAATCCAAACATGGATTGAGGATTCAATTTTATTAAAAAAGATTATTATATAATCTCTAAAAGTTCAATTTCAAAAGTCAAATCTTGACCAGCTAATGGGTGGTTTGCATCAACAACAATAGTTTCTTCCTTTATTTCAGTAATAACCATTCTCATTTCGTTTCCTTCCTCATCACGTGAAGCTAAACCCATTCCAGTTTCTGGCTCCATGTCTTGTGGTAATTGATTCTTTTCAACTTCCTGCACTAATTCTTCACGAACTACTCCGTAAGCTTCTTCTGTAGGAATTTCAAAAGTTTTCTTTTCACTTACCGTCATGTCAACAAGTGCCTTTTCGAATCCAGGAATTAATTGTCCTTGACCCAATTTAACCTCCAAAGGCTCGCGCTCCAATGAGCTGTCGAACACTTGTCCGGTTTTTAAAGTTCCTGTGTAATGTAATTTTACGGTGTCTGTTGCTTTTACTTGTGACATAAAAATATTTAAATATTCTGTTAAAAAAATATTGGAAGAATTTTATTTCTCCAATCCTGCAAAGATAGTATTTTTCAATGAAAAAATATTGTTTTCCTTTTGTTTCTTGCTTTATCAACAGAATATTTAAGGAATTGTTTTCAAAATGTACCTTATTAAGTTCTAGTTGTTTTGGTAGAACTTAATAGGGATTATGGTATTAAGGAACCCTTCTGGTTAGGGATATTCCTAGATAGTAGGTTTTTAAATCAGCTTAATCCTCGTAATTATTGAGTTAGCATCGTTATATAATCCATTCAATTTTTCAATCTCAGGGAATAACAATATATCTTCAGAAACAACTTCCTAGATTCTGAATTTAATTTTTATAATGTTGAAAACTGTTTTAGCTCAAATCCTTGAAAATTTCCGAAATTCGAAGGAATTAGAAATTTCTTCATCATTAATTCAATGAAAAACAACGCTCAAATTAATTGTCCAGAATGTGGTACATCGATAGATGTTCAGAATATTCTTGCTCATCAGCTTGAAGAAGAGCTTCAAAAGAAGTACCAAGTAAGGTTTACTGAAGACCAAAAAAAGGTAGATGCCGAGAAGAAAGAACTGGAAGTTGCTATGCAGAAATTTCAGGAATCTAAAAGTCAGGCTAACGAACTTTTTAAAGAGCGCTTAGAAAAGTCCTTAAAGCAAGAAAAAATACTGATAGAGGAAAAGTTAAAGAGTAAACTTCAAGAAGAACAATCCGAATTAATGGAATCCTTGCAAAAGGAACTCAATGAGAAGTCTGTTCAAGTTAAGGATTTAAATAAAGCTAAAGCCGAGATTGAGGCGTTAAAGCGTCAAAAGGATGAGCTTAAAGATTTAGCCGAAGCAGAGGCGCAAAAACGGTTAAATGAAACTTTAATTAAGGAAAAAGAGAGGATACAACGCCTGGAAGAGGAAAAAAACGAGTTAAAATTTAAAGAACTACATAAGCAGCTTGAAGATCAACGTAATCTTACTGCTGAAATGAAAAGGAAGCAGGAGCAGGGTTCTATGCAACTTCAGGGTGAAGCCCAAGAATTAGCCATTGAAGAATGGCTAATGTCAAAATTCCCTTTAGATACTATAGAGGAGATAAAAAAAGGAGCCAGAGGTGGCGATTGTATCCAATATGTAAATACCCGTGAAAGTGTAAACTGTGGGATGATTTATTATGAAAGTAAGCGGACCAAGGACTTTCAGCCAAGCTGGATAGAGAAATTTAAAGCTGATATTCGCGAAAAAGGAGCGACCATTGGAGTGCTAGTTACTGAGGTTATGCCCTCCGACATGGACCGAATGGGTTTTAAGGAAGGGATTTGGATTTGTAATTACGAGGAGTTTAAAGCCTTATGCGGAATTTTAAGACAAACAATTATTGATTTAAACCTATTGGAAAATTCTCAAGAGAATAAAGGTGAGAAAATGCACATGCTTTATGACTTCTTGCGCGGAAATACTTTTAGAATGCAAGTTGAGGCAATTATTGAGGGGTTCACCTCAATGAAATCGGCTTTAGATTCTGAAAAACGATCGATGCAACGCATTTGGAAAGAGCGTGAAAAACAGATAGATAAGGTAGTAAACAACACCATAGATATGTATGCTTCCATTAAAGGCATCGGAGGGAGTTCAATACAATCAGTTAAAGCATTGGAATTGCCAGGTTCTGAAGAGGATGAAAATGCAATTGAGGGCTAACTCAATTAAATTGGGTGTAAGCGGGGATAAATACAAACAAAAGTAGTGTTGTATTCCTTATTAAATAAAACATATTTGAATTATTATCGTATCTTTACATAGAATACTGGAGGTTCCCAAGGGATAACATCAGTACATTTATAATTTAACATCAACTAATTAATGGCGAGATCGCAGGAAACTTTTAACAAAAAAGAAAAAGAAAAGAAACGTTTAAAAAAACGACAAGAAAAAGCGCTTAAAAAAGAAGAGCGAAAATCTAATAATTCCAAGGGAGATAGCTTTGATAGCATGATCGCCTATGTGGATGAAAATGGTAATTTCTCGGATACTCCGCCAGATCCAACCAAAAAGAAGAAAATTGACGCATCTCTTATTGAAATAGGTGTTCCTAAAAAAGAAATAGTTGAAGAAGACCCAATCAAGAAAGGTAAAATCGACTTTTTCAATGATGCCAAAGGATATGGTTTCATTAAGGAACAAGATACCAACGAAAAATACTTCGTTCACATCAATGGAATGATTGATGACCTTGGCGAAGGCGATAAAGTAATCTTTGAATTAGAACGCGGAATGAAAGGTATGAATGCCGTTCGTGTTAAGAAAGGTTAAAAGTAAATTGTTAAAAGTAGCCCCGTGAAAACGGGGCTTTTTTTATGCTTCAGCTTTCTCAATAATGGTTAGGGCAATCCTGATTTTGTGGTAATCAATTTTGCCATCAAAAAATTCAAAATAGGGTTTAAGTTGATCAGGACTATTTAATTTTATTTTAGCTTGTTTGATTAGTGCTACCTCCTGGTCATTAACGAATTGACTTAGATCTACCTTTGCACCATCTTTATATTGTTTTGCTAAATGAGAAAATATGGTTGGGCTTTTCAACCCTCTTTTTTCTATAATCTCTTCAATACTAAGTCCTTGGTTGAATAAATCTAAAGTAATTTTTGAAGTGTCTATTTTTATAGATTTGGTGGATTTCTTTTTTACATACTCAATCACAACGTCCATAAATCGGTCGCCATAAACCTCCAATTTTCGCTGACCAACACCACTAATGTCAAGGAACTCATCTTCAGTCATGGGGCGTACTGTTTCAATTTCCTTTAAGGTAGCGTCGTTAAAAACCAAGTAGGCAGGGATTTTCTCTTCCTTTGCGATAACGGCTCGAAGTGCCCGTAATCGTTCGAATAAGCTATCTTCAACGGGCTTAAACGCTGCTTTTGTAGCCTTTTCCTTTCTGATTTTCTCGGTAATATCGATAGGCTTGGTTAACTCTACCTTTTTGCTTTCAAATAATACTGCTTTGGATTGTTCAGTTAATCGGATTGCATTGTTTTGGTGAAATGCAATT